>FR901029.1 GCA_000438295.1 Clostridium sp. CAG:451
AAATTGCCCCCCCCATGTTAACTGATTGTAAACTTGACTATTACTTAACAACATGGCTAGGCACCTACTTTCTTTATCTTTGATACCTAAATTTTAACACATTATTTATATAGTTAGCAACTATTATTTTATAGATTTAGCTTTCTTAAAAGTAACATTATCCTTTTTCAATCCGTAATTTATTTGATATATAGAATCTACATATTCATCAACTGTAGAGTAACCTAAAGTCTTTACATATTCATCTAAAGTATTATTATTTCCTGTAGTAGACATATAACCGACTATTTGATTAACGTCACCATAATATTCTTTAAAATAGTTAACGGCACTAGCTAAATAAAAATCTTTAATTTCTACTGTTTTATTCTGATAAGTAATACTATCTAAATTATTTTCTTCATGGTCTATATATTTTGCTACCCTATCATAATGATAAGCATATTTATCTTCATCTACTATTCCATCTTTTGTTAAGAAATATTTACTATGCATAATAACTTTAGCAATAGAAGAATAATAATCATCCATAGCCATATCTTCTTTATACTCCAAGACTTTGTTATCTGCAAATTGATAAGTTTTGCCAGATGCAACACATAACATAGATAAAGCTACTGCTTTACCAAATAACTTGAAATTTTTGATTTTTTTATTTCTTTTTTCTTTTTTTTCAGCTACTTTAGCCTTTCTCATTTGCATTTCATCTTTTGCTTTTTTCCTTTTAGAAGGATGTGTTTCATCCTTTCTAAATGTAGACACATCTAAGTTAATTGATCTAGTATCATCATATTCATTTTTTATCATAATTTCTTCCATACCTATTCCCTTTCATTAATGCCCCATATTATACTAAATTATACTAAAAAAGTCAACCATTGCTTCCTCTTATATATATGAGAGGTTGAATTAAGAATTAATGAACAAATTATTAAACTATTGTATCAATTTTTTACTAACACATAATAGTTATTTTTTTCATATAAATTATTATTGCTTAAATTATTTTACTCTCATACTTTATCTTGTTAAGATTATTAATATTAGTATAAATAGTAACACTAGCAAGTGGTATACCAAAACATTCAATTCTTTCTATATCACTATATAATCCATATTGCCTAAGTATTTCTAAATATCTTTTCCTTCCTTCTTCTATATCAGTGAAAGTAAAATCACTAAGTTTCTTTAATATTGACTCATCATAATAAGAAAGTACTAACTTAGGTTTATAAGAAATAATTTTATAATCAAATAACATTCTTTCCCTAATATCATTAGTAGTTACACTACTATTAGTAAAAGAAACAACCACTTTTACTTCCTTACTACCTCTATATCTATTTAAAGCTTTTGTATTAGTAATTAATAGCAACAAAAAAACAACTAACACAAAAAAGAAAATCTTTTTCAAATTTCGACACCTCCATTAATAAAATGTCTCATTTTTAGATTTTCTTTCCTGGTAATATTTGCTAAGCTTTTAATTTTTTTAATTTACTTTTAATCATAAAGATAAGTTCCATATAATCATTCATTTTATAAAGAATTAATAAACTATCTTGTAGTTTTGTTTTAAGAGAAACATTATCTTCTACTTCTTTAGCTATTTTTAAACATTTTTCTTTTTCTAAATCATTTACTTCAATAAAATTAATTATTTCTTTTTCTATTTCTTTTAAAACATATACTTTTAAATCATATTCATCCATACTATTTACGCCATAATATGCACCTACATAAGTTTTAAACTGATCAATTAATGTTTCTTTTTTATTCATTAGTTATCCCTAATCTCACAGTTAAATTCCTTAGTAACATTCTCTATCATCTTATGAAAATCAGTCATTACCTCATCATCTGTTAGAGTTTTAGTATCATCTTGATAAGTAAGTTTAAAAGCAATTGATTTCTTATCTTTAGCTATATTATCCCCAAGATAAACATCAAATACATCTATTTCTTTTAATAACCTTGATGAATATTTCTTTATCATTTTTTCTATTTCAAGAGAATTAATATTCCTATCTATTAAGAAGGCAACATCTTTTTCAATACTAGGATACTTAGATGGTTCCTTAAACTTAATTGGTTTTACTTTACGCATTAATTTATTTAAAGAAAGTTCAAAGACATATACTTCATCTTTTAAAGTATTAGGATGAACTCTTCCAATGATACCTAACATTTCTCCATCTAGTAAAATACTAGCTGATATTCCTTTATGAATATTAGGTAACTCCATAGGAACAAAAGTATAACGATTATTAAATCCTAGCGAATTAAGAATATCTTCTACTATACCTTTAGTAACATAAAAATCACATTTTATATTACCATTCCAAGCTGATTTAACAATATTTCCTTTTAATAGACCAGCTATTTTAGATTCTTCTTTATAATCTTTATCATATGTTTTACTTATTTCATATAAGAAGATATCATCTACTTTTCTGGCTTTATTATAATTATAAACATTTATTAGGGATGGAATAATACTAGTTCTAACAACGGATTTATCAACACTCATAGGGTTTGGAAGAACTAATTTTTCTTTATGTTCATAATCAAACATAGAAGCCATACTAGGTGATGTTAAAGTATAAGTTTTAGTCTCAGTTAAGCCTTTCATTCTAAGTCTTTTAGAGATAAACTTACGATACTTAATATCTCCTTTATATTCACCTTTCTTGATAGATACAACAGGAAGAGATGAAGTTAAGTTATGGTAACCATAAAGTCTTACAATTTCTTCAGCTATATCATTTACATTAGGTTCAATATCAAGTCTTCTATTAGGAATTACTACTTTAAATACTTTATTCTTTAGTGTATAACTAAAGCCTAATCTATCCATTTCTTTTTCCATATCTGCTTCACTAATTTCTATTCCTAAAAGATTATTAACTTCACTTGCTCTAAACTCTACTTCTTTTGGCTTTTTATCAACGTTATCATATTTAACTATACCTGTTAGAATTTTAGCATCAGCATATTTTTCTAGTAAATGACAAGCTCTTTTAATAGCCATTTCCGTATATTCATAGTTTAGACCTTTTCCATAACGAATAGATGCTTCACTTCTAAGATTTAATCTAGCTGCTGTATTTCTAATACTAACAGAGTCAAAGATAGCACTTTCTATTAAAATAGTTTTAGTATTATCTGCTACTTCAGTATCAATTCCTCCCATAACACCTGCAATACAAACAGGTTTTATAGTATCAGTTATTACAATATCATTACTAGTTAAAATTCTTTCCTTATTATCAAGAGTAGTAATTTCTTCCTCTTCTTTAGCATCTCTTACTAAGACTTTAGAACCTAACTTATCATAATCAAAGAAATGAAGTGGTTGACCATACTCTAACATTACATAATTAGAAATATCTACTACATTGTTAATAGGTCGCATACCAGCTGCTACTAATCTTTTTTTGATAAAGTCTGGTGACTCTTTAATCTTTACATCTTTAACCATTCTAGCTAGGTAATAACTACACTTATTAGTTGCTACTTCTAAGCTAAAATGTTTATCTATACTATCATCTATTTCTGTAAAGCTAGTATCAGGTAGAGTTACTTTTCTATTTAAAACAGCACTTACGATATAAGCAAAACCAATATGCGAGTAACAATCATTATTACGATGTTTATGAATATCAAGTTCAAGTACAGTTGATTCTAAGTCTAAAGCTTTTAAAGCATCAACTCCTACTTTTAAGTTACTATCTCCTTCATAAATACCTTTACTATAAGTATCGTCATTCTTCTCTTCTAATCCTAACTCATATAAAGCACAAAGCATTCCATTAGATTCTACTCCTCTAATCTTACTTTTCTTAATTTCAAAGTCACCTGGTAAAACAGCTCCTACAAGTGCAACTATTGCTTTTAACCCCACTCTAACATTAGGAGCACCACATACTATTTGTAATGTTTCCTTACCAACATCTACTTTACAGATATGTAAATGATCACTATCAGGATGATTAACACATTCTACTACTTCCCCGATTACTAAGTTATCTATATGATTAGTAATTACTTTTTCGACATTAATATCACTTTCTGTTACTCTTTTAGCTAGTTCTTTAGGTGTTAAATCAGAAATATCAATATAGTCACTCACCCATTCTAAATTAATCATTATTATCTTCCTTTCTATCAAAAGTTTTACTACATCTTAAATCAGTCATATAAAAAGTTCTAATATCTGTAATACCATACTTTAACATAGCAAGACGTTCTGCTCCAAAGCCAAAGGCAAAGCCACTCCAAACAGCTGGGTCATAACCACAATTTCTTAAGACATTAGGATGGACCATTCCAGCACCTGCTACTGTTATATAACCACTATTCTTACATAGTGAACAACCTTTTCCTTTACAATTAAAACAACTAATATCTAACTCTACTGATGGTTCAGTGAATCGATAATAACTAGGCTTTAATCTCACTTCTATATCATTACCAAATAGTCTTTTAGCAACTATTTCAAAAGTACCTTTTAAATCTGTTAGATGAATATTCTTATCAACTAACAATCCTTCTATCTGCATAAATTGATGAGAGTGAGTTGCATCATCATCATCTCTTCGATAAGTCTTACCAGGACATATCATTCTTACTGGTTTTTCTCCCTTAGCTTCTAACATTGTTCTAATTTGAACAGGAGATGTCTGACTACGAAGTAAGATTTCATCATCTTTTAAATAGAAAGTATCTTGAGCATCTCTTGCTGGATGACCTTTTGGAATATTTAAAAGCTCAAAGTTATATCTATCTTCTTCTATCTCTGGTCCATCTACAACATCATACCCCATAGATATAAATAACTCTTCCATATCTTCTACTAGTTTCTCTAAGATATTAGGACTACCTATTTCTATATGAGTAGCAGGAAGTGTTACATCAATACTTTCTTTAGCTAACTTTTCATTAAGAGCTTCTTCTTCAAATAAAGTTTTCTTACTATCATATAATGAATTAAAACTAGTCTTTAACTCATTCATCTTCATACCAAACTCTTTCTTCTCTTCATTTGGTATTTCTTTAATTTTACTACTAAGTTCTGTAATAATCCCTTTCTTTCCTAAGTACTTAACTTTTAAATCATTAAGACTTTTCATATCTTTACAACTATTTAGTTCATCTTCTATAGTTTTCTTAATCTCTTCTATATTCACTTTAATACATCTCCTTTATCTTTTTTAATGTTTTTATTTTATTTTTATCCTTACTCTTTTCTAATGGATCATAATGATATGTAGTTATACCAATACTCCTTGGTACTAAAACATCATTTACAATATTATCGCCTATCATTACTACTTCATTAGGATTTACATCTTTAATTATTTTTTTATAGCCAATGGCATTAGGCTTAATAGCAAGTTCTCCTCCATAGATTTCACTAAAATATTCTAATAGATTAGCATTTCTTAATCTTGCTTCTTGTACATCTTTAAACCAATTAGTATAAAGAATATTTTCATATCCCTTACTCTGTAAATAAGAAAGTACTTCCTCTGCTCCAGTATGAATAGTATCGGGAACAGATTTACTATGCTCATTCCACCCCATAATTACTGTTTCATCAATTACAAGACCACTTCTTAAACTTAAAAAGTCACTAAGCAATTTAGTATCATATCTAAGAAAAGTTCTCTCATATTCCATCAAGTAACTATACTTATTCTTCAAAAATGTCTCTATATCTTGACCCATTAATTTTTCTTTAAAATAACTAATCTCATGAGTAGAAAAATCACCACTTAAAAGTGTCCCATCTAAATCCCAAATAAATTTTTTCATCATCATTTTCCCCCTAAACAAAAGAAAAACTATAAACTAAGGACGAAGCATATCCGTGGTACCACCTTATTTTATAGTTTTCTATACACTCTAATCTCTTAACGCGAGTAACGCCTAAAGTTTTGCTTTAAGACTCAAAGGACGAATTCAAAGGATAAAAGGATTATTTGCACCAACCATAATCTCTCTTTTACTTTTATTACTCTTTTACTACTTCCTTCTCACTGATTTAATGTTTATACTAACACAAATTTATTAAATTGTCATTAATTCTTGTTCTTTTTCTTTCATTAGCCTTTCAATATCTTTATTATATTCATTAACTAAATCCTGAATGTCATTTTTAAGAGCTTTTTCTTCATCTTCTGCTAACTCTTCTTTTTCAATTTTTTCATTAGCATCACGTCTAATATTTCTAATAGCAACCTTTGCTTCTTCTGCTAAAGCTTTAACTTGTTTAACAAGTTCTTTTCTTCGCTCTTCTGTAAGAGCTGGTACTACTATTCTAATAGTTTCCCCATCATTACTAGGATTATATCCTAAGTTAGCAGCAATTATTGCTTTTTCCATATTTTTTAAACAACTCTTATCAAATGGTTTAATAAGTAACTGATTTCCTTCTGGAACAGAGATAGTTCCAAGTTGTTTTAAAGGTGTCATTTGTCCATAATATTCAACCATAACCCCATCTAAACTAGAAGGATTAGCTCTTCCTGCTCTAACAATTCCAAATTTCTTTTCTAAGTTATTTACAGTAGACTTCATCTTTTCTACTGCATTATCTATTTCTTGATTCATTATATATCCCTCTCTTCAACATAATTTTACTATATTGTTATTAAGAAAGCAAACATTTTTTGAAAAGTATATTCACCCATCTAAGCAATAGTAACAGTTCCCTTACCATCCAACTTATCTTCTAACCAACTCTTAGTAGTCTCATCCTTAGTTATTATGTTTATAGTAGATGGGGTACTGTTAAACATACCTTCATAACTAGTTACTTTATCAAAAGTGGCTTTTCTAAAATCTATATTTGTTAAACTACCAGAGAAATAAAACATAAAACGCATATTTGTTACATTTGATGTATCAAAATTGCTTACATCTAGATTTGTTAAACTGCTACAA
>FR901030.1 GCA_000438295.1 Clostridium sp. CAG:451
AATTATTTTATATCATAGATACTTACTTATTACTATAATTAAAGAATAACTTCTTAATATTTTAACTTTTCCCGTACTAATTATTTTAATCAAGAAAAAAACAGAGATAATTAATCCCTGTCTAATAGTAAATTACTACTTTTTCTTTTTAGCATCAAATTTCTTTCTTTCTTCTGTATTTAGTATCTTCTTACGAAGTCTAATATTATTAGGTGTTACTTCTATTAACTCATCAGAATTGATATAATCAAGAGCATATTCAAGTGTTATTGGACGAGGTCTTTTTAAGACAACAGTATGATCACTTCCAGCAGCTCTTGTATTAGTTAACTGCTTACCTTTAGTAACATTAACTGCTAAATCGTTATCACGATTACATTCACCAATAATCATTCCTTCATATACTTCACAACCTGGTTCAATAAACATAATACCACGGTCTTCTAAGTTTCCGATTGAGTAAGCGGTTGCTTGTCCACTATCAACTGATACTAATACACCTAGTTTTCTCTCCCCAATATCTACACTTTCATATGGCTCATAAGATGAGAATGTATGGTTTATTATTCCATATCCTTTAGTCATAGTCATAAAGTCAGTCATAAAACCGATTAAGCCACGAGATGGAATCTTATAGTTAAGTCTTACTTGATTTTCAAAGTTTTCCATGTTTTGTAGATTTGCTCCACGTAGTCCTAATTGTTCAATAATAGAACCAACGCAGTCTTCTGGTATTTCAATTTGTAAATCTTCCCAAGGCTCATACTTAACACCATCTATTTCTTTAATAATTACTTTAGGTTTAGAAACTTGAAGTTCAAAGCCTTCACGGCGCATATTTTCAATTAAGATACCTAAATGTAATTCACCACGACCAGATACTAAGAAACTATCATTAGTTGCTGTTTCTACTTTTAAACTAACATCTTTTTGTGTTTCTTTTAATAGTCTTTCTTCAATCTTACGAGCAGTTACTAATTTACCATCACGGCCAACAAATGGTGATGTGTTAGCTCCAAATGTCATTTGTAGAGTTGGTTCATCTATATGTAAAACAGGTAGTGGTAAAACTTTTCCTTGTTCACAAATAGTTTCTCCTACTGATATATCAGCAAGTCCAGCGATAGCTACTATATCTCCTGCTTCTGCATGATCTATTTCTACTCTACTATAACCATAGTAACCGAATAGTTTTTGAATACGGAAAGCTTTAGTAGTACCATCTAATCTAACACAGTTAACCATCTCTCCTGTATGAATCTCTCCATTATGAACACGGCCAATACCAATTCTTCCGACAAATTCATTGTAGTCAAGTAAAGCTGGTTGAAATTGTAATTCCTTAGTATTATCACCAGTAGGAGCTGGTATTTCACTAATAATTAAATCAAGTAATGGTTCAAAACCAGGCTTTTGAGTAGAAATATCATCTGATAAACTACAAGTTTCATTTAAAGCACTAGCATAGATAACTGGAAATTCTAATTGGTTTTCATCAGCACCCAACTCGATAAATAAATCTAATACTTCATCTACTACTTTAGAACAACGAGCACTAGGCTTATCTACTTTATTAATTACAACGATAGGTTTTACTTTTGCTTCTAAAGCTTTCTTTAAAACGAATCTAGTTTGAGGCATAGCTCCTTCATAAGCATCTACTACTAATAATACTCCATCAACCATATTCATAATACGTTCAACTTCACCACCAAAGTCAGCATGTCCTGGTGTATCTAAGATATTGATACGATAATCTTTATAGTCAAGAGCAGTAGTCTTAGCAAGAATAGTGATACCACGTTCTTTTTCTATGGCATTTGAATCCATTGATACATTGCTAACGTCTTCATTATCTCTAAACATACCTGATGTCTTTAAAATACCATCAACAAGGGTTGTTTTACCATGGTCAACGTGAGCAATAATTGCTATATTTCTTTTTTTCATTTACATCACACTCCAAAATACGTTCTAAATTATATCATATCTTTTAAATAATTACTAGACCTGATATTAAAATAGCACTGATTTTTAATTAATCAGTACTATTAATAGATTCTTTTAATACTAACTATTTAGTATTATTTATTTGACTCATTACTTCATCAGCAAAGTTTTCTTCTTTTTTCTCAATACCTTCACCTACAGCATAACGAATCATTGAAACGATTGATCCACCATTATTCTTAACGAATGTACCTACGTTTACACTAGAATCTTTAATGAATTCTTGTTCTTCAAGACAAATTTCTTTATAGAATTTGTTAAGTCTTCCAGTAACCATTTTTTCTGCTATATCAGCTGGTTTTCCTTCATTCATAACTTGTTCTTTAATTACTTTACTTTCATGATCAACCATATCAGCTGGTACATCACTACGAGTTGCACAAACTGGAGCCATAGCTGCTACATGCATAGCAACGTCTTTTGCTACTTCTATACTTGTATCAGCAAGTACTACTAAAGCACCAATCTTTCCACCCATATGTAAGTAACTACCAAATACTTCATTGTCATTTTTTTCTACTAATTCATGACGACGGAAAGATAATTTTTCACCAATCTTAGCAGTTAGAGCAACTAACTTAGCTTCAATTGTTTCTCCATTATCATCAAATGATAATACTTCTTCATGAGTTTTTAAATTATTAGCTAAAATAGTATTAGCTAGATAATCAACAAAGTTTGTAAATTCTTCATTCTTAGCAACAAAGTCAGTTTCAGAGTTAACTTCTAGGATAACTGCTTTATTACCATCTGTTACTATTTTACAAAGTCCTTCAGCAGCAACACGACTAGCTTTCTTCTCAGCTTTACTGATTCCTTTTTCTCTTAACCAGTCAATAGCTTCATTCATATTTCCATTAGTAGCTTCTAGAGCTTTCTTACAGTCAAGCATTCCAGCCCCTGTTTTATCTCTTAATTCTTTTACATCACTTGCTTTAAACATAATTATTCCTCTTTCTTTATAAATAATTGATTATTAAGCTGCTAACTTTTCAATAATTTCAGCTTTCTTAAGACCTGTTACAGAAATACCTTTTTCTTTTGCTATCTCTTTTAATTCAGCAACTGTCATTTTATCATAATCAACAGTTTCTTTCTTTTCTTCTTTTACTTCTTCTTTAGTTTCTTCTTTTTTCTCTACTTTAGAAGCTTTTTCAGCTGCTCTTTCTTTTCTCTTAGCATCTTTTGCTTTATCTTCTTCAGTAGTGTAATCAATTACTTCATTTCCATTAGCTACTGCTATGGCGTTAGTTAAAGCTCCAATAACTAATTTTACAGCACGAACTGCATCATCATTTCCAGGAATAACATAATCAACCATATCTGGATCACAGTTAGTGTCTACGATACCAAATACAGGTATTCCTAAAATTCTTGCTTCTTTAATAGCTATTTCTTCTTTTCTTGGATCTACGATAATTAAAGCATCAGGTACTTTCTTCATATCACGAATACCACGTAAGTTTTTATTTAACTTCTCATATTCTTTCTTAAGTCCTGCTACTTCTTTCTTAGGAAGTAAATCAAATGTTCCATCTGTTTCCATCTTTTCGATTTCTTCCATTCTTCTTATTCTTGATTTGATAGTTTTAAAGTTTGTTAAAGTACCACCTAACCAACGTTCATTGATGAAATACATATTTGTACGAGTAGCATTTTCTTCAGCTGCTTCTTGAGCTTGCTTTTTAGTACCTACAAATAAAACCTTTCCACCATTTTCTGCTATTTCTTGTAATGCTGCATAAGCTTTTTCAATAGCTCTAGCTGTTTTTTGTAAATCGATAATATAAATATCATCTCTAGTAGTATAGATGTATTCCTTCATCTTAGGATTCCATCTTCTTTTTTGATGTCCAAAATGAACACCAGCTTCTAATAAATAATTCATTGATACAACTGTCATATATTTTTCTCCTTTTCGTTTTTATATCTTCTATTTTGTTCTAAAGATTACCACCATCACTGGCACTAGATAATCTAATTCCAAAATATGTTTATTTGTTTAATAATTCAATGATTTCAGCTTTTTTAAGTCCTGTTACATTAATAGATTTTTCTTTTGCTATTTCTTTTAATTCAGCAACTGTCATTTTGCTATAATCTTTTTCTTCACTTTTAACTTCAGCTTTAGTTTCTTCTTTCTTAGCTGGCTTTGAAGCTTTAGCTACTTTCTTTTCTCCTTTAGCAACACTAACTAATTCAGTGAATGCTTTAGGATCATTAATAGCTATTTCTGATAACATCTTACGGTTAATTTCTATACCGTTTTTAGTTAATCCATTAATGAATTTTGAATAACTGATATCGTTTAGACGACATGCAGCATTGATACGAGTAATCCATAATTTTCTGAATTCTCTTTTCTTTTGTTTTCTATCACGGAAAGCATATTGTCCTGAATGCATTAATTGTTCTTTTGCAGTCTTATATAATCTATGCTTACTTCCAAAATATCCTTTTGCTTGTTTTAATACTTTTTTATGACGAGCTTTTGTAGTTGCTCCATTCTTTACTCTTGCCATACTTTCTCCTCCTTCATCTCATTTTAAAGAACATTCTTTAAACGATTTTGATCTGCTTTACTTAAGTTAGATCCTTTTCTATTCTTACGATTTGCACTAGTTGGTTTATAACCAGTATTATGACGACTTCCTGGACGTCCTATTTTAATATCATTTTTACGTTTTTTGATTACTTTTGCTGTTCCCTTATGTGTTTTAATCTTTGGCATAATTTTATTCCTCCTACTTATCTTTTTTTGGTACTAACATCATCGTCATGTTACGACCGTCTAATTTTGCTTGTTCTGCCACTTCAGCATATTCACTTGCTTTTTCTGCAAAACGATCTAAGACTTCTTTACCAAGTTCTGTATGTGCCATTTGTCTACCTTTAAAACGAATACTAAGCTTAACCTTATCACCTTTTTTAAGGTATTTAATAGCATTTCTTAATTTTGTTTCAAAGTCACCTACATCTATTACAGGTGATAAACGAAACTCTTTTAATTCTGCTTGACTAGCTCTTTGTTTCTTTAAGGCATCTTTTTCTTTCTTTTGTCTTTCATAACGGTACTTGTTATAATCCATTACCTTGCATACAGGGGGATTACCATTTGGATTCATTAGTACTAAATCAAGATTAGCATAATTTGCAAGTGTCCTAGCATCTTGAATTGATTTAATCCCAACTTGTTCCCCATTTGGTCCAATAACTAATACTTCCTTGGCTCTAATCTCATCATTAATCATTAGACTATTCTTGTCTTTTGCGATAATTAACACCTCCATAAATTAAGAAAAGTGGATAAACATTTACCCACTTAAAAAACCATATTATTAAATTATAATTTTGGCTTTTTACCTATCGCTATTTAGCAATCAGGTGGATAAACATCGCTTTCCTTTTCTTTAACTGCTAATATTATATGCAAAAAAATAACAAAAGTCAAATACTTTTTGCTATTTTTCCTGTTTTTTCTATATCTAATCCTATTTTTTCATAAAATTCATCTAATTCTTCAGTTGACTCTGCTAACATATCTATTAAAGGTATTCCTTCACTATATAGTGCTAACTCAAAATATGCTTTTTCTTCATTAGCTATTATTTTATTAATTTGTGGATAAATACTTTTTATATACTCTTCTTGATTAGAAAGTGACTCTTTACTAAGTGCTACTATATAGGAAATAGAACGATTTCCTCTATCAGTTGTACAACTACTATTTTGAACAAGGGAAAATCCTTGACTTGTTAATGTATCTATTTGAGAATAGTAATAATGATTATAATCATACTTAACATTATTATTTTTAAACCAATCACTAGCTAATATTTCATTCTTAAAACATGATTCATGTCTTTCATGAGTTATTTCTATCTCATTTGGAATCATTAAACAATGTCCAAAAGAGTGAGCTATTCCATTTGGTTCTATTACTACTCCTTTTACTTTATCTATTTTTATTGACTCATCGCTCAACAATATCACCCCTATCTTATTCTTCCTTTAGCATCTTGTTTAGAAAAACCTAATTCTTCATAAAACTCATCCACATCATATATTATATCTTCAAGTGCTTCACACCCATTTTCATAAATCATTCCTTCAACATAACATGGCTCTGGTACATCTTGTACTTCTTTAATAATAGGATATATATTTTGAAAATAGTTCTTAATATTTGGTATTGATTCTTTTGCAATTTGAATACTATAACAATAATAATTAGTTCCTCTTGGATTAACTGAACTATGATTTATAACGAAAGAAAAACCATACTTAGTCATTTCTGGTATTTGACTAAAAAGAGTTTCATCTTGTTTATAATCATATCCATAGTTTTTAAACCATTCTTTATGTAATATCTCTCTTTTAAAACTAGGATCATGTGCTTCATCAGCTGTAGTATTTAAAACCATTCTACATTTTCCAAAAGAATGAGCTATTCCATTTGGTTCTATTACTACTCCTTTTACTTTATCTATCATAGACTAACCACCTCTATATCTTTATTATGTTTACTAGCTTCTTCTACAAAGTATTTTAATATTTTAATAGAATTTATATCAGTATCTAGCATCAATTCTGGATGCCACTGTAATCCCATACAAAATGGATAATCTTTAAGTTCTATTCCTTCAATTACGCCATCTTCTGTTAAAGCTGTTATTTTAAATTTATTATTTTTAGCTACTTCTTTAGAATGAAAACTATTAACACTTATTTTATCTTTAGAAATAATATTATAAAGTATACTATCTTTATTTATTATGACATCATGAACTGGTTTATCTTCCATCTCTTTTACCCAACTAGTATTATGAATATTATCATCTACATCTTTTAGGAAAAATTTATCTACTTTGTAATTAGCAAGTAACTGCATCCCAAGACATACTCCTAATATCGGTATTTTTCTTTTAAGTGCTTCTTCTAAGATAAAGTAGTCATAAGGACTTATCTTACTTCCTCCTGGAATAAATAAGCCATCACACATATCTAACCAGTAAGTAGCAAGTTTTTTTTCTTCTTCTGTTGGTAAGACATAATCTTCATATTTAGTATCATAATACTCCATATTTTGCATTGGGCATAAAAGAAGAGGATTACCTCCCATCTTTAAAATAGCTGTTCTTGTACTATCAAAAACATAGTTTAAACATCTACCTTTTTGATTTACACCATATCGTGTAAGTATCCCAATTACTGGTTTCATTAAAATTCTACTCTTTCCTTAATATAGTCTTCTAACTCATCTAGTTTTACTACTACTTGTTCCATCGTATCTCTATCTCTTACGGTTACGGTATTATTATTAATAGTTTCATCATCTATAGTAATAGCAAATGGTGTACCAATAGCATCACATCTTCTATATCTTTTACCAATACTTCCTGCTTCGTCATAACTACAAGAGAATTTACTAGCAAGATTTTTCCATACTTCATGAGCTTTTTCACTATGATACTTCTTAGCAAGTGGTAATACTGCTACTTTATATGGTGCTAAATATGGATGAAGGTGTAATACTTCTCTTGTTTCATTATTATCAAGCTTCTCTTCATCATAAGCATCACATAATATTGTTAAGAACATTCTATCCACTCCAACACTAGGTTCAATTACATAAGGAATATACTTTTCATTAGTTTCTGGGTCTAAATAAGCTTGACTTACTCCTGATACCCTTTGGTGTTGTGTTAAATCATAATCAGTACGTGATGCTATTCCCCATAACTCCCCAAAACCAAATGGAAATTTATATTCAATATCAGTTGTAGCATTACTATAGAAAGATAATTCTTCTTTTGAATGATCTCTTAATCTTAAGTTTTCCTTTTTAATTCCTAATGATAATAGGAAGTTATAGCAATAGTCTTTATAATATTGATGCCAGTTTAACTCATCCCCTGGCTTACAGAAAAATTCCATTTCCATCTGTTCAAATTCTCTAACACGGAAAATAAAGTTACCTGGTGTTATTTCATTTCTAAAGCTTTTACCAATCTGACCAATACCAAATGGGACTTTAAGTCGCATACTTCTTTGAACATTTAGAAAATCAACAAATATTCCTTGAGCAGTTTCTGGTCTTAAATAGACAGTATTTTTAGCATCTTCTGTTACTCCTTGGAACGTTTTAAACATCAAGTTAAATTCTCTTATATCAGTATAGTCTAATGCTCCACAATTAGGACAAGTTATATTATGTTCCTTGATATAGTTCATTAATTCTTCATGATTCATTCCACCAGCATCTTCTACTCCATCAGCTTCTACTAGTTTATCCGCACGATGTCTAGTCTTACATTTCTTACAGTCGATTAAAGGATCTGAGAATGTAGCTATATGACCTGATGCTTCCCAAGTCTTTGGATTCATTAGTATTGCACTATCCAGTCCTACACAATTTATATCTTCTTGAATAAATTTCTTCATCCAAGCATTCTTAATATTATTTTTAAGTAAAACTCCTAGGGAACCATAATCCCAAGTATTAGCAAGTCCACCATAAATTTCACTTCCTTGGAATACATATCCATATTGTTTACAAAAAGCTACTAGCTTTTCCATAGTTAATTTTTCCATAAACTTCCTCTTTTCTTTCTTATATATTATAGTAGTTTTTCAATCTCTTCACAAGATGAAATTATCTTAAAGTAAGAAGATAAGTCTTCATCTTTACTTATATAATTATTTTCTTTTAGACTTTTAAGTTCTTGAAGTAGTAGGTCAAAGTCACCAAACTCGTTATATAGATATATCTTCTTGTCACATTTTAGTTCCATTTTACTATCTAACATCGTATAAAACTCGGCTCTTGTCCCTACTCCTCCTGGTAAAAAGATGATTAGGTCACTTTCATTATACAAGTTAGCAATTCTATCAGTTACTGTTTTAACTTTATATTTAGTAGTACCTCTTACTTCTTTAAATTCATTAGTATCTAGTCCATAAATAGTAATATTTTTATTATTTTCAAATAAAACATCTTTTACTTTCCTTAATAGACCAGTTTCATTCGGTCCCATTACAAAGTTATCATACTTAGATAGAGTCTTTGCTATTTCATAAACTTTAGTAGTTATCTCTCCCGTTCCATTATAACTACCACCCATTATTCCAATATTCATTGCTACCTCCTAAAAAAATTTTGGTAAGAAAATGATTATACCTATAATACTTGCAAAAATAGCTGCTATCAAAACTGCTCCTGCTGCTGCATCTTTGGCAAGTTTCGCTTTCTTATTCTTCTTAGTTGTTACTAAATCAACTGTATTTTCAATGGCTGTATTAATCAGTTCTAGACTAAAAACTAAGGCAAATAATAGTAAACAGATAAGCCATTCATTTAGTGATAGCCTTACATAAACGCCAGTAATAACTACTATTATTGCGATAAGAAAATGAATAAACATATTTCTTTCTTCTTTAATAGTAGTAATAATCCCTTCAAAAGCATATTTAAAGGAAAAGGTGAGTTTTGTCTCATCCTCTTTATCTTTTAGAAAATTACTTTCATACATGATAATAAGAAAGAATAAATAAGCAAGTCCTAAAGTAATACCACCTAATACATCGGTAAGATAGTGTACACCTAATATTAATCTACTTAACGGAATAGTTATTATTAAGAATAAGAGTACTCCTTCTTTTAGTTTCCTATAACTTACCTTTTTATCTTTCATTACAAGGTAGAGTAAAAATCCATAGAAAGTTATAGCTATAAAGGTATGTCCTGAAGGAAAACTATAATCTGCTAATAAGTTTTGACCGATAATTGGTCTTTCTCTTAAAAATATATTTTTAGTAATATTAATAATTAATCCACTACCAATTAGGTCTAGAAAAAGAAAGATTCTTTGTTTATTTGATTTTAAAATAAAAACTAAAAAGAAAGATACTACTATTAAGCCTTTAATACTTCCTAAGAAAGATAGTAAAGTAGCAACTAATAATAAGATGTTATTTTTAATAGATATTAATAAGTAGTAAAGTAATAAATCTTCTTTCATCGTTGCTTTAAACAAAACAGCAGTAGCTATTAAGATAAAAGCAAATAGGGAAATAATTATATAATTCTTTAAACGACTCTTCATAAACTACTCCTTTAACAAACTTAATGTTTTATTTAACATTTTTCTACTCTTTAAATATATACCGGTATATCTATCATAATATTCCTCTAAAAATTTATATATTTCTAAGTTAGTTTCATCCGCTACTTCTATTTTAGTTATCTTACTAATATCTAGTAGGGAATACATTCTTATTAATTTAATCGCTTTAGAACTATTATATCCTCTATTTTGATAACAATTAGCACAAACAAAACCTCCTAAAGTAGCATCTAATCCTACAATATTTGTTTTATCACCACACGATACACACCCATCTAAAATTGGTTCTACTCCTAAATAAGTTAGATACTTTAACTGAATAATATTAGTAATAGTCTCTTTATTTAGTCCTTGTTCTATCTTATCAAGGGCATTAATTAGTAAAGACATAATTTCTTTTGCCTCACTTTGTCTTACTACTTGATAAGTTAAATCTAAAATAAAGGAGGCATAACATAGACTTGCTAAATCAGTCATTATCTTAGGATAAGCATTAATCACATCTATACTAGATATTGTCGAAACACCATTTTCTCGGTAATAAAAATGAAAAGTTCCATAAAGGAGTTTTCTACTAGTTCCTCTTAGTTTACTTTTCAAATTACGACAGCCTTTAGATAAGATGCTGATAAGACCATATTCTTCCGTTAAAACGTTTAGTATTTTACTAGAATCACTATAGTTTACTTCACTTAAGATGATTCCTTTCACGTCTACTATCTTCATCCTTATCACTTTCCCTTATCTTCCTATTAAGAAGAAAATACCTAACATCCCCTGTTTCTTTAAATAATTTCCATATTAATTCATCCATTTTATCACCTACTACTAATATGAGAGAAAGAAACATTTTTTATTCATTTTCAAAACCAAATTCTTTTAAATATTTTTCTTCTTCCTTCCAGTTTTCTATTACTTTTACATATGTTTCTAGATAAACTTTCTTACCCATAAACTTTTCCATTTCATATCTTGCCGCTGTTCCTATTTTCTTAAGCATACTACCATTTTTACCAATAATAATTTTCTTAAGCGATAATCTATCTACTACAATTAAAACTTGAACTCTAATTAAGTTATCGTCTTCTTCATATTTCTCGGTATAACAAGTTATCGCATGAGGAACTTCTTCTTTAGTTAATTGCATTGCTTTTTCTCTTACAAACTCTGCTAAAATAAACTTAGTAGAAACATTAGTTAAAGCATCATCTTCAAAGATTGGTTCACTATCTATTAAATATTTTTTTAAAGTAGTAACTAAATCATCTAGTCCATCCTTTTCTAAAGCTGATATAGGAATAACTTCCGCAAAATCAAAGTCTTTAGTCGCTTTATCTATTGTTTTAAATAATGTTTCTTTGGCTATACTATCTACTTTATTTAATAATAGAAAAACAGGTACATCTTCAATCTCTTTTATTTTATTTAGTATAAACTGATCACCCTTACCAAACCCAGTCTTAGCATCTATCATAAATAAAATAACATCTGCTTGGTCCATATTTTGATAAGCTGTTTTATTTAAGACATTTCCTAATTTATGAATTGGTTTATGAATACCTGGTGTATCAATAAATACTATTTGAGCTTCATCATCTTGATAAATTCCTTCAATACTATTTCTAGTTGTTCCTGCTTTATCAGTTGTTATAGCTAAATGAATATTTAAAAGACCATTTAGTAGTGTACTTTTTCCGACATTAGGTCTACCCATAATTGTTACAAATCCACATTTTTTCATTTAAAACATCTCCACTATTCTTGGTATATAAATGATTGCTAAGATACAAACTGTCATCATAACGAAGACAAATTCCGCAGCACTTGCTGTATCTTTGGCTACTTTGGCAAGAGGATGAAACTCTTTAGTAACAAGGTCTACAACATTTTCAATCGCCGTATTTAATAGTTCAGCAGCAGAACATGATCCTATACAAATTATAACAGCAATCCATTCTAAAATAGTTATCTCAAATATAATTCCTAAAATGATAAAACAAATAGAAACTAAGAAAAGTACCATTAAACTAGGTTCTGAGGTATAAGCAGATACTAAACCAGCTATAGAGTTTTTAGTAGCATTTATTATTCTTTTAAAACCAAATTTTCTATTTTTCCCTTTTAATTCCATATTTTTCTAAGACCTCCTCTTGTTTGGCAAACATTATTTTAGCTTCACTTTCTGTTTGATGATCATACCCTAATAAATGATAAAAACCATGGACAGCTAGAAAACAAATTTCTCTTTCCAAACCATGTCCATATGATTCAGCTTGTCTTTTAGCAGTATCAATACTGATATAAACATCACCAAGGACTCTTTTACCTTCAGGTAACTTACATATATCATCATCTTCTAAAGCAAAAGTTATTACATCTGTTGGTCTATCAATATGTCTATAATCTCTATTTAACTTCCAGATATAGTCATCATCTACTATGATGATATTTAATTCAGCATCAATCTCTTCCATCTCCATTGCTTTTTTAATTACTTTTTTAACAGTTGTTAGATAAGGGACATCTTCCCCACTTTCGTTATAAATTCCAATTTTTTTCAAAGTTCATCACCACCATAAGTTTAACAAATTTATCACAAATTGTCATCACTAACAATTAATTTCACTAAAAAAACATAGAAAACTTTCTATGTATTAAAGTATTATCTTAATAAAGCCAATTAATAATAGAATTGCTATTATATTTAGCATCCACTCTTTAGATAGTAATGGTTTATAAAACTCTCTTGCTTTTAAGAATAAGATATAGATGTAAAATCCAAGCATTCCACCTACAGTATTTAACATTATATCATCTATATCAAATACTCTACCTATCATTAACTGCGTTGTTTCTATTGAAACAGAAGCGATTAAAGTAAGAACTAAAATAGGAAGATATCTATTTTCTTTTAATATATAACTACAAAAGAAACCATAAGGAATAAACATTACTACATTACCTAAAACATTCTTAATAAATAATCTACTACCAAGTGAGTATCTAAATATCTCTTTAAAAGGTATTAAATTATTTCCTGTAACTGATGTAGTATCTTGAAAGGTAACTACTTGAAAGAGACAAAGAATATAAATCATAAAGAACAGAGCTAAAACTTCTTTATATAGGACTATCTTTCTTTTATTTTTAATAATATCAGCAATTCTTAATGATACAGCAATTATTACTGATAAAATAACCATTGGTAAGCTAAATTCTAAGACATTTTCAATAGAATTTCCAAGACTATTTAACATAACAAGTACCTCATTCTTTCTGATTTTCTAAAGTAATATCAATATTTTCTAGTGATTCATAACTAGTTATATCTTCTTCTACTTTGAAAAACAATTCTACTTCTATTTTATCAGCACTTGTCTTTTTTTTCAAAACATTTATTGATAATATTTTAATATTATTACCTATTCTTTGTTTTAATTTATCAACAGCTAGTTTTTTTATCTTTTTTAAAGTCTTATCTTCTTGATAAGCAACTTGTTTTAGTTTAATTTCTTCTTTTTTAGTAAAACTGATTCTAAAAGGAATAAGAGGGTTATTATATAGGACAGTTTCTTTAGAAATACTATTATTATATTTAAATAATTCTGATATAAATATGTTCTTATCAAGAAATATAATTTCTAAAGTATTCTTTTTCTTACCAGTTTTAATCTCTTCTTGATAGATTGTCGGGAGATTAAGGTTTACTTGATACCAAACTTCAGCATAAACTTTTCCTCTTGCTGCTACCTTAGTTTTGATTTCTTCTTTATTTTTAATAAGTCCACTAATTAAAGTATCACCTTTATCTACTACATCATTCTTCTTAGTAGTAACTTCTCCATAATCAGCTTCTATTCTAGTGATTCGTCCTTTCTTCTTAGCCACTATACTTCTAGGTTTTAGCTCTTCTTCTTTAGGATTATTTATTCTTCTAATTACTTTTACTTGATACATAGTACCAATTTCTTCTATTTCTAACCACTCTAAGTAGTTCTTTTCCTTCTCTAGTATTTTTTCTCTTATCGCTTCTTTTCTTTTATAAGAGACTTTAAATCTAAATCTTGTGATACCATTTTCTCTTAAATCGGTAAGAATCATATCTTTTATCTCTTTATCAGTTTCTACTACTCTAACAGAAAAGATAATATTGGTTAGCAAAACAATTACTAGAAAAGCAAAAATAGTAGAATAAAGAAATATCTTTTTGGTTTTATATAAATGAATTAAGTAAGCTTTTCCTGTTCTTTTTAGAATAGTTATTTCATAAGTAAGTGCTAGTTTTTTTATCTTTTGAAAGTACTCTTCTTCTATTTCTAAAATTAAATAGTCTTTTGTCTCTTTCTTTTTTATGAAAGGTATCTTTAAAATAATTAAAAGTGATAGGAGTGAGTTTGGACGACGACCTTCTATTTTAATTATATAATGACTCATTACTCTAACTCTACTTTAGTTAAATTTCCCTGAATTAAAAGCTCATCGTCAAGCATCTTTATTAAAGATAATTTATTACCAGTTAAAGTTATTTTTTTATTTTGGGCTACAAAAGAAACTCTAGTATCTGAAAGTGAGAGTATCTTTTCATAATTGGCAATATAAATATGATCAATAAAAATATCAAAATGAAATTCATTATCTTCAATATAATTTTTTATCCTATTATATCCTATCATTTTTCCACCTATATAAATTTATGTTAGAAAAAAAAATAAAGACCATTAATTAGTCTCTATTTCCTCTAGATTGTCTACGTTCATTCTTGCGAGCATTCTTTTTAGCTTCTTCTCTTGCTTTTCTTCTTCTAACCCCTGGTTTATCATAAGCATCGTGTTTCTTTGCTTCTGAAGGGACACCACTACGAGCAAGCTTTTGCTTGTATTTTCTGATTTTAAAATCTAAGCTACTAGTTGTGTTATTTGACTTCTCTTTTGTTTGTGTCATTCGGCTATCCCTCCCTTCGTTTTTTTCTACAACTGATTATAACACTTGATAGGCATTTCTGACAACTATAAATTTACATTTTTTTTACATTTTAACAATGTTTTATGATATTTCCACCAAAATAATAACCGATAAGATAACAAAATATGATGAAAAAGATAATTAGAACTATTTTAACAGCTTTTCTAAGATTTAGTCTAAAGGACATATTTTATCCTCACTGATTCTTCTAATTGATGAACCTAAACTTTTTCCTGAATCAACTAATATGCTTATTAACTTATTTAACTGATTTAATATTGTACCACTTAAAGTGGTAGCTCCCCCTACTATTAATAGTAAATCTTTATCATTTATTTTTTTCATTAATTATTCACCTCACAGCCCTTTGGATTAGTATAGCCTTCAACTACTCCAACTAGAAAAGCTACTATAGCAGTAATTCCTACAAAAGCCCAAACTGAAAAACCACCTTTTATTCTTTTTAATTTTTCATCTTCTATTTTTTGCATCATAACCTCCAACTCTTTATTAATACTTTTAATAATGATATTTTTTTAATAGGTATATAAATGTTACCCACTTTATTTTTAGAAAGTTTTTTATTAGTTGATAGTATTAGATAAACTAAATCATCTTTTTCTATATTTTCTATTATTTTATAGATATGCTTACTCCCCTGATAGTAAAAAAATTTATTCTTTGTAATATTATCTAGTTGTTTCTTAGAAATAACAGTTTCTATTTCTTTATTATTTATGTTACAAGTGATTGCCTGATAATCAAAAATAGTTACCTTTTTCAAAAATAATATAGTAAATATTATTATAATAAAGAAAATTATTGTTCCAATAGTTAATAAATTATTTTTCTTCATAAATTTTTCCATCCTTTAATACGTATTTCCTAGCAAATAAATCTTTGTTTTCTAAGCGATGGGAAATATATAAAATTGTCGCATCTTTATAATTATTAAATATGTTTATTAATAGTTGTCTTTCACTTTTTATGTCCATATTACTAAAGCATTCATCAAATAGATAAATTTTACTATCCCGATAAAGAGCTCTAGCACATGCTATTCGCATTTTCTCACCAGTACTAAGACTGTTTAACTCCATTTCGTTTATAGTATGGATATTTCTATCTTTACTAGCTAATACATTATTAAGACCAGTCACTTTTAAAATTTTATTAATACTATTCATATTTACTTTTCTTCCCATAGTTATATTTTCTAAAAGTGATTTAGCTTCTATTGATATATTACTAGTTACATAGGAAATATCATTTCTTAGATCTGCTAAGTTATAATGAGTAATATCCACATTATTAATTTTTATCATGCTAAACTCTGGTTCTAAATATCTACCTAGTAATTTAAATAAAGTACTCTTTCCACTGCCAGACTTTCCATAGAAAAAGATATGTGATTTAAATGGAATAGTTAGATTTATATTTTTAAGTAGCTGCTTTAAACCATAAGAAAATGATAGATTATTAACAGCAATATTTAGTTCTTTTTCATATATATTAGGTGAATAATTTAATAATAGTTCCCTTTTAAGAAGAAAAAAATCATCTAGCCTGTCAACTGTTTCTTTATATTCTTTTTTTGCTAATAATTGAACTATTAAAGTTTCTTCATTTTTCAAGGTTACCCCTATAAGACTCTCTAAGAATATAAAGGTAGAAAGATTATCTATTTTCTTAGCACTGATTAATAAAACAGATAGAAGAAAAAACAAGGAAAAGTAATTAATATTTTCTATTAATAAAAATAAGTTTTTAGTCTTTTCCTTATACTTTTCTAAAGAACTAGTAGTTATAAAGTAATTAGTCATACTATTATTTAATTCTTTTGATTTACTCTTTTCATAGTGATATCCTTTTATCATTTCAAAAAAATGATACGTACTTGATACTAATAAGTTAAATTTATCACGTTGGTAATAATAGTTTTGTAAGTG
The DNA here is from genome assembly GCA_000438295.1 of Clostridium sp. CAG:451. Classification (GTDB taxonomy): domain Bacteria; phylum Bacillota_I; class Bacilli_A; order RF39; family UBA660; genus Onthousia. The sequence continues at coordinate 17,048 of FR901030.1, forward strand.
TTTACCAAGTCTTTTCTTTTGAAAGATAACTAACAATAGAAAAAATATATTACTAATTAATAAGAAGAGAAAAACTCTTAAAGATACTTTTAAGAAAATTAAATATAAAGCAAGTAGCAGTGGTAATACTCGTAAAACAACTAACTTTTCATCAATAAAAAAGTCACTTATAAATTGAACATCTTGAAATATAGAAAGTACTTTCTCATTTTCTGTTCGTTTTAAATTATTTATAGGAAGCGATAAAAACTTATTTATTACTTTATTTGACAAAGTTTTAGAAATAGATAATTTTAATGCTAACTGATAACTAAATAATAAATAATCCGCGATTATTTTAAGAAAGGAGATTAAGACAAAAGGAATCATTAAAGTAAACATGTTTTGTAAGTTTTCTGGTATTAGTGCATAGTTTAGAAATATTTTTAATTGAAAAAAAGTAGCTAGTTCTAATATAAGACTAATTAAGGAAATAGTTAGAAGAAAAGTAAAGTAACCTTTTTTAGTCTTTGCTTGGACTTTTAAGATATTTGTTACTACTTTATATTTTTCTATTTTCTTTAAGAAGGCAGTTGGCTTAACAAAAAGATAATAGTTAGTACTTCTACTAACAAATTCTTCTATAGTTAAGTTATATTTTCCTTTAGCTGGATCCATTATATATAACTTATTAGCACTAATTTTGTAGATTACTACATAATGATACTTATTTGCATTTTTATCTATTGTTAAATGAGCAATGCAAGGAAGAATATAGTTATTTTCTAAGTCTATCTTTCCTTCTAATGCCTCGCAATCAAATCCTAAGGATTCAAATACATTTTTAAGGCCAAATAAAGTTACACCTGTTCCATCATATAAAGATGTATCTTTTAAATATTCACTTGTTGGATAAATATTATAATAAGATAATACACATTTAAGACAAGCTATACCACAGTCAGATTGACTCTCCTGCTTTATAAATAATACTTTTTTTATTCTATCACCTCCTACAATTATGATAAACAATCAACTTATTTTTTTCCCCATCTAAGAATAATATCAGTTATTTTGACAAAAACACCAGTTTTTTCCAATCTATACTAAAATATTAACAAGGTGGTAGAGATGCATTATCAGAGAATTAGAGATTTAAGAGAAGATAATGATTTAACACAAAGAGAATTAGCTACTAAATTGGGTGTAAAGCGTTCTACTTATGCCATGTGGGAATTAGGTGACACTAACTTTCCAATCGAAAAGTTAGCTATAGTTGCAGAAATATATAAAACAAATATTGAATACTTATTAGGATTAAGTTATGATAAAAGTCCTATGACATATGAAAAAGATATTGATTATAATTTCATTGCAAGTAATCTAAAGAAATCAAGACTACGTCTAAGGAAAACGCAAAAAGAATTTGCTAATACTTTAGGTGTATATCAATCAAGTTACTCTTATTATGAAGATGGGCAAATAAGAATACCAACTGATAAACTTATTAAATTAGCAACTACTTATCATATTTCGATAAATAAACTTTGTGGTGGGACTATTAAAAAGAAAGATCTTCATTATCTTTTCCAATAATCTCTAGAAATTTAATTTTTTTTCAAATAAATATTGACATTGTAAAATATTTCTGTATAATTAATATTGTTTTCTGAAAAAAAGGAAGGCGGTACTTATCTTGCGGATGTAGTTTAATGGCAGAACCTTAGCCTTCCAAGCTAACTACGGGAGTTCGATTCTCCTCATCCGCTCCAGATTGATAGGAAGCTCGGAAATTAACTTCTGA
>FR901031.1 GCA_000438295.1 Clostridium sp. CAG:451
AGGAAGCCCCCACCTCTTTAGGCGGGGGAGGATGTCACACTAAAATGCTATAGTTATTGGTGAGAAATCATAGAAAGGATGTAAAATGGAAAAACTGAAAGTTGGCAAATCATATAAAATTCATAGTTATAAACATAATGGGATGATTTATAAATCGTGGGATCATGCAATCTTTTTGGATTATAGGAAAAAAGAAGAAGTATATGTATTTGTTAATGATTGTGCAAATGTTTTAGAAATGGACGGTAGGACTTGGAAGACTAGAGAACCAGCTATCATATTCTTTTATAAGAATCATTGGTATAATGTAATAGCACAATGTAAAGCAAAGGGCATATCCTATTATTGTAACTTGGCTTCACCAGTATTAATTGAAGAAGGTGCAATAAAATATATAGATTATGACTTGGATGTTAAAGTATTTAGAGATGGGGGATTTAAAGTTCTAGATCGAAAGGAGTATGCATACCATAGAAATAAAATGCAATATTCTAAGAGGCTTGACTCCGTAATACATATAGAACTAAATGACTTAATACAGAAAGTTAAGGCTAAAAATGAATGCTTTTCAAAGGAAACTATAGAAGAATATTATCAAAAATATATGAAAATGAAAAAAAGTAAAAAATAAATTGAAAATGTATTGACATAAACGATGTGATTTGTTAAAGTAGTAAACGTCACTTGAAAAAAGTGACAAAGTAAGTCAATAAAAATTAAAAAAAGTGTTGACTTTATCACTTAAGTTTGTTATATTAATAACGCAGCTTGAAAAAAGCAACAATGTT
>FR901032.1 GCA_000438295.1 Clostridium sp. CAG:451
CGCAAGTTCATTATATCACCTTGTTTATTAAAAAGAAAGATTGTTAACAAAAAATTCACTTTGTCAACAACCTGAAAAGACTTTGTTAATAAGTCTTTTTACTTGTTATAGAATTCAACGATTAATGATTCATTGATATCTGCATTTAATTCACTACGTTCAGGATATCTAACGTAAGTTCCTTCTAATTTGTTTTCATCAAAAGTAACATATTCTACACGTTTAGTAGCCTTAGAAACAGCGTCAAGTGCAGCTTTATGATCTTTAGAATTTTCCTTTAAAGCAATCTTGCTTCCTGGTTTAACTCTATATGAAGGAATATCAACTTTCTTACCATCAACAGTAATATGTCCATGATTTACAAGTTGTCTAGCTCCACGACGAGTAGTAGCAAATCCCATACGATAAACTAAGTTATCAAGACGAGATTCAAGTAAGATTAAGAAATTAGTACCGTGAACTCCAGCCATTTTACTAGCTTCATCAAATGTCTTACGGAATTGTCTTTCGTTAACACCATACATGAAACGTAATTTTTGCTTTTCTTTTAATTGATTAGAGTAATCACTAGGTTTACCTTTTCTATCTTTACCATGTTGACCAGGTCCATAAGGACGTTTAGCTAATTCTTTACCAGTTTCAGTTAAAGAAAAACCAACACGACGAGATTGTTTATAACTAGGTCCAGTATATCTTGCCATAAAAATCCTCCTTTCTTTTAATAAATTGCATCTTCTTGAAAAATTATTTCCAACACTTTCTATGGGAGTTTTGTTTTGTTCTTTCGCTTCACAGCAACGAAGGTACTTGAAACTTTCAAAAAACACATATAAAAAGGCGAAATATTGCTGTTCAAGTAAAATTGCAGATTTATTGTAATATAAAATTGTAGATTTGTCAAATATTTGTAGCTAAAAAACTAGTATTATGGTATTATTAAATAGTAGGTGGTGAGCTATATGAAAGGAACATTACTATATGTTTTGACCGGAATTTTAATTGTAATCATTCTTATTATTGTGCTTATCGTTGTTTTAAAGAAAAAAAGGAAAAACTATTATTTAAAATTATGTAAAAATTTAGATACAGAAAAAAACTTAATTGGAAGTACCCCTGTGCTTCTTGAACTTTCTAAACTAGAACCGATTATAAAGAATGAAAAGATGGAAGAGAAATATCAGAAATGGCAAGATGAATTTGCTTATATTAAAGATGAAGAACTTCCTAAAATAGATGATTTGTTAATTGAACTTGATACATTGATTGATAAAAAGGAATATAATCTTGCTAAGAGTAAAATAAGTAAGTGTGAGATAGGTCTTTATAAAGCAAAAGAACGGGCTAATTATTTACTTGACCAGATTAAAGAAATTACTCTTAGTGAAGAAAAGTACCGAAATATAATTACTAAATTAAAAACTAAATATAGAGAATTAAATAAAGAATATCAAGATCATAAAAACCTCTATGAAGAAATGGCTGAAGCAATAGAATTACAATTAGAGAATATTGAAAAAAGATTCTTGGAGTTTGAAACAGCTATGGATCAGAATCAGTATACAGATGTAGTCCATATTGTAAAAGCTCTTGATACTATGATTGAGCATATGGAAATAGTTATTTCTGAGGTGCCTGATTTACTATTGATGTGTAAACAAATGGTTCCTAAGAGAATAAAAGAAATAGAAGATACTAAAGAAAAGATGGAAAGTGATGGCTATCCATTAGACTTTTTAAGTATTGATGATAATATGGCGGAAGCTAAAAAGAATGTAAGTGTTATTCTAGATAGAATTAAAGTCTTAAACTTAGAAGACTGTATGTTTGAACTTAAGACAATATTAGACTATTTAGATAGTATTTTTGTGGCCTTTGAAAAAGAAAGATTATCACGAAAAGTATATGAAGAAGCAAGTAAGGATTTTGAAAAGAAACTAAATAAAACAGTTAAACTAGTAACCGATATATATGAACAATTAGATGATATTGAGAATATGTATGATTTAAATAAAGAAGATGTAAAAATAATAGATGAGGTTAATAAAGATTTAATAGTTATAAAAGATGATCATCATAAGATGCTAGAAAAAGTCAAGAATAAAGCGACACCTTACTCTAGTGTTAATGATGAAGTAGAAAAGTTATCTAATAGATTAAAACAAGTAGAATCAACTCTAGATATTGCTTTAAAATCACTTGGTAATATGTATGAAGATGAACAAAGAGCAAGAGAACAACTAGAAGAGATTGAAAGACTCTTAAAAGAATGTAAAGAAAAAATGCGAGAGTATAAATTACCAGTTATTGAAGATAGATACTTTGTTGAACTTAGTGAAGCTAATGAAGCTATCTTAGAGGTAATAAAAGAATTATCTAAAAAACCAATTGCTATTAAAACTTTAAATACTAGAGTAGATACAGCTAGAGATTTAGTTTTAAAACTTTATAATACAACTGTTTCAATGATCAAAACTGCTAAGATGAGTGAAATGGCTATTGTTTATGGCAACAGATATATTCCTCTTCATGAAGATATAGAAGAAGGAATTAATAGAGCAAGAAATCTTTTCTTTAAGGGCGACTATACATCATCACTAAAAGTTAGTGTTGATACTATAAAATTAGTAGATGATAATTTTGAAAGAAAGTTGTTGGCGTATGAAAAAGAATAGGAAAAAGAAGAAAAAAAATAATAAAGGATTTGGAGCATATGAATTTTTAACAGTAGCTGTTGTTTGTTTAGTATTAACCGCTATTTTGTTAGTAGCAATTCTTAAGCTAAGTAATAAAGAAAAATATCAAGTATTTAACTTTAATGCTAGAGTAATGGCTATGAATGCTATTAATTATAATTTCAAAGACGAAGGTACAATATATTTATATGAGATGTTAAAGTTAGATTTGATATCACCAATTAAAAATCCTTTCAATGGTAAGAACTGTGACCTTTATGAATCTAAAGTAGAATTCTTAAAAGAAGGTAAAAAAGTAACACTTAAATGTGGAGAATATCTAATAGATAGAGAATTAGTAGGAAACAAAAGTTATACACTTTATAGAGTAACTGATTGGAATGATGATAAAGAATATGAAGCTAATGATAGTAAGACAATTTATAATCTTTCAAAGAATGGAAAACTAGTTCTTGATAATTATTATGAAAAAGATTTACTTGTTACTATGCTAAACGAAAAGACAGATAAGAAATATGACAGTCTTAAGGAAATAGAAAAAGATTATAAATTAGTAAGTAAAAAAGTATATAGAAGAAAAACTAAAATAAGAGAAGTTACTAATTAATATTAAATAAAAAGAAGGTGTTTATATGAAAAATAATAAAGAAAAAGATTGGTTTGATAGTCCACGAATGGTTACTTATGTTATTATTGGTTTATTAATAGTACTAATAATTTTATCACAGTCATTTGCAATTAATAGTCAATTAGGAACATCTGATATTATTAGATCTATTTTAAATCATAATAGTATTTATGTTTTAACTTTAATCTATTTTGTCATGCTTCACTTTAAAGTGGGGAAAAAATACTTTGATCATTTAAATGTAATTATGCTTGTATTCTTTGGTTTAATAACCTTAGCTAGTATGTTTACTGTATTTCAATCATTTGGTTTAGCTTCTCTTTTGCAGTTGGGAATTAATATACTATTTACAATTTATTTTCTATATGCTTTTATCTCAAATACAGTAATTGGTAAGGAGCTTCATTTGAGTACTAGTGTAATAGTAGAGTTAAAGAATGAACAATATTTCTATTTAATTACTACTTTATTAGTTATTCATTTAGTAGTAGTACTTATTAATTCAACATCATTTGAAAGTATAGTTATTTCCTTACTAGAAGTTTTATTCTACTTTCTATTTGCTAGATATATATCTTTATATAAAGAATATGACGATATGAAAGTATCTTCTTCTAAAAAGAAAAAAATTAAAAAAGAAGAGGAGAGTGATAAATAATGAAAGATTTATTTGATGAGATAGAAGTAGAAAAAAAACCACTTCCTAAATTAAAGAAGATTAGTAAAGAGGTAACTAAGGCTAGAGAGTATAACTTTTATCAAAAACTAGCTTATCTATTATTTGTTTTCTTCTTTATAACTGGTATTATTTTAGGTAATATTTTCCCAGCTTGTACAGAAACATCAACTTTATTTAAAACATGTACTAATACAGAGTATAATCTTGCTTTGACATTATTGTTTTGGTTAGCTAGTTTTGTATTTTGTTCTTTAATATATGGCTTTGGTGAAATTATAAAACTTTTAACAATTATTAGTGAAAAGAGATAGGTGAGATAATGATAAGAAATTTAGAAGTAAATCAATCTAAAATAATTGATTTGAATAAGAAAAAAAGATTAATAGCTCAAAGAAAAGCTAGAGCTAGAAGAAGGTTTAGGACAAGAGTAGGTATGGCTGCTTTTGCTGTTGCTTTGACTGGTGCTTCCATTGCATATAATAGTCATACTAGAGCTAGAGCTGATGAGCCTGTAATTACTACTGATACAGTAGCAACAGATGATACTATTTATGCTGATATTACAGACTTAAATAACTTAAATATTGTTTTAGTAAATGATGGGGTACAAGATAACTTTATAAATTCTCTTTCAAATAAATTAGCAAGTGAAGGTGTTTCTGTAGAGACTGTTGTCGATTCTTATAGTATTGAAAATATGAATGGTAGTGAAACTTATATAAGTTTACTTGATTACAATAATGATGGTAAAACAAAAGTCATTGGTCAATATAATGAAAGGGATAACCAAACAGATCCATTAGCAGTAAGCCTTAATAGTTGTTTAAAAAGAAACGGTTTAGTTGATATGGATATTCAATGTGGTATAAAAGGTTATAATGATGATGGATATCCAACATTAAAAGAATCTCCAATTGAAAATTCTTTAGGAGAAAAGGGGGCAAGTCGTTTTGCAACAATAGCAGTAGATGCAAATACTGATGTTAATAAGTTTACCGATTCTCTTACTGAAGGTTTAATTAGATTTCAAGAATATGTTAAAGAATCAAATGACTTCGATTTAATAACAAGAGTTACTGGTGGTCAAACCCTAGATATAATTGCTAATAAACATAATATTTCTACTGACTATTTACAATTACTAAATAATAGAAATGATAATAGAATATATATGAATGAAACTTTAAAAGTGTCAGAATATCCTGATATATTAACTAATAGAAATATTGAAATAAATAAGAATATTCAAGAAAAATCATATTAAAAAGTTACTATTTTATGAGTAACTTTTTTCTTTCATTAAATCCTAAATAATATGTTTGGTTACTTATATAGTAACTGTTATTGGTTAATAAACTTTCTATTATAGGATTATTTCCTTCATTAATTGCTATGATCTTAGAAGAGATTAATAATCTTTCATAATCCTTTAAATTTTCTTCTTGTTCCATTGTATTACCTATTAGTTTATGATTTAGAATATAAAGTGCTTCTTTCATATAACCTTTGTTTCTTTCTTTTTCAGTTATACCAAAATGTATATATAAGTCATTACTAGTGATATCTTTTGTTTCTAGAAATATGAATCCAATTGGTTTATGTGATTTATTACCATTAATTTCTCTATATTTTTGAATAAGAAAGACAAAGGGACATCTTGGTGGTAATTCACTATATTTGTTGAATGATACATCTTCAAATAAGTTTATCAAGTCCCATATGTCATCTTTATTTTTATAATCTAATAATTCTAAATTTAACCATTCATACATACTACTACACCTTAATATTACTCAAACGATGGAGTCATATTAACAGGTTCTATTTGTATAAATGTGTTTCCATCATTTAGTCTAACCTTGCTACCATCCATATAACTATAGATAGTTTTACCACTTCTTGCATCTTTCTTAGCAGTTATTGGTATGGCATATCCATTTGTTATATAATATGCTTCTTTAGTACCTGTGGTATCCAAGTCTTGCCTACCATAACTATCTAAAGTTTTATTTTTAACCTTGATAATAATAATATTTTTATAATGATATTGTTCTTTACTATCTCTATCTATATGAGCATTATGATTCATATATCTTAGATAAACTTTTCTTTCACTATCATAGGCATAACTTCTTGTTTGACTATTAGAATAGGGAATAGTTACTTTGTTAGCTTGTACTAAACCAGTATCACAATCAGTATCAGTACAAGTCTTATTCTTTATTTTCGTTAAATCTACATTGTCACTAGTTATTGGTAGAGCTTCCCACTCATCAGTAATTGTTTGGTAACCAAGATTTTTTGCACTCTTATATAAAGTTTCTATGTTAGTAAAAACATTATGGGGAGCAGCAATTCTTCTATCACGCCAGTAGGCACTATCTACATATAATCCATTAATATTATTTACTCTTAAAGATTTAATATCATTTTCAGCAAATGTACTCCAACCATAGTGGGCATAAAGAGAATCATATTCTAAAGCATAATCTAAAAAGTAGTGTCTAGAACTTCTAACTGGTCCTATTAAAGAAGTATTAGTATCTTTAAATATAGCCATCATTCTAGTAAGACCACCTTCTACTATTGCCTCATATGTTACAAAAGCATCTTGTAATCCTACTTGTGAAGAGTAACCAACATTATTATCTATCATAACAGCAATTGGTCTTTTATTACTATCTTCATCATATATAGTTAATTTTTTCTTTTCTGTTTTAGTTGTATTAATATCCGTAAATGGAATTTTTATTTCAATTTTATTAGTTGATGCTAGATATACCAATATAATAATTATTATAATGAAGAGTGTAATAAAGGTAATAATCTTTTTTCTTTTCTTCTTCTTTTTCATAAATCCTCCATCTTTATCTAAAGTTTATCATAAAGTATTAAATAAGAAAATAAATTTCTAAAAAAACTTGTAATCTTATGATACAATAAATAGGGAAAGGATGGTTTGATGAGTAGAAAGAATAAGAAACTAGTAACATCTCTTTTAAGTTTAATTGTCTTAATAGCAGTAGTTAGTTATCAATATATATTACCATCTTATGCTTATAGAGATAATAGTAATAATACAAGTGACGTTATTAGTATACCGAGTTATGATAATGAGCCTTATAAAGAGGTAAATAATAATAAACCAACATTTACAGATAGTGAAAAAGGATTAACAGAAAAAGAAGAATATAGTGATTTAGATTCTTTAGGTAGAGTAGGAGTAGCTTTTGCTCTTGTTAGTAAAAGTACAATGCCAACTACTAAAAGAGGTAGTATAGGAATGATTAAACCAGCTGGATGGCATACAGTTAAGTATGATTTTGTTGATGGAAAATATTTATATAATAGATGTCATTTAATTGCCCATCAATTAACTGGACAAAATGCTAATCCAAAAAATTTAATGACTTGTACTAGAAGTATGAATGTAGATGGAATGTTACCTTTTGAAAATAAAGTAGCTAATTATATAAAAGAGACTAATAATCATGTTTTATATAGAGTAACACCTGTTTTTGACGGTGACAATTTAGTAGCAAATGGGGCATATATGGAAGCGTATTCAATTGAAGATAAGGGAAAATTATCATTTAATGTTTATGTATATAATGTTCAAAAAGGAGTTACCATTGATTATAAAACAGGAGAAAGTAAATTAGAGGAGGAGTAAAGATATGGATTTTATAGAAAAGATAATTGATAGAGTAAAGAAAAATGAAAAGAAGAAGATAGTATTACCAGAAACAGATGATATTAGAACTTTAGAAGCAGCAGCTATTGCTATTAGAGAAAATATTGCTGATATTTATTTGATTGGTAAGGAAGAAGATATTTTATCTTTAGCCAAGGAAAATAATATTTCTCTTGATGGGTGTAAGATAATAGAACCAGTTAAGTTTGCTGATTTTGATTTGTGTGTTAATACTTATTATGAGTTAAGAAAGAAAAAGGGTATGACTCTTGATAAGGCCAGTGAAATACTTACTAATGACTATCCTTATTTTGGGGCTATGCTTGTTAAACTTAATTATGCTGATGGAATGGTTAGTGGAGCAGTTCACTCTAGTTCTGATACTTTACGTGTAGCTTTACAAATTATTAAGACAGCACCTAATACTAAGACAGCATCATCTTTCTTTTTGATGGATACTCCACAAAAGCAGTATGGTTCTAATGGAGTATTTATCTATTCAGATTGTGGATTAAATCAAAATCCTACTAGTGAACAATTAGTAGATATTGCTAAAAGTAGTGCTGAAAGTTTTGAATTGTTAGTAGAAGATACGCCGAAAGTAGCTTTTCTATCTCATTCTACTTATGGATCTTCAAAATGTCCTGATAGTGAAAAAGTAGTAAAAGCGGTAGAACTTGCTAGGGAAAGTTTAAAGGATATCACTTTAGATGGTGAATTACAGTTTGATGCTGCTATTGTTAAAGAAATAGGAGAGCGAAAAGCACCTGGTTCAAAAGTAGCAGGTTATGCCAATGTCTTAGTCTTTCCAGATTTAGATGCTGGTAATATCGCTTATAAAATAACCGAAAGATTAGGACTTGCTAAAGCTTATGGGCCAGTTACTCAAGGACTTGCTAAACCAATAAATGATTTGTCTAGAGGATGTAATGCTAGTGATATAGTTGGGGTAATTGCTATTACTGCTTTACAGTCTTCTGCTATAAAATAATTAATAATAACATCTAGTAGTTATATGCTTATTAGATGTTTTATTTTATTACAATTTTGTCTTTTTGTCTTATTTTTTGACAGTATAATAACATTGATTGTTGTAAATAATAATTAATAATTATATGATTTATATGTTAATTAATAATAGGAGGGATAAATATGTATTATGGAGCTGGAACTTATGAAGCATTTGCTCGTCCAGAAAAACCAGAAGGGGTAGATAAAAAATCTGCATATATTATTGGAACTGGCTTAGCAGGGCTTTCTGCAGCATTTTATTTAGTAAGAGATGGAAGAATGAAAGGTGAGCATATTCACTTGTTAGAAAAGTTAGATTTAGCAGGTGGATCATGTGATGGAAGAAAAGATATTACTAAAGGATTTTATATGCGTGGTGGTAGAGAAATGGATAACCATTTTGAATGTATGTGGGATATGTTTAGAAGTGTCCCATCTATTGAAACACCTGATGTATCAGTTCTTGATGAATATTATTGGTTAAATAAACATGATCCTAATTATTCATTATGTAGAGCTACTATTAATTGTGGGGAAGATGCCCATACTGATAAATTATTTAAACTTGATAGAGAGTCTGCTATGGCTTTATCAAAATTATTTCTTACTCCAGAAAAGGCTCTAGAAAACAAAAAAATTTCTGATGTTTTACCAGAATCATTTTGGAAAACTAATTTTTGGTTATATTGGCAAACGATGTTTGCATTTCAAAAGTGGTCTTCAGCTCTTGAAATGAAAAGATATTTATGTAGATATGTACATCATATAGATGGTTTACCTGACTTTTCAGCTTTAAGATTCACTAAATATAATCAATATGAATCAATGATTTTACCACTTATTAAGTATTTAAAAAATAATGGTGTAAAGATTGATTATGGAATAGATGTTAAAAATGTTATATTTAAATCAAAACAAAATAAGAAAGTAGCAACTAAGATTGTTTATGAAAATGATGGTGAAACTAAAGAAATTGATTTAACGGAAGATGACTTAGTCTTTATCACTAATGGTTGTTGTACCGATACTTCTTGTTATGGTGATCAAGATAATGCTCCTGATTTATCAATTATTAAAAATGGTAAGGGTGAATCTTGGAATTTATGGAAAAATATTGCTTCCCAAGCTAGTAATGGTGAATTTGGAAATCCTGATAAGTTTTGTAATCATGTAGATAAAACTAACTGGATGAGTGCTACTATAGAAGTAAGTGACGATGATATTATTAAATATATTATAAATATCTGTAAACGCGATCCTAGAGATGGTAAAGTAACAACTGGTGGTATAGTTACAGTTAAAGATAGTATGGAAAATTGGTATTTATCATGGACTATTAATCGTCAACCACAGTTTAAGTCTCAAAACAAGAATAGTGTTTTAGTTTGGCTATATGCTTTAAATACTAATAAGTCTGGTAATTTTGTTAAGAAACCTATAAAAGAATGTACTGGAAAAGAAGTATGTGAAGAATGGCTTTATCATATTGGTTTACCAATTAATGAAATTGAAAAGTATGCAGATATTTGTAATACAACAACTTGTTATATGCCTTATATAAATGCCTTTTTCCAACCTCGAAAGGAAAAAGATAGACCATTAGTAGTCCCAAAAAATAGTGTTAATTTTGCTTTTGTTGGACAATTTGCTGAAACACCAAGAGATACTATTTTTACTACAGAATACTCAATACGTACTGGTATGGAAGCTGTTTATACACTTTTAAAAGTAGATAGAGCAGTTCCTGAAGTTTGGGGTAGTAAATATGATGTTAGGGAACTATTAAAAGCTTGTTATTACGCTGTTGATAAAAAAACAGTTGATGAACTTCCCCTTACCTTCGTAGAAAAACAATTAATTAAAGTTGTAATGAAAAAAGCTAAAGGTACAGATATAGAGATACTTTTAAAAGATAGTGGTTTGTTTAAGTAGAAAAAATATGGAATAATTATTTATTTCATGTTTTTTTTCTTATATAATAATAAAGGTGACGATAAATGAGCAAATTAACAACAAAAAGAGCGATAGGATATGCATTTAAAGATTTATTAAAAGAGAAAAGATTTAATAAGATAACAATAACTGATATAGCCAATAAATGTGCTATAAATAGACAAACTTTTTATTATCATTTTCAAGATATAAAAGATTTAGTTGAATGGCTATGTATTGATGAAGTGGATAATATTTTGAATAAAAATGATGAGTGTGAAAAATGGGAAGATAAGTTTTTGACGATTTTTAAAGTAGTCTTAAAAGAAAAAGAGGTTGTAGAAAATATTTATCATTCTGTTTCCGTTGAAGTATTAAGAACTAATTTATATAGATTGGTTTATCCAATTATATATAGTGAGATAGTTGAAGAATCTAAAGGTAAAAATTTAAGAGAAGAAGATAAAAAGTTTATAACAGATTTTTATAAGTATGCTTTTGTTTCTATAGTTTTAGACTGGATTGATAAGGGAATGATTGAGAATCCAGAGATAATAGTTTTAAAAGTTAGTAATCTAATAACTGGTACAATTAATCATGCATGTTTGGCAGTAAATGAATAAGTTGTTACTTTTTTATGATATCTGATTTAAAAAAAGTAAATATATCATCAAAAGTGTCAAAAAGTAAGAAGTTTTACAAGTGTACTTGCAAAACTTTATAAAAAGCACATTTATGTTATTATGTGATTGGCGATTTAAATTATTTTATAAAGGTAACAACTGGTGTTAGAATAAGTGATAAATCAACATTATTACTAATGTTTAAAGACTATTTACTTAACAATGAAATTGCAGAAAAAAATATAATACATATAAATTTTGAATAAGAAGCAAAATTTTAAATTACAATTTACGCTGTTAGGAGTTGATAAAATGAGAATTTTACCTAAAAAACTAATAGATGCCGGTTGTGGAAAAGAATATGATGAAGGGTATAGAATTGTATATTTTGAAAAAGATAATAAGTATTCACTTGGTACTTATTGTAAAACAATAGAAGGATTTATGATTGACTTTGCTGATTGTGATCCAATTATTGATGAGGATGATATCCCTTCTTTTACTTCTGTAGATGATATTTTGAATAGGTCTTTAAATTTATATGATGATGTTATTTGAGTATCAATTTACAAGACAGATGGGATGTTAGTTGCTACAAAAGAAAGAAAAAATTTAAATAGATCTAAATAGAGTTACTTATTTAATTATACTGTTATTATTGTGATTAAAATTACCTAGTAAACATAAAATTTACTAGGTGTTTTTATATGTTTATTAGAAAATATAAGAGTTTGATGTTAATACTTTTCTTTACCTTATTAATGTCACTTCAATTAGTGGATGCTAAAGTTAATAGTATATTACCACTGGAAGGGAAAATAATTACAATTGATCCCGGGCATGGTGGGCGAGATAGTGGGACTATGTCTGGTAAACTTATGGAAAAAGATTTAAATTTAGAGATATCTTATCAGTTAAAAAAAGTATTAGAAGAAAATGGGGCAACTGTTTATATGACTAGGATGGTTGATGAAGATTTATCTAGTAAGTGGGATGCTAGAAAGAAAAGGGGAGACTTATATAGAAGAATATTATTTATTCAAAATAAAAAGAGTGATTTATATCTTTCTATTCACATAAATGCAGGGAATGGTAGAGGACAAGAGGTTTTATATCATTCTATAAATAAGAATAATTTTTTATTAGCGGAAAGTATTCATAATGAATTTAAAAAGGAATTTAAGACTAAGAGAATTATTAAGAAGACTAATCTTTATTTATATTCTAATACTAGAGTCCCTGGTGTTTTAATAGAGTGTGGTTTTTTATCTAATCCAAATGATAGATATTTATTACAAAAAGAAGATTATCAAAAAAGACTAGCTTTAAGTATAACTAGGGGAGTTTATGAGTACTTTCAAAAAGAATTATAAAAATGTTTAAAATAAGTATTGACGAACATATGTTTTTATAATATTATATATTTAAAATTTTTTGGAGGTGGAGATGAATCAAATAAATGATTACAATGAAACAATTTTTGAGAGGATTAAACATACTAATGAATATGATAAGGAATATTGGTATGCTAGAGAATTACAAGTAGCTCTACATTATAAGGAATGGAGAAAATTTTCTGGTGTTATAGAAAAAGCAAAAACTGCTTGTGACAATAGTGATATTAATACACATGACCATTTTGTCGGGGTCGACAAAATGGTAGATATAGGTTCTGGTGCACAGAGAAAACAAGATGATTATAAACTATCTAGATATGCTTGTTATTTAATTGTCCAGAATGCTGATTCTAGAAAACAGGTAGTTGCTTTAGGGCAAACATATTTTGCAGTGCAAACTAGAAAACAAGAGTTAACAGAAAAAGAATATGATAATTTAACTGAAGATGAGAAAAGATTTTATCAAAGAAGTTTAACTAGAAGAGGTAACTATTCTTTAAATCAAACAGCTAAAAATTGTGGTGTTAAAAACTTTGATAAATTTCATAATGCTGGATATAGGGGATTGTATAATGGTGAAACTGCTGATGATATTGCTAAAAGAAAAAAATTAAGATATAGAGAAGATATTTTGGATAATATGGGTAGCGAAGAGTTAATAGCTAATCTTTTTAGAATTAGTCAGACAGAAGCAAAACTAAAAAAAGATAATATATCTAGTGAACGAGCAGCTAATGAAACACATTATAATATTGGAAAAAATATTAGAGAGGTTATTGCTAAAAATGGTGGAACTATGCCAGAAGAATTGCCAACTCCTAAGAGGTCATTAAAAGATTTAGAAAGAAATAAGAAGCAACTAAAATAAAAAAGAATCTATATTTTAGACTCTTCCTTAGTATATAATACTACATTTTGAAAATAGTATCCTAATATTTGTTTATAATTACAATCAAGTTTAGCTAGAGCGTTTGCACCAACGATACTTAATCCATAACCATTACCAATCCCTCTAGTAATAAAAGTAAATCCTTGTTTTAAGACAAGAATAGTAATATCAGCAGAAGGTAAATCTAATCTAGTCATTAAATCAAGTGAATTGAAAATCTTATCATTTACTTGTAACTTTAAAATTCTATTACTAGGACTTAACTGTTTAATTTCAATATTAATATTCTTATCGTTGATATTTAGTCTTTTTCTTAATTCTTCTACTGAAAAGTATTTTTGATTCATATAATTAGGGTATGCTAAATCCCAAAGACTTTCTGTTTGTTTTAGATAAGGGATATTACTATTAGTTTCTGTGTAACCATTACTTACTAAATGAATGTAAGCTTCTATTGGTTCTTTGTTGTATACTAGATATTCTCCGTCAGTAGCTTTTATTACCTTTTTAAATAAAGTCTCATACATCTTGTAAGTATTTGGATAAAGTAATTTGTAATAGTTTAAATTAACATAAGAAAAGTGATGATTATCTTTAGATATCTTTTCTTTATTTCTATACCTTTTAATCAGCTCACTACGATAAAGAATAGTTATAGCTTTTAAAGCTTCTTCTTCTAGGAAAATAGTAATGTTACTAAACAAGATGCTTAAAAGTAGTTTATCTAAAGATATCTTATCATCAGTATCAAGAGTTAGAATAATATCTTTGTCAGACAGAATTTTATCATTATCATTTAATAATACTACTTTAGTAGGAATACCATCTACAAAGATAACTACCTTATTACCATTAAATTGAATTCTTTGATTAATTAACCAGTTCTTATCTAAATTGTCCAGATTATAATCATCTAAATCTTTAGCAAATTCATAATTCATAGATAAGTATAAATATAAAACATCTTCATTCTTTTCCTTTACTACCTTGTATTTTTCTAGCATTATATCACCTAGTAGATAGTATTTCTAAAAATTATCTATTTATACTTTAAAATTCAAAATATTTTAATTTATAATCTTTGTCACAATCTTTACCAGTTTTATAAGATAGATTTTTAAATACCTTGTTTAAGTCTATCTTCTTAGTATCCTTTATATAGTAGTTAACTTTTTTTATAATACTTAAAGCTTCGTCTAGAGCCTTATTATATAATTCATCAACACTTTCTTCATGTTTTTCTCTTTTTAGACAAGGATGATTCCATTTAGTATGGTCATTATTTAGATAATTCCTTTTATCAGTTAAAGATACATGATAAGAGATAGTCGAGAAGGGAAACATTGTTTTAGGTGTTATTTTCTCACAAACTGTATAGATACATTTTTTAATACCTGTTTTATCATATCTAAAATACTTAAGTGCAAAATGCATATCCTTTAAAGCCTGTTTGTAGAATTTACTCATTTCTGTAATACCAAAGGTTTCTTTGAAAGCATAATCAATTACTTCTTCTAATTCTTTAGAAAAAGGAGTAAAATCAAAACAAAAATCATAGAATTGAAAAGAATAAACTTTACCTTTTTCTCGGTTATTTATTAAATAATTATCAATAAATACTTCCATATTGTGATGTAATCCTTTGTACTTATAACTTTCTTTATCACCTTTTATAAATTCACCAGTTTTATAAAAAACATAGGGATGAATAGTACTATCTAAGACATAATGGGAGATGAAACCATAAAGATAGGCCATCACGTCAGGAACTTGATAGTAATCATTATATCTTATATAGTTAACTAAATTTATAAAAAACTCTCTAGTTTTATTAGTATGAAAATAAAGAGCAAAGTCTTGTTGTTTCTTGCCATTCTTTAAAGAAATTTTATGATAAAAAAAGAAAGGGTCCATTCCTTGAGCAAACATTCTAATACTTTTTTTCTCATCCATTAACAATTCTTTTAGGCCAATAGGTAAATTGTTGTAAATGTCCATGCCAAAATAAGCATGAGTAACTGTTGCAGGCATCTTTTACCACATCCTTTACAAAAGTATATCACATATTTTCATCAAAAATTCATATTTTTTTAAGTGGTTATGTGGTATAATTACCCTAGGTAGGTGGGAAGATGATAGAAAAACAGTTTAAGAACCTAGAAGAACAAATTGAAATAATGAAATATAAAGGACTTACTATTGATGATCCAGACTTTGCTAAGAAGGTATTACTTAGAGAAAATTACTTCTTTTTAAATGGTTATCGTTATCCTTTGATGAAAAGTATGAAAGATAAAAGATTTTTAGAAGGGGCTACCTTTGAAGAATTATATAGTATCTTTTTGTTTGATCGTGGGATTAGAAATGTTTTCTTTAAAAATTTACTTATCGTTGAAAATAATCTAAAATCAATTTTTTCGTATCAATTATCTAAACGATATGGTTATAAAGAAAAAGATTATTTAAAAGCTAAGAACTTTACCCAAGATAAAACTAAAACAAGACAGGTTAATGATTTAATTCATAAGATGAAAAGGCAAATAAGAGTTAATGGTAGAGAACATACTGCTACTAGTCATTATATGATGAATTATGGTTACGTACCTTTATGGATATTAGTTAAAGTTTTATCCTTTGGAATAGTAGGAGAATTATTTTCTATTTTAAAATATGAAGATCAAAAAAAGATTTGTGATATCTATCATTTAAATGTATCTACAATGATAACATATCTACCAATATTATCTAACTATCGTAATTTATGTGCTCATGAAGATATCTTATATGAAAATAGAACACAGAAAGTTATACCTAATACCATTTATCATAAACTTTTAAATATAGAAGAAGATGATGAAGGGTACGTTCAAGGTAAGAATGATGTCTTTGCATTAGTGATTATTATGAAAGATATGCTAAGTAAAGAAGAATTTAAAAATATGATGTTAGAACTCGAAAGAGAGATAAATAATTTATCTTATAATCTACATACAATTAAAGTAGAGGATATTTTAAAGCGAATGGGATTTCCTACTAACTTTGAACAAATTGAAAAAATAGAGAGGAGTTATGAAGAAGATGAAAATTGATAAACTTAAAGATAGTATTTTAATAATAGTAGCATTTATTTTAGGAGGAGTTTTAACTTATGTAGTAGTAACTGGTAATTTAACTACTTCATCTAAAGGAACTACTAGTAGTGGTGGTGCTACTTGTAGTAGTAAAAATTGTACTAAAGTATTAGTAGATGGTTCAGGAATTAGTCAATCAGTATCTAAAGTATATGATGGTGTTGCTATTGTTAGAAATTATCAAAATAATGAACTAGCTGGTTTTGGTACTGGATTTGTTTATAAAGAAGATGATAAATATGATTATCTTATAACTAATCATCATGTAATTGATGGTAATAATAAAGTAACAGTAGTAACTAGTAAAGATGAAGAATTGGATGCTGAAGTGTTAGGCAGTGATAGTTATGCTGATATTGCTGTAATTAGAATTAAAAAGAATAAAAATTTAACAGTATTATCTATTGGTACTAGTGAAAATAGTAAACTAGGTGATTTAGTATTTACTATTGGAACACCTGTTAGTAATGAATATCAAGGAAGTGTTTCTACTGGACATTTAGCAGGAAAAGATAGAATGGTAACTGTTAGTACAAGTAGTAATGGTTATGGGACTAGTTCTGGTGATTGGGTTATGAAAGTTTTACAAACAGATGCTTCAATTAATCCAGGTAATAGTGGTGGACCACTTATGAATTCTAATGGAGAAGTAATTGGTGTTATTTCTATGAAATTAGTTAAAGAAGAAATTGAAGGTATGGGATTTGCTATTCCAATTGAATATGCTATGTCTAAGATTGAAACTTTAGAAAAAGGTGAAGAAATTAAGTGGCCTCAATTAGGAGTACAAATGGTAAATGTATCTGATGTTAAACAATCTCGTTTTGGTAATAATTATAATATTCCAAATGATGTTAAAACTGGAGTAGTAGTAGCAGGAATAGTAAGTGGTACTGGAGCTTCTAAATCAGATTTAAAAGAAGGGGATATTATTACTAAACTTAATGGGGAAGAAGTAGAAAATGCAGCATATCTTCGTTATGAACTATACAAATATGCTCCAGGAGATACAATTACCCTTACTTACTTACGTGATGGTAAAGAACATGAAACTAAAGCAGTATTATCAAAAAGTGAATAAGAGGAGAAATTATTATGAGAAAAGTTATACCCTTAGAAAAACAGGTGGAAAGTGAAAAAAGTATAAGACTATTAGAAGATGCTTGTCAAAATGTAAATAGTCATTTAGCAGACCTTGATGAAACTGATTATCAAGATATTACTGAATTATGTTTCTATCTGTTAACTGGTCATAAAAGAAAAGATATAAACTCTAGTGTTTTTGAAATTATTTATCTATATATTAAAGAAAACATGGGTCAGATGGATATTGAATTTTCTAAAGATAATACTATTAGTAAAATAGAAATAGGTAAAATTAAGATGGGAAGTCTATGCTTTAAAGATTTTTCTGAAGAAGAAAAGGAAGAAAGACTTGAGAAAAGACTTAACTGTTGTGGAATTTATCCAACTATGGATAGAAAAGAGAGAATGTTTTTAACTTTAGAAGATAAACTTATTATGGGAAATCAAGCAATTATCAAACAAACTGATTATAATAATATTTTTATAGGTCCCTACTATTTTAATAGAGATACCATTTCCTCTAATAAAGCTTCATTAACTAAATTAGAACTAATATCTGATAGATCTATTGAAGAAGATATATATGAGTTTGATGAGTCTGGTGAGAAAGAGTTATATCAAGGAATTATATCATTAGAAGAATCTAAAGATGGGGAGTATTTCATTAAGTCTTCGATAGATAGAAAAGAACTTTTTGCAAATAAATATGGAATAAGACCATCTAATACATCTTCACTTAGAGTAAAGTAAAAGAACTACTTGATCGGTAGCTCTTTTCTTTTGACATTAAAGCATCCTATATCGTTATCCTTTAAAGATTGATATTTATTTAATAATTGTTTTTCATCTTTTGCTACTATTTCTAAAGAAGAACCTCCTAATAAATATTTTTGTAAGCTTGCTTCTTTTAAATCATCTATAGGAAGAGTAATACCTTCTAAGTACTTATCTTTATTGGTAACATCTTTTATTTTACCAAATATGGCGGCATCTTGTTTTTTAAATTCTGTTTCTATATTTGTATCATTATAAGTAGTTAAAACAAAGTTAAGATTGTTTTGTTCACTATAATTATCTATCTTCTTTTGCATAAAATTTAAGATATCTTTAGCAAGATTGTAAGTTATTTCTTCATCTTTATTTCCTGTTAAAGTATATATTGCTTCTGATAGACCAACTATATGAAAAGCTAGGGTACCATGTTTTAATAGTTTTCTTAATCTATCTTTATCCTTTAATTTTTCTCCATCATGCCAAGTACCTAACTGATATAAAGTAGGAAAGTGAAGAATAGTTTTATCTACTTGTAGTTCAAATCTCTCTAAAAGGGCATCTTTCGCTTGTTTTAGTACTTTTTCTAGCTCTTGGTAGAATAATCTATAATCAGTCTCTTTGGCCTTTGTATTCTTACTTTTAAGGGCTATTCTAACTAGATTAATAGATATACAAGATATATTTCCTTTACCACCAACCATCTTTTTATCGATAGTGGTATTATCTTCTATAACTCTTAGAGAATTGTAACCATAGTTAACCCTTTCTTTAATAGCTTTATTAAAAGAAGCATCTTTATTAATAAAATACAGGTTAGAGTAGTTAAGCATAGTAGTAGCAATCTCTTCAGTCATTTCTCCTTGATAGTAATATTCTATATATTTATTATTTACTAGTGATTTTATTATTAACTTATTAGTTTTAAAGTTTATTGCTAAGGGAAAAGTTATAGTCTTAAAGAAAGTCTTTAAAGAAATAGTAAAGTTCTTTTCACACTTCATTTTAGCTTTCTTAATAATAGTAGATATTGCTAAATATAAAGGGGTATTATTATCTATGGCAAAGTAAGTGGGGGTTATATCAAATGATGTTATATTATCAATACCTGTTATAGTTAAATAGTTAGTTAAATAATTAGCATCTAAATATATATCAATATATTCTTTTAAGACAGATTTAAATTCTTTAAGTAAGATAGTTTCTAATGCTAAGTCAAAATTAATTAACGAGATACTTTGATACACTTCTTTACTAAGACTATCTAGATATAGTTTAATTCTATTTAGATAGGTACTAATTTTGTCTATAGAATTTAACTCTTTGGCAAAATCAGTATCAAGAGTAGCAAGCTCAATAAGGTCTACATCACAAGTAGCTATCATACCAAATGGTATAGTTTCTATAGAATGTAAGTTAAATATTCCGGCATCTTGGCATCTTACTGTTTTAGTATCTAATAAATAAGCTTTAGCAAATTCTGATGAGATAGTTTCTCCAAACTGTAATAGAAATGAATTAGGACGTTCTTTTAGGTTATCATCAATATTATTTAGACCTAGTCTTTCTATAGCTTTTAAGAACTTGTGTTGCTGTTTCATAACAAAAGCAGATCTTGAAGCATTTCTATGTTCTCTATAAGTAGAAAAGGCAACATAAACATCTTCAAAGTTATTCTCTTTTAAAACTTCTTCAATTAAATCTTGAATATTTTCAATATTTATTGTTTTTCTATCTTTATATTCTTTTTCTATCTTTTTAAGTACTTTAGAATATACTTTATTAACATCTTCATCCCTATATGGTATATCTAGTGAATGAAAGGCTTTTTGAATAGCAAGAGCTATTTTTTCTCCTTGGAAACTAGTTCTTTGACCACTTCTTTTGACAACTGTTAAAGTGTCAAATGTTGACATATTTATCATATATAATTTACACTCCCTTTTTTCTATATTAATTATACTTATAAATGCCTATAAAATCAATGATTTGAAAAAATGCTCAAAAAAAACATTTTGAAAAAATAATACATGTTTTCTTTAAAGTCCTTATAAATAAAGGGTAAAAACAAAAATATGCTTAAAAGACATAAAATATTTTTTTTAATAAAAAGTATGTAAATCGAACAAAAATAAAAGTATGAAAATAATAAAAACTATTGCATTTAACTAAAAATAGTGAGTATAATCGAGTTGTCGAATGAATAAATAAGAAAACAAAGAGGTGTAAAAAATGGCAAAAGTTAAAGAGGTAAAAAAAGAAAGAAAGGAAAAGAAAAATAGATACAAAAATCCACCTATTAATATTATAAAAAAGAATGGGACTAAACAACCATTTGATGGTGAAAAAATAAGAAGTGCAATTGAAAAAAGTGCTGAAAGGGTAATGGTTGATTTAACTGATGAAGCTAAAGATGAAGTTGTTAATATTG
Source organism: Clostridium sp. CAG:451 (assembly GCA_000438295.1). Classification (GTDB taxonomy): domain Bacteria; phylum Bacillota_I; class Bacilli_A; order RF39; family UBA660; genus Onthousia. The sequence goes on from FR901032.1 coordinate 20,966, forward strand.
TAATTGATTTATTAAAGAATCAAACTAGTGATGCTGAAGTTAGTCAAATTCATAACTGTGTAGAAGCAGCTTTAGAGCAAGTTAATCCTTTAGTAGCTAAAAGTTATAGAGAGTATCGTAACTATAAGAATGATTTTGTACATATCTTAGATAAAGTTTATAAGAAAGCTCAAGCAATTAATTATATTGGAGATAAGGAAAACTCTAATACTGATAGTGCTTTAGTATCTACACAAAGAAGTTTGGTATATGGTAACTTAAATAAGGAATTATATAAGAAGTTCTTCTTAACAAAGGCTGAGATAGAAGCTTGTGAAGATGGCTATATTTATGTTCATGATATGAGTGCTAGGCGTGATACAATGAACTGTTGTTTATGTGATGTTGGTGCTGTTATGAGAGATGGCTTTGAAATGGGTAATTTATGGTATAATGAACCAAAGAGTCTTGATACTGCTTATGATGTTATGGGAGATGTAATTATCAATACAGCAGCTATGCAATATGGTGGTTTTACAGTACCAGAAGTTGATACTATTTTAACTCCATATGCTAAGAAAAGTTACAATAAGTATTATGATGAATATATGGAAATAACTAATAATGAAGACCCAGAAAAGGCTGAAGAATATGCTTGGAAGAAGACAAGACGTGAATGTGAACAAGGTTATCAAGGAATTGAATATAAATTAAATAGTGTTGGTTCTTCTCGTGGTGATTATCCATTTGTAACATTTACTTTTGGACATGAGGAAGATAGATTTGGACAAATGATCAGTGAAGTAATTTTAAAAACTCATCAAAAAGGACAAGGAAAGCCAGGATATAGAAAGCCAACTTTATTCCCAAAATTAGTATTCTTATATGATAAAAATCTTCATGGTGAAGGTGGTAAGATGCATTATCTATTTGAAGATGCCCTAGATTGCAGTAGTAAGACAATGTATCCTGATTACTTATCATTAACAGGTGAAGGATATGTTCCTTCAATATTTAAGAAATATGGAAAGATTATTAGTCCGATGGGATGTCGTGCTTTCTTATCTCCTTGGTTTGAAAGAGGTGGAATGGAACCAGCTGATGAAGATGATCAACCTGTATTCATTGGAAGATTTAATATTGGAGCTATTTCTTTAAATTTACCAATGATTTTAGCTAAGTCTAGAGAAGAACAAAAAGATTTTTATGAAGTGCTTGATTATTATCTAGAAATGATTCGTAAGATTCATATTCGTACTTATAACTATCTAGCTAAGAAAAAAGCATCTACTAATCCACTTGCTTACTGTGAGGGAGGTTTCTATGGAGGTAGATTAAAACCAAATGAGCCTATTGAACCAATCTTAAAATCATCTACTGCTTCTTTTGGAATAACGGCTTTAAATGAATTACAAGAGTTATATAATGGTAAGAGTTTAGTAGAAGATGGTGAATTTGCTCTTGAAGTTATGAGATATATTAATGATAAGACACAAGAGTTTAAAAAAGAGGATGGAATTTTATATGCTATTTATGGAACTCCAGCTGAAAGTTTATGTGGTACGCAAGTTGAACAATTTAGAAAGAAATATGGTATCATTAAAGGCGTATCTGATAGAGAATATGTTTCTAACAGTTTCCACTGTGGTGTTTGGGAAAACATTACTGGTATACAAAAACAAGATTTAGAAGGAAGATTCTGGGAGTTATTTAAAGGTGGCCGTATTCAGTATGTTCGTTATAATTTAAATTACAATAGAAAAGCGATGGAAACTTATGTTGAAAGAGCTATGGATAAAGGTTTCTACGAAGGAGTTAACTTATCACTTTCTTACTGTAATGTCTGTGGTCATGAGGAATTAGATATGGATACTTGTCCAAAATGTGGAAGTGATGATCTTACAAAGATTGATCGTATGAATGGATATTTATCATATTCAAGAGTACATGGTGATACAAGACTTAATCATGCTAAGATGGTAGAAATTTCAGAAAGGAAGAGTATGTAGATGAGATATCATAATATAACAAAAGCTGATATGTTAAACGGTGAAGGATTACGAGTTGTATTATGGGTAAGTGGATGTTCTCATAAATGTCCAGGGTGCCAAAATGCTATTACATGGAATCCTGATGATGGAGTAGAATTTGATGATGATACAATAAAAGAAATCTATCATGAGCTTGACCAAGATTGGTGTAGTGGATTAACTTTATCAGGAGGAGATCCACTCTTCCTTGGTAATAGAAAAGCGATAAGAGATTTAGTTATGAATGTTAAACAACTATATAAGGATAAAACTATTTGGAGTTATACCGGGTATACTTGGGAAGAATTAATCGCTCAAAGAGAAGTTGATAAAAATTTAGATGATATTTTAAATTGTATTGATGTCTTATTAGAAGGTAGATTTGTTATGAAACTTCATGATGATAGATTACATTATGTAGGTAGTAGTAATCAACGTATAATTGATGTTAAAAAAAGTATAGAAGAAGGAAAAGTTGTTCTATATATAGATAATAGCAATATAGGTGATAGTGATAAAGCAACTGTAGTACAGTGTGCAGTAAATAGTTAGGAGAAGTTATGAGAACACGAGGATTTGAAGTAGTTAAAGGATATGAAGATAAGGATATACATTTACCAGTAAGAGGAACTAAGCATGCTGCTGGTTATGATATAGAAGCAGCAGAGGATATAGTTATTCCTGTTTATGAAAAAGGAATTAAACCAACTTTAGTTCCTACAGGATTAAAAGCTTATTGTATGGATGATGAGTGCATTTTCTTACTTAATAGAAGTAGTGGTCCAAAGAAAGGATTTGTTCTTGCTAATAGTGTTGGTTTAGTAGATTCTGATTATTATGGTAATGAAAATAATGATGGACATATTTATTTTGCTTTCTTTAACTGTGGTAAGGAAGAATTACATGTTAAGAAAGGTGATGTAATTGGTCAAGCAGTATTTGAAAAATATTTAACTGTTGATAATGATATTGCTAAAGGAGTTAGAAATGGAGGATTTGGTTCTACTGATAAATAGACCGATTCTTTTTTTGTTAAAATAAAACATTAGTCTTTTATTTTAGACTAATGTTTTTATTTTATGTACCTGGTACTATATCATCAGGATCAGTAGGCTCTGTTGGATTAGTACTTCCAGTTATGGTAACTGTTATATTACCAGTCTCTTTAGTTTCACCATCATAACTAAATTTATATTTTAAAGTATAAGTACCTGGTGTTGATAGTGTAGAAGTTGATAATGATACACCACCTGGTCCTGTGATAGAGGATAATTTCCAGTTACTAGTTTTACTAGTTATATCGTTGCCATTTTCTGTTACAGTAACATAATTACTAATATCGGATATATTATATGAAGTAGTGCTGATTGTTTTGTAAGTTACTTTTAAAGTAGTACTTACTTTCTTTAATTCATAAGTAGCAGCATTACTCTTGACTCCATCATAACTCTTATAAGTAGCGATTACTTTATAAGTACCATATGGATTATTTGGATTAGTTACAGTGAATGATGTATTACTAGTAAATCCTAATAATGTGTTGTTGAAATATACATTATAACCAAATGTTCCATAAGAACTATTACTTGGTGGAGTAACAGCATTCCAAGAAAGACTAACGGAATTATTACTACTATTATAGGTAGCTTTAAGATTAGTTGGAGCACTTAAATTACTTTCTTCTGTTTGTGTATTAGTAGGTTCACTACCTTTTTTAAAGTATTCATAAGTAACGGCACCAGAGTAGCCTGCACCAGCAATTCTAGCAGGATTACTTCCTACAACTACTCCTAATTTAACTACGCTATTAGGCATTTTAAATTCTTCTTTATTTTTTTCAAATACGGAATTAGCTATAGCTGTAAATAACTTATCTCTTTGAATTGTACATCTTAAGTTATGACAATATAGTCCTTGATTAACTAAATTTTTACTTGTATCTTTATAACCATACCACATACCAATAACTGTTTTAGTAGTATATCCAATTACCCATGAATCACGAATAGCATCATCACTCATGCCAAGGGTTTGTCTTGTTTTTTGGTCAAAGTTTGTAGTACCAGTTTTCATAGCAATTTTATCCATATTTCCAGTACCAATAAGAGTAACATCATCTAAGATACTGGTAATCATATAAGCAGTGGCATCACTCATTGCTTGTTTCTTAGTACCTTCATGTTTTTTCTCTTCGCCTGTATCTCTGAAGACTACTTTACTAACTGAATAAGGCTCATTATAGTATCCTCCATTTGAGAAAGCAGCATAAGCAGCAGCCATTTGTAAAGAGTTAACACCAGTAAAGGCTCCTAAAGAGTGTGCTTCATGAATTTTACCATTTTCTATTTCTGGTTCAATTCCAAGATTTTGGACAAATTCAATAATCTTTTTGTTATCTACTTGTTGGAAGGCTTTTAAAGCAGGGATATTTCTAGATAAAGACAAAGCTTTTCTCATAGTTATAGCTCCCATAAAGGTTCCATCCCAGTTATTAATTGATTTACCATTAGTATAAGAATAAGGTTCATCAACAAACATTTTATAATTTCCATTGTCATTATATCCATAGGTTGAAGCATTATTATATTCAATTAGTGGACCATAATCAAATAGTGGTTTTGCAGTAGAACCAGGTTGTCTTTTAATTTCATCGCTAGTGGCAAGATTTAGTTCTTTAGCACCTTTTTTATTACGACCAGCTCCAATAGCAAGAATTTTACCGGTAGCACTATCTAGGACACTTACACCACTTTGAATAGTGTCATTTGCCCAAGTATACGTTTCACCATTCATTACTTTGTCAACACCATCTTGTTTTGATCTATCTAAGTTAGTGTATACTTTCATAGAAACTGTGTATGGATCAGCTTTATACTTAGCAATACACTCATCTACTACAGTATCAATATATCCTTGATATTTAGATAAACCACTTTGAGCAGATACATTATAATCTACTAAAGATTCAATAGAAATATCACTAGCCATTTTTCGCTCGTCACTTGTTATATAACCATGTCTTTCCATTAGATATAAAACAGTATTACGTCTTCTAGTAACTGATTTAATATTATCAGTATTAGTTGGTTTATATAAGTTAGGAGCTTTAAACATTCCTGCTAGAACAGAAGCTTCTGCTAAGTTTAAATCACCAATATCTTTGTTGAAATAAGCAAGAGCTGCTTGTTTAACTCCATAGATATTACCACCTAGGTTATGGTTATTTACATAAAACTCAATTATTTGTTCCTTGGTATAGTTCTTTTCAAGTTTAAATACTGCTAAATAAATATCAGTAAATTTTCTAATGATTCCTTTAATACCATGGTCATCAGCTGATGTAAACGAATTTTTAATAACTTGCATAGATAGGGTAGAAGCACCACCAGCATCACTGTGTCCCACTGCTTGTCCTAATGATGCCTTTAAAAATCTTGGAGCATCAAATCCGTTATGTTGAAAGAATCTTGAGTCTTCAGTAGCGACAATAGCATCTACTAATACTTCAGGTAGTTCATCATAAGTTACTTTTTCTCTCATTTCCGTTCCAAGTCGTTCAAATTCATTACCGTCAATATCGTAAAGAATACTTGGTTCTTTCTCGTTTAACTGATTAACGTCAAACTTAGGGGCCTTAATAACTACATAAGCTAAGAATAAAATTCCAAGAAGCATTACTAATATACCTAAAGATAATATAACAATTATTATAATATTAAGTATTTTTTTCTGTTTTGGTTTATTTTTAACTTTATCTAGTAGTCTAGCAAGACCAACTATTATTAAAATACCTACTCCTAAGAAAACAGTTAATAACCAGCCTATAATAAAATAACTAATAATCATTAAGACTAAGAAGCATCCTAATAATATTAAGGTTAAATTACTATTAGACTTTTGTGTTGTCTTTTTTTTCATTTTTTACCTCCAAAATATTATCTATAATACTTAGATAATCTATTCTAGGCCGAAGGCCTTCTTTTAAAAGATATCCATGCTTTACAAAATAATCATGTGGAATAGATTTTTTTTCTTCCTTATTTATATAATCTTGTAAATCAGTATTCATTAGTATATAAGTTTCAGAAAGCGTTGTAAAGCGGACAATTAGAAAACCAATTCCCCCAGCATTTGAAATATTTTCTAAATGTTTAAGTTGGTGAAGATGAATATTAGCAAGAGGAAATGATGTTTTATTCTTTGTTTCCTTTGCTTCAAAGTCAATGTAATAGCCTTTATAAATACCATTATAGTCAGTAGTAGAAGGTTCCATATAAAAAGCCTCTTTAATAATTGCACTTTTTCCTTTAAAGTCTACTTTACTAACTCTTATTGGAGTAGGTTTTTTATAGATATAAGCTATATTCTTTTCCTTATAATAGTGGTTTGATTGATTTAAGTCATCTTCTAAGTTCATTCCACGATTTTTATAATTAATAAGATGGTTGTTTGTCTTTTTTATTCCACCAGGATAATTCATTTCATTCACCTAGTATATATTATATATCATTTCATTTGCTTTTTCTATCTTTTAAATATAAAAAAATAGGATTTACCTATTTTTTTTCTTAATTTGATATATTTTTATCTCTTGATTTTTTTTAGTAATGGGACTACAATGGTCAATCATTTTATTTACTAGTGGTATTTCACTAGAAATTAGACCAGTTAAAGTAGTGTATTTAGCTTCTAAGTTTAATATAGTAGCAAAACAAGATTTTTTTTCTTCATCTAATCTAATATTAGTTTTATTTTCTCCTCTATAAAAGTACTTTTTATCTTCAAGTTTTGAATATTCAAAAGAAACTTCATTCTTACTAAACCAGCAGATAACTTCACCATCATCTTCAATAGTTCTAATACGATATTTACTATTTCCTTTTTTATCTTTTATCATTCGCATAGAAAAGTTTATATCTTGGTTTTCTATATCACCAGTTTGAATATGATCAACTACATAATCATCATCATTTTGTCTTAGACTAATAGCAGTATCTTTGCCTTTGATACGAACTCTATTATTATCATCTTGTAAAAGAAGAACTTCCTCTTTTTTTCTACCTTTTCGCATAGTAATCCAACCGTCTTCCACAGTTATAGTTTTTCCTAACATAGAAAACAATTCTTTACTTTCTTCTTTTTTTAAAAAATTATCTAAACGAATCATTATATTTTTCGCTTCCATATATATTAACCCTCCCAAAGTAATATCAATTATAAATAGATTTTTTTTATTTGTCAAATAAAGTAATGCTTTGTCGAATTAGTTGTCTAATAATTAAAAAATATGTAGAATAAAATTGAGGTGAAACAGATGAAAAGTCAAGATGTAATTGTATGTTTAAATTCTATGATTGAAAATATTTCCATTGCTAAAAAAATTGATGTATTAATAAGGTTGAAACAATTGACAAATAAGTAGTTTTATTGCTAGAATATAGTATGTAAAGGGATTGGTGATAAATATGTATCAAAACAAAATTACACTTACACCACAAGAAATCTTAGAGAAAGATTTTAAGATTGATACTCGTGGATACAGATTAAAAGAAGTTGATGAATTCTTGGATATGATAATTTCTGACTATGAACAGTTTTATAAAATAATTGAAAGTATGGAAAAAGAAAAAACGGAATTGTTAAAAGAAATTATGTCCTTAAAACAAGAATTACGAAATGTTTCAATGGATGCTGAAATAGCTAAAAATTCTAAATCAGATACAATGGAAATCACTAATTTGGATATTTTAAGAAGACTTAGCAATTTAGAAAAAGCGGTATTTGGTAAAGACAGTGAATAATACTTGGGCAAGTGCTAGGGTAACCTAGAGGAAAGTCCATGCTCGCACTATCTGTGATGATAGTAGTGTTCGTGCTTAGGGAAAAAATAACCTAAGGTAGATTTATTCTAACGGCAAAACTTTATCTAAAGGATTATCCTATGATAAAGTGATAACGTGCCACAGAAACGATACTTTTGGAAACGAAAGGGTGAAACGAGGTAAACCCCACGAGCGAGAAACCCAAATTTTGGTAGGGGAGTCTCCATGAAAGAAAGATAATGGATTGGAGGACTAGTAATAGTAGATAGATACTTGCCACCTAGTAATAGGTACAAAACATGGCTTATAAAGTATTATTATTTTGTTGGAACTGAGGTTGATTATGAAAGAATTAGGAGAACACTTAAAGGAAACTAGAATAAAACATGGTGTTAGTCTAGAAGAAGCAGCCAGTGATTTAAATGTTTCCACTGATTTGCTTGAAAATTTGGAAAGTGCTAACACTAAAGCTTTTAAAGATGTTTATGATATAAAAAAAATAATAAAAGAATATGCTAAGTACTTAGGACTTGATGAAGTAAAGGTCCAAGATGAATTTAATGATTTTTTATTTGAACATACTTCTAAGATTTCTTTAGATGATATAATGGAAGCTAAAAAGAAAAAAGAAGAAGAGGAAGTAAAGAAAGAGAAAAAAATATCATCTCCTTATACAAAAGTATATAAGCAAAAGAAAAAAAAGTTACCTATAATAATAGGAATTATTATTTTTGTCTTTTTTGTTGTGATTGCGGTTTTATTAATTAAAGATAAGACTAAGAAACCTATTATTAATAGTGAATTGAAAGGAAGTAGAAAATATGAATACACCAACCAAGTTAACTGTAGCTAGAATACTTATGACTATAGTCATGATTTTTATGTTACTATTTCCATTCTATGATGTTGGTATTAATATGCCTAGTTTTTTAGTAGGTGGTGTTTATGTTAAGTTAGAATACTTAATTGCTGGAGTAATATTTATAGTAGCAAGTGTTACTGATTTCCTAGATGGTTATTTAGCTAGAAAAAATAATGAAGTTACAGACCTTGGGAAGATGTTAGATGCTATTGCTGATAAAGTTTTAGTAAATAGTGCTTTAATTATTCTTGCTAGTAAAGGTTTTATTTTAACCCTTATTCCAGTTGTTATTATTTTTAGAGATACTGTTGTTGATGCTATGAAAATGGAAGCAGCAAGAAAAGGAAAAGTAGTGGCAGCTATTTCTAGTGGAAAGATTAAAACTGCTAGTATGATGGTAGGAGTTACTTTAACTTTCTTTTATAACTTACCATTTGAAATGATTAATATAAGAGTTAGTGATTTCTTCTTATATTTTGCTACTATTATGTCAGTTGTTTCTATGTGTGAGTATTATAAACTTAATAAAAATTTAATTTTACCAGCTAAGGAAAAAGCCTAATTTCTGGCTTTTTTTGTTTGAAATTGATAAATTCAGTGATTCTTTTTAGGGAAAATAATAAATTCAAGTTAAAATAGTCCTGAAAATGGCAAATTATAACAAACGATTGTTCGAAAATTTATCTTGACATTTAAAAATTCTACTTATAAAATGGGTATATAGACATTTGCACGAGGAGGAAAATTTATGAGCAAAACACTAAAAAAAGATAATAAGGATTTAGACCAGATTTTAGCTGATATTGAAAAACAGTTTGGGAAGGGTTCAATTATGTGTCTTGGAGAGAATTCTCATATGAAAATTGATGTGGTATCTAGTGGTTGTCTATCACTTGATGTAGCATTAGGAGTAGGAGGTTATCCTAAAGGAAGAATAATTGAAATATATGGACCAGAATCTAGTGGAAAGACAACATTTGCCTTACAAGCTATTGCTGAAGTACAAAAGACGGGTGGAAGGGCAGCTTTCATTGATGCAGAACATGCTCTTGATCCCGATTATGCTAGAAGACTTGGTGTTAATACTAACGAGTTATTATTATCACAACCAGATACTGGGGAACAAGCTCTAGAAATATGTGAAGCACTAGTTAGAAGTGAAGCTATTAGTATTATAGTAATAGATTCAGTAGCAGCTTTAGTACCCCAAGCAGAAATTGATGGAGAAATGGGAGACTCTCATGTCGGTTTACAAGCAAGACTAATGAGTCAAGCTTTAAGAAAATTATCAGGTACAATTAGTAAAACTAATACTATTGCTATTTTTATTAATCAGTTAAGAGAAAAAGTAGGAGTTATGTTTGGTAATCCTGAAACTACCCCAGGCGGACGTGCTTTAAAATTTTATTCTAGTATAAGATTAGACATTAGACGTAATGAACAAATTAAAATAGGTGATAAGATAGTTGGTAATAGAACTACTGTTAAAGTAGTTAAAAATAAAGTAGCTCCACCATTTAAGTCCGCTACTGTAGAAATAATGTATGGGGAAGGAGTATCTAAAGAAGGAGAATTAGTAGACCTTGGAGTAGAAGCTGGTATTATAGATAAAGCTGGAGCTTGGTTTTCTTATCAAGGAGAGAAACTAGGACAAGGTAAAGAAAATGTTAAATTACTTCTTAGAGATAATAAAGAATTAAAAGAAGAAATAGAAGCTAAAGTAAGAGATTTTTATGGAATAAGTTTGAATAAAGATAAAGAAAAAAAGGAAAAGAAATAGTATTTTCTCATTATAAATACATTTTCTTTTCTTGACATTCATTTTATTGCAACGTACAATAGAATTAGATTATAAGAAAAATTATAAATCTTAGTGGAGGTAAAAATGAATCAAATTATACTCTCCACTTTACTATTGTTAGTTGGACTGGTAATTGGTTTTGGGTTAACCATGTTAATTAATACATTAAGAAAAAATAATGCAACAAAGAAAATAGAAGAAATGTTAGAGGAAGCTAATAAAAAAGCTGATCAATTAAAACGTGATTCTATAATGGAAGTAAAAGAAAAAAATTATCAATTAAAACAAGAAGTTGATAAAGAAATCAAAGAAAAAAAACAAGAATTAAAAGAGAATGAATTACGTTTAGAAAAACGTGAAAGTAGTATGGACAAAAGAGATGAAATTTGTCAAAAAAGAGAAGCTACTTTAGATGAGAGAGAAGAAAAATTAACCCAAAGACAAAAAGAAATTCAACAAGAACAAATTGAAGTGGAGAATTTAAAAAAAGAACAATTGGACTTATTAGAGAAAATATCTGGATTTAGTAAGGAAAAAGCTAAAGAAGTAGTAATGCAAAAAGTGAAAGAGTCAATGGCAAGAGAGGTTACTGTCTATATCAATGAAAAAGAAATGGAAGCTAAAATTACAGCTGAGAAAAAGGCTAAAGAGTTAATAGTTACTTCTATGCAAAGATATGCTGCTGATATTGCAAGTGACCAAACAGTTACGGTTGTATCACTACCTAATGAAGATATGAAGGGAAGACTAATTGGCCGAGAAGGTAGAAATATTAGAACAATTGAAGCAGTAACAGGAGTAGACTTAATTATTGATGATACTCCAGAAGCAGTAGTGTTATCAAGCTTTGATCCATTACGTAGAGAAATAGCTAGAGTTATGTTAGAAACTTTAATAAAAGATGGAAGAGTGCATCCTACTAGAATAGAAGAAGTATATGATAAAGTAGCTAAAGAAATGAAAGAACAAATAATGGATTACGGAAACGGTGCTTTGTTTGAACTTGGAGTAACTAAAATGAATCCTGAGTTAATTGAATTAGTAGGAAAACTTCATTTTAGAACTAGTTATGGTCAGAATGCTTTAAGTCATTCCTTAGAAGTGGCTGAACTTGCAGGCCTTATGGCAGCTGAGATTGGTGAAGATGTTAATCTTGCTAAAAGAGCAGGACTTTTACATGATATTGGTAAAGCAGTTGATCATGAAATTGAAGGAAGTCATGTAAGTATTGGTGTTGATCTTGCTAAGAAGTATGGTGAAGGAGAGGTAGTCATTAATGCTATTGCTTCTCATCATGGAGATACTGATTCAACTAGTGTTATAGCTAATTTAGTAGCGATAGCTGATGCTTTATCAGCATCTCGTCCAGGAGCTAGAAATGACTCGTTAGAAAACTATATAAGAAGATTAACAGAACTAGAAGCAGTAGCTTCAGATATAGAAGGCGTTTCTAAATCTTATGCTATGCAAGCAGGACGTGAATTAAGGGTAATTGTAGAGCCTGAAAAAGTTGATGACTTACAAGCTCACCGTATTGCTAGAGAAATAAAAGAAAAGATCGAAACAACTCTAAAATATCCAGGTACTATTAAAATAGCAGTTGTTCGTGAGACAAGAGCTTTAGAAGAAGCAAAATAAAAGTCAAGGAATTAGATTTTTTCCTTGACTTCTTTTTTTATATCTAAAATTATAGGTAGTAGAAGTGGTCTTCTTCCGGTAAGTTCATATACATAGCTAGATAAATCTTGACTAATAGTTGTTTTTAAATCACTAAAACTTACATGAGAATCATTTAACTTCTTGGTAATTAAATTACCAGCCATATTTTCAATTTTTCTTAAAAGTTCTTCATTTTCATTAACAAGAACAAATCCTCTTGTGGTAATATTGGGTTTAATTAATAGTTTTTTAGCTTGAAAATCAATATTAATAATTACTACTAAAATACCATCATTAGCCATTATCTTACGATCGTGAATAACAGCACTTCCAACCTCACCAACTCTTGATCCATCTACATAAATAGGAGTATTAGGATAACTTTCTCCCTTACTAATCTTATGATTGTTTAAAATAAGACTATCTCCATTTTTTAAGATAAAAGTATTTTCTTTTGGAATACCACAGTCTACTCCAAGTTCTGCATGTCTTTTAAGCATGCGATAGTCACCGTGGAATGGCATTAAATACTTAGGATTTAATAATCTAATCATTAATTTTAATTCTTCTTGATTAGCATGTCCTGATGTATGAAGACTATTAATAGTCATATTTGTAAAGACTTTAACACCTTTTAGATATAATTTGTTAATTGTTTTAGAAATACTTAAAGCATTTCCAGGGATTGCACTACTTGAAAATATTACAATGTCATCTGGTCTTAACTTAATTTGTTTATGTGTTCCATCTGCTATCCTTGATAAGGCAGCAAGTGGTTCTCCTTGAGATCCGGTACAAAGAATGGTTACTTCTCCTGGTTTTAAATTATTAGCTTCATCTGCACGAATTAGTAATTCTTTGTGATCAATATATCCACCTTTTATAGAAATATCAATATTGTTTTCCATAGATCTTCCAAATACACAAATTTTTCTATTATGTTTATAACAAGACTCAAATATATGCTTTAACCTATATATATTAGAAGCGAAAGTAGCTATAATTATTCTATTATACTTATACTTATCAAATATATCAGTTAAAGTGTCATCAACTCTTGATTCACTAATACTCATTCCTTCGTTTAAGGCATTAGTAGAATCACTTATTAATAAATCAACCCCTTGATGACCAATAGTAGCCATCTTATAAAGATCAGCCATAGGACCGATAGGCGTTAGATCAAACTTAAAGTCTCCTGTTGTTACGATAGTTCCATTAGGAGTTTTAACCACTATCCCATGTGAATCTGGGATGGAGTGGGTTGTTCTAATAAAATCTATTTCAAAGTATTTAAATTTAACAGTTGTTTGATCATTATATACATAAAGATTATCATAACGGATGTTACGATCTTTTAATTTCATATCAATTAATTCTTTTGCTTGATTTGGTGCATAAATAGCAGGTATATTTACCATTTGTAATAAGAATGGTATAGCTCCAATATGATCTTCATGACCATGGGTTATAAATAAAGCTTTAATTTTATCTTCGTTTTGTTTCAAAAAAGAATAGTCTGGTAATACATAATCTATTCCTAATAAATCTCCTGCAAAAGAAACACCAGCATCTAAAATAATAATTTCATCTTTATGCATGACGCAGTACATATTACGTCCAACTTCACCTAAGCCACCTAGAACAATAACCTTTGTTTCATCTGACTTATTCATTTTTTCTCCTTTCTTTGAAGTTAATAATAAGAAAGAACTAACCGACATAAATTATACTATATAAATAAACATTTGTCTAGCTTGACTTTTCAGAAAAAAAATGGTATAATCTAGCCACAAATATGGGAGGAGTATAGCAAATGACTTGGGCTAAAACTCTTGCTATTTTAGGTGATTGGTGGTATAATATAGGCACCAATTGAGATTAGGGGGTAAAATTATGAAAGATAATCTAAAAAAAGTTGGAATGTTGTCATTAATAATAATGATGATTGGTTCATTTTTTTCAGGACTTGTATTAAATGTAGAAGCAACTTCTGTTCCAAAGTCTTTTACAGCAACTTCTGAAAAATATCTTGATGGTTATATTGCTGGATATCATTTTGGAAAGAAGAAAAATAGTGCCGGAGGATATGTTTATTGTAACAATATTCACAAAGGAACTCCACATGGTGAAAAAATGACACTTGTGGGACAAGCTCCAGCAGGTATTGCTTATATTTTATCTAATGGTTATCCAAGTAAGAGTATCACAGGAAATAGTGATTATGATTACTATATTACGCAAGCAGCTGTTTGGTGGTATTTAGATGATACAACTGGTTCTAATAACTTATCAAAAAGTTTTAAAACAACAGGTAGTGACCCACATGGGTTAAGAAAATATGTTAAGTCATTAGTTGCAGCAGCAAAAAAAGTAAAAAGTTACTCTACAGCTAGTCTTAAAGTTAATAATGCTAGTAGTGCTATGACTTTATCTAGTGACAAAAATTATTATGTTTCAAATAGTATTGGTGTAACTGCTAAATCTGTAAGTGGTAAATATAGTGTTTCTTTATCAGGAGCACCTAGTGGAACAAGAATTGTTAATGCTTCAACTTTGAGTGATGCTAGTTCTTTTGCTACTAATGAAAAATTTAAAGTAATGGTACCAGTATCTAGTGCTAAAAATTTAAAAACAACTATTACAGTAAATGTTAAAGCTACAGGAAAAGTTGATAAAGCTTATGAATATAAGTCATCTGATAGTTCAGTACAAAATGTTTATGGAAAAGCTTTATATCCAACAACTAGTAAATTATCAGCTAAAACTACACTTAATTTAGCAACAAGCAAAGTATCTATTACAAAGATTGATTCAAAAACTAAGAAAGGTTTAGCTGGAGCTACATTTGTTTTATATGATAACTCTGGTAAACAAATTACAACTTGGACATCAACAACAGGAGCTCATATAATTCAAAACTTACCAAATGGTACTTATAAATTAAAAGAAACAAAAGCACCAGCTGGATATAAAATAAGTAAAGAATTAACAACTTTTACAATAAGTGATACTAATCGTAATATAACAATTAAAGTAGAAAATACGCTTTATAGTAAAGTATCAATTATTAAGATTGATTCTAAAACTAAAGTTGCTTTAGCAGGAGCAGAATTTGTTTTATATGATAATTCTGGAAAGAAAATAACATCTTGGACATCAACTGGTAAAGCTCATGTAATTCAAAACTTACCAAATGGTACTTATACATTAAAAGAAACAAAAGCACCAGCTGGATATAAAATAAGTAAAGAATCAACAAACTTTACAATAAGTGATACTAATCGTGATGTAACAGTTAAAGTAGAAAATACAGCTTTAACTAAATTAGTAAACATTGTTAAGATTGATAAATCAACAGGTCAACCTCTTGCAGGGGCTCATTTAATAGTAAAAAATGAAAAAGGTGAAACAATAGCTGATTTCGTTAGTACAGAAGAACCTTATGTAATTAAGGATTTAGCTGATGGTAAATATAGTGTATATGAAGTAGAAGCACCTGATGGTTATAAAAAATCAGAAGCAACTTATTATTTCACAATAAGTGATGGTAATACTGTTGCTAGCGTTACAGTTGAGAATGAAAAGGATGTGCCAGAGGAAGTAGTTGAGGTTCCTAACACAGGAAACAATAATACAGTAATTCCTATTGCTCTTGGTTCAACAGCTCTATTATCCGGTGTTGGTTTTGTATACTATAATGAAAAGAAGAAAAAACAACAATAATATATTATCTTCTAATATAGTTGCATTAATTAGTGCGATAGTAATTGTTATTGGTTTATTTCTAATATTTTATAATTTCATTAATAAAAAACGTTTAGTTGCTTATGATTATATCAATGAGCAACTAAACACTAATGTTGAAGTTAAAAATATTACATCAACGGATGAACCAGAAGAAAAAGAAGAAGAAGATAATACTGATAATGATTTAGAACATTATATAGGTTATTTGGAAATACCAAAAATAGGATTTAATAGGGGCTTTTATAATATTGCTTCTCCTAATAATACAGTGGAAAGTAATATTCAAGTTATTAATGGAAGTAAAATGCCAAATAAGAAAAATGGTAACCTAATTATTGCTGGTCACTCTGGAACTGGTTGGAAAGCTTTCTTTAATGACTTATATCAATTAAATATTGGAGATCAAGCTATTGTAACTTATAAAAATCGTAAGTATACATATCAAATTGAAAATATTTCTAAACAAGCAAAAACAGGTACTCTTACCATTAAGAGAAACAAAAATAAGACAACATTGACACTAATAACATGTACAAATAACGATAGTACTACTCAGACCATTTATGTGGCTAGTCTAGTTAATGTATCATAAAAATAAAAGGGGGGTGTTGGTGATGAGTCCAGTATCGTTAGACGAAAAATTAAAAATTATTTGGAGTGTGATATCCTCGTCACCTCTATACCTAATATTCTTTGTGGCTATTGCTGTATTAGTTTTCTTATTTAGTACTACTAATAATGCTAATAAAAAACAAAGTAGAAAAACGTATTTATTAATTTATACAGCTTTCTTTATCTATCTTATTATTCAATATGGAGAAAGTTTCTCTACCTTAGTAGATTATGCTGTTAATCAAGTGTTTATTGGTTATTACTTTCCTAATATAGTAATATACATATGTATGCTTTTAATAGCAACTATCATTACTTTAGTAAGTATCTTTCATAAAAATATATCTAGAATAATTAAAGTGTTAAATTCAATTATTTATGGATTGTTAATTTATTTCTTAATATTAATGTTAAGTATTGTTAATACGTTAAAAGTAGATGTATTTGATTTAAAAGAATTATATAGTAGTGATAAAGTTCGTAGTTTACTAGAATTTAGTATGTTTCTATTTGTAACTTGGGTATTAGTCTTGGTAGTTTATCATTTCATTCGTAAATATCAAGAAAAGAAAAGAGAAGATACTAAAGAAGAATTTGTTAACTATAATGTTATTCATAACTTTGATGAAGAAAAAGTATTGTCACCTCGTAAAGAGTATACTTATTTTGAACAACCAAAAGTAGAATCACCAGAAGTAAAAGAAGAAAAGAAGGAAGAACCATTTACTATTGAGGAATATAAATTAATGTTAAAAGTTCTTAAAGAAGAAAAAATGAAGGAACAACAACAGGCTAGTGCATTAACAGAGTTAAATCGTTTATATCAAAGTATTGGAGAATAGAAAAAATCTATTCTTTTTTTTGCCATTGCTAGCATTAACTGTTAATTTAAGATATAATTAATATGGGAGTGAGGGAAGAGAAGATGGATTTAGAAAATTTAAATAAAGAGCAAAAGAAAGCAGTATTATATAATGAAGGACCTCTTCTTATTCTAGCAGGAGCAGGTAGTGGTAAGACTAAAGTTTTAACTACTAAGATAGCATACTTAATTAAAGAAAAAAATATATCACCTTATGAAGTACTTGCTATAACATTTACTAATAAAGCAGCTAAAGAAATGAAGGAAAGAGTAGAAAATTTAATTGGTGAAGAAGCACGTTTTATTCAAATATCTACTTTTCATTCTTTTGGTCTTAAGCTATTAAGAGAAAACTGTAAAACCTTAGGATATGATTCTAATTTTGTTATAATGGATAGTGATGATTCATTAGTAATAGTTAAAAAAATAATGAAGGACTTGAACTACGACATAAAACAATTTAGTCCGAAGGCAGTTAAGAATAAAATAAGTAGTTGTAAAAATGAACTTATGTCACCTAATGATTATGAGAAGTATGTAGCAGGTGATTTTGATCAGATAATATTAGATGTTTATAGAAAATATGAAGAAAAATTAAAGAGTAGTAATGCTGTTGACTTTGATGACTTATTATTACTACCTATAAAACTATTTAGAAAACATAAAGATATTTTAGAAATGTATCAAAATAGATATAAGTATATTTTAATAGATGAGTATCAGGATACTAATGAAGCTCAATATATATTATCAAAAATGATAAGTGTCAAATATAAAAATATTTGTGTAGTAGGAGATGCAGATCAAGCAATATATGGCTTTAGAGGTGCTAATTATAAAAATATTTTAAACTTTGAAAAAGATTATCCCAATGCCTTAAGTATTAAACTAGAACAAAACTATAGATCAACTAAAAATATTTTGGATGCAGCTAACTGTGTTATTAGAAATAATCAGAGTAGAAAAGAAAAGAATCTTTGGTCAACTAAAGGTGATGGTGAGAAGGTTACTTATTATAGAGCTTATGATCAATTAGATGAAGCTCATCAAGTAGCTAGTTTTATAAAAAAAATACAAGATAGTGGTAAAAGTCTTAGTCAAGTAGCTATACTTTATAGAACTAATGCACAGTCACGTGTAATTGAAGAAGAATTACTAAAAGATAGTATCCCCTATCATATAGTAGGAGGTTTAAGTTTTTATTCAAGAAAAGAAATTAAAGACTTATTAGCATACTTAAAACTAATCTATAATGAAAAAGATGATGTTAGTTTCTTAAGAGTTATTAATACACCTAAAAGAGGAATAGGACTAAAGACTATTCAAGCTTTACAGACTAGAGCTGACGTAAATAACTCTAGCCTATTTGATGCGATTGATGGTGGTAAAGAACAAATATTTAAAGATTTAATCTTATCACTAAAGAAAGTATCAGAAACGGTAAGCCTTACAGAGTTAATTGATAAAGTATTGGATGCTAGTGGAATTAGAAAAGAACTAGAAGCGGAAAAAAGTATAGAAGCTGAAGTTAGACTTGAAAACTTAAAAGAATTTAAATCAATTACCAAGGCTTTTGAAGAAAGATTAGGTCTAGTATCATTAGAAGACTTTCTATATGAGATAAGCTTAGTAAATGATAAAGATGAATATAGTGAAGCTAAGGATAAAGTAAGTTTAATGACAGTTCATTCTGTTAAAGGACTTGAGTTTGATATAGTATTTGTTATCGGACTTGAAGAAGGTATTTTTCCACATATGAATAGTTTATATAGTAGTTATGATGTTGAGGAAGAAAGAAGACTTTGCTATGTTGCTATAACAAGAGCAAGAGAAAAATTATATCTATTTAATGCAAGGCGAAGAGTACTATTTGGTAATGAACAAATTAATCCACCAAGTAGATTCTTAGGAGAAATAGATAAAGACTTATTAGAAACTAATACGGTGGCAAGGAAAGAATCAGAAAAGAAGATAGATGTAAATAGTGTCTTAAGAGATGAAGAGATTGATTATCAAATAGGTGATTATGTTGTGCATGATCATTTTGGTAGAGGCAAGGTAGTAGATGTTACTAATTCATTAGTTACAGTTGCATTCCCAATACCATTTGGGGTTAAAAAACTATTAAAGAATCATAAAAGTTTAGCAAAAATTTAGGAGGGTTTAAAAAATGGAAAACAAAATAAGACAAGGATATCAATTAGAGGTAAGTAAAAATTTAGTTCATCGTTTAGAAGGAAAATTAGTAAGTAATTGTGGAAATAGTGAAATTGAACTAAGTAAGAATGAACTATTAGCATTTAATAGATTTATTGTAGTTAAAGGAAATATATTAAATGATAAGAAATTAACAATAGATTATTCATTAGATGAAGGATTATTTACAGCAAAAATGAAAAAAACAGGTAAGAAAGGTAATGAGTATACTACTGCTTTAGTACAAGGAGATTCATTAGTTAATACACTTAATAATTTAAATGACTATTTAGCTTGGTATGGGAAAGATACAGAACAATCTATTGATAAAATTATGGCTAATTTAGATAAAGGATATAATTTAGTACTATTAAATAATGCTTGTAGTTTTATAAAAACAGATAGTGACTACCAAAGTCTATTAATAAGTAAAGCAGGAGAAAAAACAACCAGTATTTTTACTATGTTTCCTAACATTATGAAAAAATTATCAGATAATGATACCATGATAATGGCTATTATGAAAGAAAATGATAAATATATTATTAAAGAAAAAGACTTTTTAACTGGCAAAGAGGAGAAAAGTAGAGGATATACTGATTTATTAGAAGGCTTAGTTATAACTGATAAAAATATAGAAAGAGAAAAGAAGGGAAGAAAGATTTATGCAAAAAACATTATTAGTAATGGCTGCAGGAATGGGTAGCCGATTCGGAGGACTTAAACAAATAGAACCAATGGGACCTAATGGAGAGTTTTTAATAGACTATTCAGTTTATGATGCAAAGTTAGCAGGATTTACTAAAATTGTCTTTATTATTAAAGAAGAAAATTATGACATATTTAAAAAAACAATAGGAAAAAGAGTAGAACCTTATATTGAAACAGAATATGTTTTTCAAGATGATTCTAATCTAAAAGAAAAATATAAAGATTTACAAACAAGAGTAAAACCACTTGGAACTGGGCATGCTATATTATGTGCAAAAGATAAAGTAAAAACACCATTTGCTATTATTAATGCAGATGACTTTTATGGAAGAGATGCTTATGTAGTAGCTAGTAAATACTTAGATAAAATTGACGATAAGCATTATGCTGTAGTAGGTTATAAAATTGGTAAAACACTTAGTCCTAATGGAGCAGTTAAAAGAGGAATATGTAAAGAAGAAAATGGTAAATTAAAAGATTTAATTGAGAGTAGTGTAGAAAAAATTGATGATAAAATAATTGCAAAACCATTAGATGGTGACACTGAGTTTATAGTAGAAGATGATTCACTAGTATCAACGAATCTGTTATTATTTACTCCAAAGATTTTTGATTATTTAGAAGAGAAATTAACAAAGTTTTTAGAGACTAATAAGAACGATTTATCTAAATGTGAATTTTTAATACCAGATGTAGTAAAAGATGCTATAAAAGAAGATAGGATAGAAGTTGATTTATTAAGTACGAATGCTATTTGGCATGGAGTTACTTATAAAGAAGATAAAGAAGAAGTAGTTAAGGCAATAGACGAATTAATAAAAGAAAAAGTTTATCCAAATAAACTATGGTAAGGGAGAAAAATATGATACAAGAATCACTAGAGAGAATGAATGAATTAATAGATATCTTAAATGATGCTAATTATAACTATTATGTAAAAGATAATCCAACTATTACAGATCAGGAGTTTGATAAGTATCTAAGAGAATTAGAAACTATTGAGAAAAATCATCCAGATTGGAAAAGAAATGATTCTCCCACTTTACATGTTGGTGGAGAGGTTATTGAATCATTTAAGAAAGTTGAACATACTATTCCTATGCTTTCTTTAGGAGATGTTTTTAGTGAAGAAGAGATACTAGCTTTTCTAAAGAGAATAGAATCTAATGGATTTCACCCAGAGTATGTTTGTGAATTAAAGATAGATGGTTTATCAGTTTCTCTTCATTATGAAGATGGTATTCTTGTATCAGCATCTACTAGAGGTAATGGAGTAGTAGGAGAAGATATTACACATAATGTTAAAACTATTAAAAGTATTCCTCTTAAATTAAAAGAACCAGTAACTATTGAAGTACGTGGGGAAATATTTATGGGAAAAGAAACTTTAAAAAGATTAAATGAAGAAAGAAAAGAAAAGAATCTTCCTTTATTACAGAATACTAGAAATGCAGCTGCTGGTTCTATTAGACAATTAGATTCCAAGGTAGCTGCTAAACGTAACTTAGATGCTTTTTTGTATCATTTACCGAATCCTCTAGACTATGGAATTAAGACTCATCATGAGGCTTTAGAATATTTTAATAAGCTAGGGTTTAAGACTAATCCTAATAATAAAGTAGTAAAGAATATAGATGAAGTAATGGCATATATTCATGAAAAAGCAGCTATTAGAGATAGTCTTCCTTATGATATTGATGGTATTGTTATAAAAGTTGATTCTATTGAGATTCAACAAAAACTAGGTTATACTGCTAAGACACCTCGTTGGGCTATTGCATACAAATTCCCTGCCACCGAGGTATTAACTAAATTAAAAGATATTATCTTTACAGTAGGAAGAACTGGTCAAATAACTCCTAATGCTATTTTGGAACCAGTTATTGTAATGGGTAGTACTATTAGAAGAGCTACTCTTCATAATGATATGTATGTTAAAGAAAAAGACTTAAAAATAGGAGATATAGTATCTATTAGAAAAGCAGGAGATGTAATTCCAGAAGTAGTAGAAGCTAAAAAAGAAAGAAGAAATGGTAATGAAAAAGACTTTGTAATGATTAGTGAATGTCCTATCTGTGGTACTAAGTTAGTAAAAAAAGATGATCAAGTTGATTATTACTGTCCTAATAAACTATGTCCAGCAAGACATGTTGAGAGTTTTATTCACTTTGTTTCAAAAGGAGCAATGAATATTCAAGGACTAGGTGACCAGATAATGGAAGATCTTTATAATTTTAATTTTATAAGAGATATTAGTGATATATATTTATTAAAGAATCATAAAGATGACTTAGTAAACTTAGAAGGATATGGAGAAAAATCTATTAGTAAACTACTTGAGTCAATAGAAGAAAGTAAGAAAAACTCCCTAGAAAGATTACTATTTGGGTTAGGTATTCCTCATGTAGGAAAAGAAAAAGCTAAGATATTAGCAGAGAAGTTTGAAACTATAGATAAATTAGCTAAAACTACTTTAGATGAATTAATAGATATTGATGATATTGGTTCCATTATTGCTAGTTGTGTGGTAGAATATTTTAGCGACTCTACTAATTTAGAATTAATTAATAAATTAAAAGAGTTAGGACTTAATATGAAATATCTTGGTAAGAAGAAAGTGTTAGATGAAAACTTTGCTGGTAAAAGATTTGTTTTAACAGGAACATTAAAGGAATTAACTAGAGATGTAGCAAAAGATTATATTGTTACTAGAGGTGGAAAATGTATAGAAAGTGTTTCATCTAAAACTGATGTAGTAATAGTAGGAGAGAATCCAGGTAGTAAATATGATAAAGCTAAATTACTTGGTATTCCTATTTGGAGTGAACAAGATTTCTTAGATAAGTTAAGAAAGGAAAATGAGTAGTATGGGATTAAAACTTGAAAATGATAATCACAGTGGTTTTGATGATAGTAATTATGTAACTATTGATGAAGAAAAGAAGTTAAAGAAAAAATTTACTATTATCATGATAGTCGCTTTAGTATTAGGTACTCTTATATTTATAGATATTTTAGTAGCAAATTATACTAGTGTAGGACCATTTCTTGCAGTAAAAGTAAAAACTCATAATGATGGTGGAACTAAAGAATATTATGGATTAGGGTATAAAGTCATCAAATATAGAGTTAAAGATGGAAGAAATACTACAGTAGTAGGTAGTTGGACACTTAAGTATGATCCAACCTCAAAAGCTAGTACAGTAGAAGAGTTAGGTATTTCTTTTAGAAATAATACAAAAGAAGCATTGAAAAACTCTTATAAACAATTCTTTATAGTAACTGGTAAGATAGATTCTATTGATAAGACTAATAAGAAAGTAGTCCTTATCTATGAAGATAAAGATGGTGGTAATTATACTACAAAGGCAGAGTTTTACTTGAAAAACATATCTAAGTTAAAAAACTATAGTAAAGGTGATACTATAACTATAAGTGGAACTTTTACTAAGTATACTCCTAAGAAAAATAATATAGTAAGAACTCTTTCTTTCGATAATGGTACAATTATTTAATTTTGATTAAAATTAGTTGAATAACCACTCAAAGTTTGGTAAACTAAGTCTATAAGATAAGGAAAGTAGGTGCCTAGTCATGTTGTCAAGTAAGATGTTAAGTTTATATTTAATTAACATGGGAAGAGGGCAATTAGACAGTATAACTACTTCCTTTTATCATGGATTAATAACAGGATAGGATAGTCTTA
>FR901033.1 GCA_000438295.1 Clostridium sp. CAG:451
TATAATTCTTCTCTAAATCACTAAATGTCATCTTACTTTTAGTACTCATATATGACTTAAAAGAATCTGTATCTAGTACTTCATTATACTTTTGTTCTTTTGCTAATGAACTTAGTGAACTTATTGTATTATCTAATATAACTAAATCCGATTTATAAGAATCTTTAAGTTCTTTATATTCACTATAACTTATTCCTACTATCTTTTCAAATTGTTCTTCGTATTCTTTATTATAAGATGTTATCTTACTAGTTAGATCTTTATTATTTTTCAACTCTTCATCTGAACTTATATGATTATGACTCATCAAAAACTCTTTATACTCTTCTGGTGTATATGGTAGTGTTGTAGTAGGATTAGCAGTTAAGATTCCATTTTTATACCAATCCTTATTACTATTATCAGTATATTTAGATTCAACTTCATTATAATATTTAACATATTCTTTTTTAGTTTTTTTCATTTGTTCAACTATAGATTTAATTTCACTACTTGTCATACTATAGTTTTCACTAGTATTATCTGTGGTAATTGCTTCTGTTTTAGCAGATTCAACATTATATGTTTCACTATCTAAATCCACTTCTTCTACATCTGCACTTGCCTTTTCTTTTAAAGTATTTGTCTTTATCAATTTTTTATTATCACTAGACTTTGTATATTTTTTATTATCAACATTAATTTCTATATTTGCCATTATCATTCCTGCTTTCAGAACTTATCATTGATTTCACTATATATAATGTTTTTAATCTCATATTTAATTTGCTTAATACTTCTAATATTTTGCTCTAATGCCTCTTCTTGAGGGACCTTATTATCTATTAAGATATTGGTAATTAAACTACCTTTTAAATTATTGTATGTATCATTTACATTATCTATCTCATCAATTATATTATATAATTTTGTTTTTAAATCTAAATATTTTTCTCTTTCTTGATTCATAATAACTCCCCTAATAATAAATTTTTACAAGAATCTTATGACTATTGTATATCATCAAACAATTTTTTATTTTTATTAGAAATATCAATATATAATTGTATTTCTTTTTCAAGTATTTCTATATCACGGTTATTATTGCTTACTAAATTTTTAAAAGCATACTTAAATTCATTGGCTAAATTACCTATTTTATTACTATTATTAGTAGAATAACATTCCATTATAGAATTAAATTCTTCATCAAAACTATTTATAGTAATCTCCATTTCTTTTTTAAAAAATTTACTTTTTTCTATTATACTTCTAAGTTCATCACTATCTATCATATTAATCTCCATCAAATACTATTTGAATTTATTTCTTTTATATATTCTACCTTAATCTTATTCAATCGTTGTGCTACTTGAATTTCCGTATCTTCTAACTTGTCAAATATTTTATTAACATTATCTTTTATAACTTGCATATTATCCTTAATTTTTTTTATTGATAACATCTGATTAGTTAATACCTCACTTAAACTTTCAAAATAAGTCATATCAATCTCATTATATTGATCAAGTATTTTCTCCAACTGTAAAATATAATCATCAAAAAACTTATTGATTTTTTCTCTATTTGTCAAATCAAATTCTATCTTCTGTCCTATATTTTCATATTTTGATATTAAATACTTAAAAGTATTTTTCACTGATTTTAACTCTAACAATTTAATATTTGCTTCTTTTTTTTCTTGACTTACATTTTCATTAAATTTTAAAGAATTCTTATCTTTCCAATATATTGAAGTTAATAGTAACTGATTATATAAATTTAAAAGATTTTCTTCATACCTATTGATAGTCTTATCAAGATTATCAATTTCTAATTGTATTTTTTTTAAATCTATCTTCATTCTATCACTCCAATCTAATTTATTCTATCTAGATATGAGAAAAAAGACTTCTTCCCATATCTAGAGAAAATAAATATATTCTCTCTCAAGCTTAATTTGAATTTGCAGTAAAGTTACCAGTGTTAGTTTTAGATGTACTTCTATAGTCTTCAATAGTTTGTTCTATAGCTTTTTTCATAGAATTATAATTTGAAGTCATAGCTTCTGTATAACTTGATTTAATTTGGTTTAAAGAAGCTTGTAAAGCACCACTTTCACTACCACTTATAAATCCACAAGAACTTACAGCACTTACAGCATTATCTAATGCAGTTCCTACATTAGCAATAATTTGAGTTAAAACATTAGCTGTACTTTGAGCACTTCCAGAACTAATTCCACGTTTTCCACCAATATCATGTTTGATGCAACTAACATCGATTGTTGTTCTTGCTGATTCAAATCCAACTGTTACAGCTCCCTCTCTAGTTTGGCTTGCCCAATTCTTTGAACCAGTATTCATTACGTTTACAACACTTTGGAATGTTTTTTCTGCACTTGATGTTAGTGAATCGTTTGCTTCTTTCATCTTAGCAAATTCTTCTACTGCTGCTGGTGCTGCCCAACAATTTCCCATTTGATTTACAAAATCATTTTGCATACTTTTACATGCAGCATCTGTAAACATTTTAAAAGATTCATTTACCTTTCCAATTGATGTCTTAACGACACTAGGATCATACCCATAATCAAAATTCATTTTTCTAATACCTTCTTTCTAATCCAATAGGACTTATCCTATCTAAGTGAATGATATCACATTACTTTATAACTTGCAACTAAAAGTGTAAAGTATTTGTAAAACAAATACTTTTTCTTAATTTTTAATGAGCAGTAACTCAGTTCCATTTCTAATATCAGTATCTAGCAAAATCTGATTATTATCATATATTTTAGAATTTTTCTTATTTATTAAAATATAATCAGCTTCCTTATCTAAATTGTTTCTTGTTAAATCTGATATGGACTTTAACATTAGTTTTTTTAATTTCCAAATCAATTCGTTAACTGGTAAAAACATATCAAAATCTTCATCTAATTCTATAAATGATACCTTTACTAAAACTTTATTATTCATTATTATCACCAGTCTCTTCCTTTGATATAAAGTCTATTAATTTAATCTTAGTAGTCATAGACTCTAGAACAAAAAATCCCATATTGTTTTTCATATCTCCAAGTAATTCTTTAGAAATAGTTGCAATTTTAAATAAACTATCTGCAACTCCTTTACCAATCCAGATACCATCTGTTACAACAAAGTTTTCAGTAAACCAGGAATTATACATTTCTAATTTCAATTTACCAGTATCTTCAACAATTATAATACTTATTTTTTCGTATTTCTTAGCATTTTTTAATAATCTATCAAACTTACTTCTATCATTTAGTTTTGCTAAAAATTTATCAACTCCATAGATTAGCACTATTCCTGAAACTTGCATTTTATTAGAAATATAACTTTCAATCATTTGATTTATTTTATCTAATATCATATCAAACTCATTATTAAAATAGTTCTTATAAATGTTTGTATCTAAGTTAAGAGTCTTTACTGAATCTATTACTATAAGATTGGTACCAATAACACTATTAAGAATCTCAAGTAAACTTAGTATAAACTTGTAAGTATTTGCTAATTTATTTGATGATATTACATTACCTATATTAGCAGTAAAGTCGTAAGTTATTACTTCCAAATCATTTTTACTTATTCCAATTGGAATTGAATCTAATTTTCCAATTTTATCTTTTACATCATCTAACCTAATTATCTTAGGTAAAATAGGTATTCTTTTGGCTTTTTTCTGATTTATTACTTTTTGATTATTAATAAACTCTGCTAAATACTCATTTAATTCATTTTCATTTTCTACAATGTTTGCAGTTTGAAACTCATGAATACCATCATTATTTAATAATCCTCTACCCATTATATTACGTGGTTCTCTTTTAGTTCTTGTATTAAAGATATAATTATAATCACTTGAATCTTTTAATTCAAAAGAATATATGTTATGGAAGTTTTGAGATATTTTGCTTCCTACAGAATTAGCAGTACCACAGGTAAATATATATATAATTCCGTACCTATCACTATCTCTTACTAAATCTGGTAAATCATCATATAGATTTTGATTAGTTTCAAAAATAGAATCATAGTTATTAAAAATAACTATATTAATTGGTAATTTATCAGTACTATTTCTAATATATGTAGTATATTCACCACCATAATTTATAAATAATTTTTTTCTGTATTGTAATTCATTTCTAATCATCTTTAATAAGTTATTAAATTTTTCATCCTCACCCATAAACACCATATTACCCATTTGTGGTAAGTCTTGAAATACTCTTAAAGACTCAGAACCATAGTCAACTATATACATATTTACTTCTTCTGATGTATAATTTTTAAAAGTCGAATAAATAATAGCATTTAATAACAATTCTCTTTCTGCTCCATCATTTCCATAAATTAAGGTATTACCATTTTCTAAATAATCATATTTTACAATACCTTGCTCTTGTTTTTCTGGTGCATCATATTCACCAATTATTGCTACAGGATGATAATCTTGTTTTTGAAGATTATATTTATTCTCTAAATTGTCTATCAATATAACATTTGGAATATTATCTAACCATAATCTATTTGTTTTAAGATTTTCTTTATTTGCTACATCAATTATTAATTTTATTACTGCTTGTAATTGTTCACCATTTGCTTCCTTTTTAGAATTAGTTGTAGCCTTTATATTTTTTATAAACTGACCACAATTATTTATAAAATTAATACTTTTATCTTGTTCTTTAACAATTGTATCTGATGGATAATATTTTGCCCCACAATAAGCTGATTGACCTAAAGCAAATATCTCATCATACCCAACTTGTAAATAATATCTACCTACTTGTGTAATGTATGCTGCTTCTGGTCTTTTTAGCATTTCTTTACTATCAGATTCATCTTGAACCTTCAAACAAACTCTAAATTTTGTATTTGACCAAATCTGATCGTTTACAACACCACTTGGTTTTTGAGTAGCTAATATTAAATGTACTCCAAGTGAACGTCCAATACGGGCTACACTTATCAAATTATCCATAAATTCTGGCTGTTGACTTTTAAGTTCAGCAAACTCATCACATATTATAAATAGATGAGGTATTGGTAAATCTAGTTTCCCTTCTTTATAAAAACGTTGATATTTATATATATCTATTGTACTTTCTTCTAATTTATCTCTAGCAGCATTAAATAATTTTTGTCTTCTTTTTACTTCACTATCAATACTTACTAAGGTTCTATCCATTTCCGCTTTATCTAAGTTAGTAATTGTTCCAGCTAAGTGAGGTAATGAAATACCAGTTGCTTTATTTTCAAAAGCTAAAGCTAAACCTCCTCCTTTATAATCTATTAGGATAAAAGCAACATCTTCTGGTGAATAATTAATACACATTGACAAAACATATGTAATAATAAATTCTGATTTACCACTACCAGTAGTTCCTGCTATTAAACCATGGGGTCCATGGTATTTCTCGTGAAGATCTAAATACATAACTTCTCCATCCTCACCTATTCCAACCTCGGCTTTTAAACTACTAGTTGTATCATTTGTTTGCCATCTATCTAAAATATTTAGCTGTTCTACTTTTCCTACTTGTTCCATCTCTAAAAAAGAAACTGCGTTTGGTAAAGCATATAGACCATCTTCAAATTCTATTGGAACATTTGAACAAATTTTAGCAACTTCCATCATATTTATATTGTATATTATTTCTTCTTTAAAGGTTATTTGCTCTTGACTTTCATAAGAATTTTTTAATATTTGTGCTGTAGTCTGATTTAAAATTATAAAGTTATTACATTTACTAGGTAGTTTACTCATTCTTTGTTCTAAAAGTAATACACTAAATCCAAGATTTTCTTTAGTTTCTTCAATATCGTTTAGAAATACACTCTTTTTAATCATATCATAATCATCAGTAATTATTAGATAGTGAGGTTTATAATTATTACCTTGATTATCATCACTATGATTTATTGATATCCTTTTTTTAGTTTCTATAGCAAGATATTCAGAAACTATTTTTGCTTCATTTACATTAGTAGAAAAAAATCTTATTGTTTTATCATTTGAAAATGTATGATTTAAATATTTTAAATATTCCCAATGAAGTTTATTATTTTCATTTGTAAATATTACTATCTTTAAATCTTCATAACTATAAAATGCTAGTAATTGTAAAATAATGTTATCAATAAAATAGTTACACTTTTCCTTAGAATATCCCATTATTGCTGTTATTTTATTTTCTGCTAATGAATAACCAATGGGAACATCTTCTATGTATTTATAATCAGCTACTAGTTTATCTGCTTGTTTTCTTAACTCATCCTCTTCAACAGTAAAACCTTCTTTAGGATATTCTACTTTTACATCAAGTAACTCTTTTCCGATTCCTATTCTTACAACTAAAAAATCACTTTGATCTATTCGCTTATCCCAAAAGTTCATATCTTTTGTTTGAATAATTCTTGCACAATCATAAACTGTTATTAGATTCTCAAATAATATTTCTTTCTGTAATCTTGCTTCTTCTTGTAACTCTTTTCCTTTTTCATCCAAATATTTACTATACTTTTCTATCAATTCTCTTCGTTTAGCTTTTTTATAATACTTATTATATATATTTGTTACCAAAGGCCATACAAGCATAGCTACCAACATGGCACTACTGCTTACTACTGTGGCCCATGATTCTTCCCAAGTTGTAGTATTATTATTTATTTTTATAAGTACATCAGTAAGCATAACTCCAGAGGTTATTCCCATAGTTAACATAGGACCAATAGTTAAAATCAGTGGTAATTCATTATTTTCTGATTTACTTGGTGGAGGACTTAATTTTATTTCTTTAGTCTTAATAATTCTTCTTATTCTTGGTGATTTTGAAAAGTATGACTTTTCTGAGTATAATTCTCTGTCTTTAATTTCTCGAAACTGAATTTTTTCACTGGTTGGAAATGAATATTTACTTATTCTTGCTAACGAATCATTTATTTGTAAATTTTCTGGTATATTAGAGATAAGAAAGAAATCTCTCATAAATATAATCATTAGACCTGCAATATTTATCTTATCGCCAATACTTATTGGTTGTTTACCTCTTATAACTATATTGTTTAAATATATGAACCCTACTGCATTTTCAATATCAATAGACAATATATCGTCAATATAACATATTTTAGCAGCTACTCCCTTTATTAGGCCATTATTATAAATGATACTTGAATCAGAAGTGGTACCAATTATTAAATTTATATCTTTATTGTAAGAATATTTTAGAAAATCATTATTTTTAATATTGGTAATATAAATCAAATATGTCATGTCATCATTTTTTAGAACATAGTATGTATTATCTTTTAATTCAGTACTTTCTACATAAAAACTACCATTAATAATTTTAGAATCTCTAGTTGAATATATTGTCCATTTATTATCACGGGCTTCAATATTAATTAATTTACTGTCATCTATATTATAAAAACTATAACTTCCTTCTATTATATCAGGAAGTAAATATGATTTAATTTTATCAGTTAAAAATAAATATATCTTCATATAACACCTCTATCTTATATAGTATATTGTAACATAGTTTTCAATAAAATAAATAAATAAATAAATAAATAATTAAATAATTGTGTGCTAATTAAAAGGAATCAATTTTGATTCCCCTTTATTCTAATCTTTGTTTTAATCTAAAATATTTTTAAGAACGATAGTCTTTGTACGACTCATTTCTTTTAGAGTAGTTGAAACTCCTTCATTACCAATTCCAGAATGTTTCCAACCACCAAATGGCATTTCAATAGCACGATAGAAACTTGCACCATTGATAACTGCTCCTCCTACTTCCATTTCCATAGCAGCTTTGAAAGCAGTTTTCATATCACTAGTCATAATGTTTCCACATAAACCAAATTTACTTTGATTAGCTATTTCTAAAGCTTCATCTAACGTATCAAAAGTACAAACAGGAATAACTGGTGCAAAGATTTCCATATCTTTCATTACATCCATATCTTTTGTTACATTATCTATAATTGTTGGTTCAAAGAAAGCTCCATTCCTTCTACCACCATATACTAAAGTAGCTCCTTGATCAAGTGTTTTTCTTACTTGTTCTTCGGCATTTATTGCTGCTTTTTCATTAATTAGACAACCAATATCAGCATCTTCTTGTTGAGGCATAGCTACTTTTAGAGATTGTAGTGTTTCTACTGCTTTTTTAATAAATTCATCTTTAATACCTTTTTGTACTAAGAATCTTTTACTAGCACAACAAACTTGTCCAGTATTATAAAGACGTCCCCAAACTAATTCTTTCATAGTTAATTCCATATCAGCATCATTCATTACGATGAAAGCATCATTTCCACCAAGTTCTAGCATAACATGAGTGATATTAGCAGCTGCATTAGCCATTACTTCAGCTCCTACTTCTGTACTTCCTGTTACACTAATTAAAGCTACTTGTGGATGTTTTGCTAAGGCATTACCTGTTACAGAACCACGTCCTGATATACAGTTAATAACACCATCTGGTACTCCAGCATCTTTTAGTAACTCACAATATCTGTGTAATGTTAGTGGATTATCAGTAGATGGTTTTACAATTACACTATTTCCCATTATTAAAGCACTAGGTACTTTTTGACCAAATAAGTCACATGGAAAGTTAAATGGAATTATACAAGCTACTACTCCTAATGGTTGTTGAACTGTTATTTGCATAGTTTTTTCTTGTCCAACTTCACTACCTGCTGGAATGACATTTCCATAATCATGTTTTGCTTTTTCTACATATCCATGAATGAAATGTTTTGTATTACTAATTTCAGTTCTTGCTTCTTTTATTGGTTTTCCTGTTTCTTTAGATAATAATTGAGCAAGTTCTTCATGATTAGCTTCTACTAAATCAGCAAATTTATAAAGTATATCTCCTCTTTCATGAAGTGGCATTTTAGCCCAACCTTTTTGAGCCTTTGCAGCTTCTTTTACACAAAGGTCTACATCTTCTTCAGTTGCTAATGGAACAGTATCAATTAATTCATTAGTTGCCGGATTAATTACATCTGCTTTTTCTCCATTACTAGCATCTACAAATTTTCCTCCAATTAAATTTTTCATTTGTCCTCCTATTCTTTTCCAAATCCAGTGAATGATAACATTAGTCCACCACAGATGTTGCATGAATGTTCATCATATCCATATTCACCAAAAGTGAAGATTGTAATAAATGGAACGCCATGTGCTTCTTCTACTAGATTATTATAAACTTCGTCTATTCTATTACCAATTCCTAGTTTTCTTCCTCCACAGTGTACTAATACATATCCGGCTGGATCACATGATAATTGGCTTTTTAAATCTTTTAATGTAGCTTTTGTAGAATCAATTAATTCATCTACTGTTGCTTCTAATTGAATAATAGCTGTTTTTTCTACTACTTTATTTCCTAAGTTAATAGTATCATCATTTGGAGTCTTAGTTCCTTGATCATCACCAAACATTGGATGACGTACAACAGTTAAGTTTCCTAGTGGATCTTTTACTCCTAATGGTTTAGTAATTGATGCTACTAACAAGTTTTGACCATGTAATTTATCTACAGTTGTACCAGTCCATTCAGCATATTTTTTAAGTGCAGAAACACCATCAATTTTTGCTAATGTACGGTTATTTTTAACTTCTGTAATTAATCCAACATTATCAGATTCACGATATGCTCCTGTATAAGAAGTTGCTATTTCGTTGTCTGTATAGAAAAATACTACAGCTACTCCATCAGAAAATACTTTATCATTACAATAGACTTTCCAATTACCTTCTACTGTATCATCGGCTGCACTTCCTCCAAACATTGGAACTCGTCCAATAATATCTTGGATTCCCATTAAGTAATCTTCTTCTTCTTTTGGACTTGCTACCATGTAGAAATAATCTGGTGAATAAGTTGCTCCAGCATTTAATACTGCTTCTCTTGCTACTTTTCTTCCTATTTCTCTAGCATTCTTTCCGGCTTCGTGACAAGCAACTCCAACTGATAAGTTTTTATCATCAAAACTCATCATTGCAGCAAAACCATCTTCACTAGCAATTATTCCGTCATTAGTCATAACCATTCCACTTGATGTACAACCAACTACTGGAACTCCTCTCATTGTAGAACGAACTCCTTTTACTACTTCTTCTACATCATCTTGACATGAAGTATAAAGTAATCCTAGTTTTGGTTTCATTCCCAGTTTTGCTTTTTTGGCAGTTTCTACACCTTTAGTAAAACTGTCTTTTTGAGTACTATACCCTACTTTTGTTTTCAACATAAACTTCTCTCCTTCTATTCTTTTCCTCATATCAAGTATGAGTTGTTGAATTTTTGATTAATAATTGCTACTTATTAATCTACTCTTCCCTATTATTGATTATAGCACAGTTTTTAAAAAAAGAAATGTTTTCCATAAAAAAAACATATTTTAAATATGTTTCTTTACAAGTTGACACTAGAAATAGCATTTAAATTATAGTCTGCTCTTACTCCTTTTTGATAAAGATAATAACCGGCTGCTGCTATCATAGCTGCATTATCAGTACAAAAGCTAAGTGGTGGGATTGAGTAATTAATATTTAATTCTTTAGCTAGCTTATCTACTTCTTCTCTTAGTTGTTGATTAGCTGCTACTCCACCAGCTACTATTAGATTATTAATGTTTTCACTTACTAATGCTTTTTTTGTTTTATTTACAATACTACCAATGGCTACTGTTTGAAAGGAACAAGCTAAATCTGCTTGATTTATTTCTCTATTATTTTGTTTTTCCTTATGAGCTAAGTTGATAACAGCACTTTTTAAACCACTGAATGAAAAATTATAACTATCGTCATTTAATGGCATTGGTAATTGATAGGTATTCTTACCAGTATGAGCTAATTTATCAAGTTTAGGTCCTCCTGGATATGGCAAACCAATTACTCTAGCTACTTTGTCATAACATTCACCTATTGCATCATCTAGTGTTCCTCCTAATTTTTCAAAGTTTAAGTGTTCATTCATCTTAATTAGTTCTGTATGACCACCACTTACAACTAAGGCTATCAGAGGAAATTTAAATTCTTCTACTAAACTATTGGCATAAATATGACCTGCTATATGGTGAACAGGTATTAGTGGTTTATTATAAACAAAGCTTAATGTTTTTGCAGCTTCTAATCCTACTAATAAACTTCCTATTAAGCCTGGTCCAAAAGTAACTGCTATAGCATCAACATCTTCTATTTGCATCTTTGCTTTTTGAAGACAATCTTCTATTACAAAGGTTATGTTCTTTACATGTTCACGACTTGCTATTTCTGGTACTACTCCACCAAAGTTTTCATGAATAGAAATTTGTGTTGATGTTGAAGTTGCTATTTCTTCTCTTCCATTTTTTACAATAGAACAACTAGTTTCATCACAACTACTTTCTATTCCTAATATATAAATATCTTTCATCTTTTACACTTCCAAATCTAATATTAATTCCATTAATATAGCATCTATACCATTATAATATCCTTTTCTATTTCCTACTTCAATAAACTTATATTTATGATATAAGTTTATTGCTTGATAATTATCTTTTTTTACCTCTAGAGTAATATTATCAAGTTGTTTTTCTTTTGCCCTATTTATTAAATATTCCATTAATGATGATGCTATATGATTCTTTTGATACTCTTTTAAAACCTCAATTTGATTAATTT
The DNA here is from genome assembly GCA_000438295.1 of Clostridium sp. CAG:451. Taxonomy (GTDB): domain Bacteria; phylum Bacillota_I; class Bacilli_A; order RF39; family UBA660; genus Onthousia. The sequence goes on from FR901033.1 coordinate 11,710, forward strand.
CTATTCTATCATATATTTCACTATAAAGTAAGAAGCCTTTTATTGTGTTATCATCTTCAAATACTAATAATCTTAAGAACGGATCTGTGGAAAACTCTTGTTTTGAAAGCTTATAAATAAAGTTATCCACAGATATCTGTGGATAACTATTATATTCTTTTATCATAAATTAGCTTTTTCCTCAGCTTCTGTCTTTTTTAAGTATATTGGATTTATTAGATGTGGATTCAATCCTTCTTTATTTTTAAAATATGTTACTATTTTTAAAATATCTGGTTCATATCCATTTACATTGTAGTTAGTCACTATTTCATTATTGGTAATAACAGTAATTGGTCTATAATCATAACACTTTTTAACTAACTCCTCTAAGAGTATATGTGAATCTTCTACTATAGAGTTGATATTATTGTCATATAAGGCTCCATAGACAAATCCACGACGAGCATCTATAAGTGGCATAGAGTAACCCTCTTGCTTGTTTGAAATTGCCATAGCAGTAAGTCCTGAGATAGGTACAATTGGTATATTAAGACTCCAAGCGATGGTTTTAGCAATAGTAACACCTATTCGAATTCCTGTGAAAGATCCAGGCCCAGTTACTACTATGATTTTATCTAAATCCTTTGGTGTTATATTAGCTTTTTTAAAAACACCTATGATTCTGGGTAATGCCTCTTTAGATAAATCTTTACCTAATTTTTCCTGACATTCATTAACTAAAACGTCATTTATAACAATTCCACTATATAAATAATCTGAAGATGTATCTACGTAAAGAACTTTCATAATACGTCCTCACATAAATCTTCATATTGTTTACCGTATGGAGTAATAGTTATAATTCTAGTATCTTCATCATCACTAGAAAGCTTAAATTTGATTTCTAGTCTTTCTTCAGGAAGATAATCTTTAATCATATCTGCCCATTCAATGATAGTAACTCCACCCTTATCGTAGTAATCTTCTATGCCAATATCTTCTACTTTCCCATCTAATCGATAAACATCCATATGATATAGTGGAAGTTGACCACTATTATATTCTTTTATTATATTAAAAGTTGGGCTAGTAACTTCTTCTTGAACCTCTAAGGCTGATGCAAAGCCTTTAGTAAAAATTGTTTTTCCACTACCTAAATCACCTATTAAACATATGACCATATTAGGAAAATGTTCTGATTCAATATTTTCAGCTAAAGATATAGTATCTTTTTCATTATATGATGTAATTTTATAATTCATAATCTTCCCTCTTTCCATCTAGTCCATTATAACAAAGTAAAATATAAGATTTCAAGATGTTTTGTAAAATTTAAAATAAAGCAAAAAAAATCTTGGCAA
>FR901034.1 GCA_000438295.1 Clostridium sp. CAG:451
GCAAGTTCATTATATCACCTTGTTTATTAAAAAGAAAGGTTGTTAACAAAAAATTCACTTTGTCAACAACCTGAGGAATGGACTAAGTTCATTCCTTTTTTATTATTATCTTCTGAACAAATTGATTGCCATTAATTATCGTTCTAGTAGAAATATTATTATTTTTATTCAACATCTTTTTTGCCAAATGTAATCCTTTACCATGTGAGCCTCCCTTAGTAGTATATCCCTTAGTTCCTATTTTTGATAAATCAATTTTTCCTTTATAAGTATTTGATATTAAAAATGTTAAACCAATATTTGAATCATATATTTCAAAATATAGTTCTTTTTCTTTTGATTTCTTAGCAGCATCAATGGCATTATCAAAAAAGATGCCAATTAAATTACTTAAAATTTTATACTGATTTTTATTAAAGTTATATACTTCGTTATCAATTTCACTACCTATATTTATAAAAAAGTTTAAATTTTCCCTACTTGCAATTAAAAGTTTATAATAGATTAGGCTCTTTAATTCTCCCTTTGGTATACTTCTTATTTTTCCGAGTAAATAAGTATCTGCAGTTAAATCGACATCAAGTATTTCTTCAATTTTAGATAGAACTTTCTTATCAGAAGTTATTGCTGTAATCTTAGATAATTGATTTTTATACTCATGAATCTTCAAATCTTGTTCCTCTTGATAATCTTCAATATTTGCCATACATTCATATAATATAGAATTCTTAACTTTTAATTTATTATACTTTATAATTTTGCCTATATAGATAAAAGTTAAAATTACAAAAATAATTATAATGACATTAGTAGCAATATAAAATCTAGATGGTATATATATTTCAATAATAATATAATAAGATATACCTATTGCTAAGGCTGCAAGTAAGACATAGGCAATAATATTTTTATCTTGCAACTCTTTTACATTTTTTTGACTATTTTTAGTAAACTTCTTTATGTACCCAATTTTAAATAAATAATATGTGGATACTGAAATAAAAAAGTTTGTAAAAATAGTAAATAAAGGATTAATAAGCTCATACTTAAAAAAGTTTATAGCAACTGCACTAGATATCAAATCAGGTATTATAGACATTAACATAAAATATAAAGTAAACATCATGCCCTCTGTAAAAGATATATCAAATAATCTATGCAAAGATATAGTTAAGAAAACAAACGATAGAACCGTAAATAAAAAATTATAGCCAATTGTGTACACAAATAAACATGGACTAATACTAACTAGTAACCATAGTAATGTATGTAAAGAAAAAAACTTAAAGTTTGATTTTACAACATCATTAACAAATAATACTAAGAATATGTTAATTACTAATGTATTAAAACATTTAATTATAGCTGAGTACACGTTCCTTCAACTCCTTTCTTTTACTTCTTGCTACCAAATCAGTTGATTCACCCGTAGAAAAAATCACTGTATTTGTTTTAACATTGTATTCAATTATTTTATCTACATTAATAATTGCACTACGATGTGTTCTAAGAAAGCGATTATCTAGTAATTCTTCAATTTCTGCTAAAGATTTGGTTATTCTATATTCACCACTAGTGGTATATAAAATACAACACTTACTATTTAACTCTCGTTCTATAAAGATAATATCCCTATACTTAATTTTGAAAACAGAATAATCCTTTTCAAAGGTTAAACAAGAATCTGTACTCCTATATTTAGAAAGCACTATAGCAATAACTTCTTCCAATTCCTCATAACCTCTTTTAGACTTTTTAATATAGTCTAAGACATCCAAACGGCTAGTTAAAATCTTATTTCTATACTTACTAAAATTAGTTACAAAAATAATTAATGAACTCCAATCACCTAGTTTGTACCTTACATATCTAGCTACATCAATACCATCTATTTCTGGCATTTGAATATCTAAAAAATAAACATTAAAACCATTAGGATTCTTAGCAAAATTGAAAAATTTCTCATCATAACAACTAAAAAAATAAGTTTTATATTCCGCAGTACTTTTCATCATACAACTATCTATTTTTTCTTTAATAGAATCCCTAAATATTTCCTCATCATCACATATAATAAAATTTATCATTTGGTATACCTCCGACCCCTTAATTTTACCATATTTTTCCATAAAAGTGGATATTTTTGCAGTAAAAAACCAGTAGCTGTTTAACCACTGGTTATTTAACCTTTTTACTTTTTTTACGTTTTTCTTTCTTAATAGTACCTTCCACTTTATCAATTATACTATCAGTCACTTCTTTATTTTTAGGAGAGATAATACTAGTTCTTAAAACAAACCATACTACTACTATAAATATCAAAATATAAAATACTTTACCTAAAACAGGATCTTTAAGTATATAAAAGATTGAAGCAGTTGCAAATAAGAAATCAATTCCATAAATAATTAACACTGTTGTTCTGTGAGAAAAATTCATTCCTAATAATTGATGATGAATATGATCTTTATCAGGAGCAAATGGTGGCTGGTGCTTAAGAAGTCTTCTAATAATAGCAAACAATGTATCAAGAATAGGTATACCTAAAATCATTATTGGAACAAATAAACTAGTCAAAGCAGGTCCCTTAAATTCTAAAAGTGTTATTACTGCTATTATAAATCCTAAGAACATAGCACAATCGCCACAAAATATCTTAGCTGGATGAAAATTATGAAGTAAGAATCCTAAAGTAGCACCTAACATAATAAATGTTAAAATCATAACAAGACTACCGCTTCTACCTTGAAAGAAACCAATTATACCGATAGTTAAAAAGAAAATACTGCATATACCACCACATAATCCGTCTAAACCATCTATTAAATTAATAATATTAGTACAAGCAACTATAAAGAAAATTGTCAGTGGATAAGACAAAATTCCAAAATCGATTGTATAACCAAAGGCCGTAATATTATTTAAAAGTATTCCTCCGTAAAATACTATGATACAAGCAGCAATTAATTGTCCCAGTAGCTTTCTACTTGCCCGAATAGATTTTATATCATCAATAATACCAGTTAGAATAATTATAAAACTTCCTATCAAAATTGAGTTCATTTGAATACTTTCTATTCCAAATAACATATAACCAACTAAGAAAGCTAAAAATATTCCAACTCCTCCAAGTTTAGGCATTACTCTTTTATGAATATGTCTATTACCTTCATCACTTCTTGGAATATCTAAAGCACCTATATGAAAGGCTATTTTTTTCATTCCAGGCATTATTAGTGCTGAGCAAAGAAAGGTTACTGCTACTATCTTTAAAGCACTTAATATTTCTTGATTCATTTTACTTCCTCTTTTCTTATTCAATTATATCAGTTTATATTCTATTGTACAATTATTTTAAAAAAAGAAAAAAGTCTAGTTATCTTCTAGACTTCTCACATCATCAAGTAAAACTCCTGTTCCTTCTGCTACACAAGTTAATGGAGTATCAGCTATAAAAACAGGAATTTTTAGTTTATCTTTTAATAATGGAACTAAACCTGTCAACATACTTCCACCACCAGTTAAGATTACTCCTTTTTCTACAATATCTGCTGATAATTCTGGAGGAGTTTGTTCTAAAACATTAGTAGCTGCTTTAATTATCTTTTGAAGTGATTCAGATAAAGCCTCTTCAGTTTCATTTTCAAATATTTCTATTGTACTAGGTAATCCTGTAATTAAATCTCTTCCTCTTACTTCCATTTTTTTCTTCTTATCAGGATTATAAACATTAGCAAACTCTATTTTTATTTCTTCGGCTGTTTTATCACCTATTAATAATTTATACTTTTCTTTAATAAACTTGATAATATCTTGATCAAATACATTACCAGCCACTCTAATAGAAGCACTAGTAACTATATCTTTTAAAGAAAGAACAGCTATATCAGTAGTACCACCACCAATATCTATAACCATATTGCCACTAGGTTTAGAAATGTCCATTCCTGCACCAATAGCAGCTACTTTAGGTTCTTCTTCTAAGAACACTCTTCTTGCTCCAGTTCTTTCAGCTGCTTCCTTAATGGCATTTTTCTCAACTGGAGTAATATTAGATGGACAACATATCAAGATTCTAGGTCTTGAAAAGAAATTACGAGCATGAATCTTTCTAATAAAATAGTCAAGCATAATCTCTGTTATTTCAAAATCAGCAATAACTCCATCTTTCATCGGTTTAATAGCTTTCACCTTTCCAGGAGTTCTTCCCAACATTTCACTAGCTTCACGTCCTACTGCTACAACTTTCTTATTATCTGTATCAATAGCTACTACACTAGGTTCATTTAAAACTATTCCCTCACCTTTTATATATATTAATACATTTGCTGTTCCTAAATCTATTCCAATATCCTTTGCTAACATCATATCACGTCCTTTTACTGTTAATATTTTAACAAAATTTCTTTTACTTGTAAATTAATTTCCCATCAAAAATAGTTTTTCCTACTATTTTAAATATATACATTATAATTACATTTATTACTTTATTTTACATACAAAAAGATGATTGGTTTTAATCATCTCTAGTTAACATTATTCTGCTTTCTTTGTTTCAGTAGTATTAGTCTTAGATTCATTAGTGTTAGTCTCTGCTTTTATTTCTTTATCAAAATAATCCTCAGGATTTACTACTTGACTATTTAAATAAAGTTCAAAGTGCAAATGATTCCCTAATTCTTTATCAATACTGTTAGTTCCACTCTTACCAATCACTTGTCCTTGTTTTACTGTATCATTTTTCTTAACAGATACTTCTCCTAAACTTTGATAACTACTTACAAGATTATTTTCATGTTGTACTTCTACTATTTTACCTAACAACTCATCATCTTTTATATTAATAACAGTTCCATCTAAAACTGCTATCACCTCAAAGGTTTCATTCTTAGTAAAATCCATTCCTGAATTTTGAATATATGTATCTTCATGATACAAAATTGATTTTTCTTGTGTTGCATTATCAGCCTGGTAGTTATAAAAATATTTAGTAGTTGCCACAGATTGATCTTTAAAAGGTTTTATCATTTTAGTAGTTTCATTTATAACTTCTACATCTTCATCTTTATCTAGAATAGAACTATTAACATGTTCAACTTGTTCGATAGGTTTTAAATCTTTTTTCATGTTTTGACTTACTAGATAAGCTCCTACTCCAGTAAAGACAAAGATAGCAGTATAAATTCCTACTATTGCACCTTTTTTTAGTTTTAATCTTTTCATATTTTCACCTCATTTAAAGTTTTACCTAAAAGGCGAAAATTATACAATTTTTTAAAAAATTTTTGATACTGTAAAAAAGTCCCAAATAAAGTTAGTTACTAAGTATGTCATTGAAAGTGCTAACATAAAGTATAAAACTCTAGCTTGTAGTACTCTATTTTTTTTAAATAAAGAATTTATATTTAAAGAATCAAAAGACCAAATAACTAAGATTCCAACTAAAATATAAATAAAATACTTAGCACTCATGACTATCCTCATATTTAGCTATTTTTTCAATTCTTCTATGATGTCTCTCTTCAGTTGAAAATGGTGTTTCAATAAATTTTTTAACTAGACTGTAGGCTTCATCTGTTGATAATTTTTCACTAAGGCATATTATATTAGCATCATTATCAGTTCTAGTTTCTAAAACATCTTCTAATGACACTACTCTTGCTGCTCTTATTCCCTTAACTTTATTACAAGCAATACTTATGCCAATTCCACTGCCACAAATAGCTATTCCATAATCTAAATTTTTATTAGCTACTTCTTCACTTAATTTAAAAGCATAATCAGGATAATCAACACTTTCTTCACTAAAAGTACCAAAGTCAATTATCTGATATTCCTCTTCTAGTTTTTTAAACAAATCTGTTTTTAATTTAAATCCTCTATGATCTGATGTAATTCCTAATTTCATATTTATTTCCTTCTTTCCACAATTAATTGTTAATAAAATATATTCTTTTACTTTTTTCCACAATATCTGTGAATAATTTTTGAACATTTATTATTTTTTCCACAAGTATTGTGTATTATTCTACAAAAATTTTATCCACAACTAATTATTTATTTTTTAGTAAAACTTTTCCACAGTCTTGTGGATAATTTTTAGTTTTAGCATTTTTTAAACCAAGTCTTCCGCCCATGACTACTGCCAAATGGGATACATCTATTCCATGATAAATACACTCTGAATTGTCTCTACTTAAGATTTCATCTAGTTCTTCAAACGAAAACATGTCTCTTGGCAAATATTCTTCATAACTGGTTTCTATTTTTATAGGTCTTGTTAATTTATACCGAATACCAGTCCTTTTATTTTGAATTAGTGGATTATAATAACAATATAATGTACCCTTTCTTATAATAGAACCACTTATATCACAAGTAATTGGACTACTAGCTTTCATTTCTCTAGACCCATTATAAAAATATACTACATCATTTGGAAAATAAGTTTGACTCATATTAAATAATTCTAAACTTTTTTTAACTTCATCTTTTGATTTATTCTCTTCTATTATACACTCTTCCCACAAGTCAAAATCAAACATATTGTCCATACTACTCACCATATTGAGAATATCATTTTTTTATTTAGAGTGCAAGAAAAAAGAAGCAATTAAGCTTCTGCATCTTGGGTATAACCATATTTTTTATTAAACTTGTCAACACGACCTGTACGTGAAGCACGAGATTGCTTACCTGTATAGAATGGATGACATTTTGAACAAACTTCAACTGTTAATTCATCTTTATTTGATTTAACCTCAAATGTTTCTCCACATGCACAAGTAACTTTACAAGTTTTATATTCTGGATGAATTCCCTTTTTCATGTATATCTCTCCTTCCGCCATGATAAATTCATATCATAGTAATGACTAACCGCTAATAATATATCAAACTTTTTTACGAAAGGCAAGACTTTTTTACTTTTTAAGTTGCTTCATTATCTCTAGATATATGGCTTTATACCCTTCATTTGAAGGATGAATATTAGTTGGATTTGGTAAATAGTCATTATTATTTTTAAAAACCAGGTAAATTGATACAAATTCTATATCATATTTAGTAGTCACTTTCTTCATCTCTTCATCAAAATAGGCAAATACTCTATCTGGTACTATATCTGTATACTCATAAGGATTATAATAACCAAGCAAAATTATTTTTCTATTATTATATTTTCTAATACTCTTAAGTAAATTATCTAATTCCTTCATTTTTTTAGAAAAAATATCTAACAGTTTTTTCTCATCAATTATAGATATATCACTTGTTGACATATTTATCTCAGTCAACAAGTCATTACCACCGATTGATATAGTTACTAAATCTGCTTCTCTTAAACATTTTTTAAAAGATAAAGTCTTATTTTGTCTTGTTAGTATTTGATTCATGTCAAGTTGGTGTTGTAAATCGGCAATTCTAAAACCCGCAAAAGCGAAGTCTTTACTATAATTATTAAGTTTATTGTTTTCTTTAAGATAACTAGCTAAATAATCACTATAGCCATAACCTTCTTCATTATAAGCATTTACTCCTAAGGATAGAGAATCCCCTATAGCTAAATAATTAATTTTATCATTATGAAATGTCATATAAATTAAATAAATTATTAAAAGTAGAAAACAAAAGATAATAAGTTTTTTATGTTTCATTTTATCACCTAAAAAAAAATTAGAGTCATAATATTATATTTCTCTAATTTCTACTTTAGCACCAACATTAGTTAATTTTTCTACAATATTTTCATATCCTCTTAAGATATGTTCTACATTAGTTATCTTAGTTGTACCATCAGCCATCAAACCAGCTATTACTAAAGATGCACCTGCTCTTAAATCAGTTGCTACCACATCACAACCTACTAGTTTTGTAGGACCAATAACTGTAGATGTTTGATTTTTTACTCGTATATCTGCTCCCATTGAATTTAAATATGGTATATGCATAAATCTATTTTCATAAATAGTTTCTTCTATTTTACTCTGTCCTTTACATGCGGTAAGTAATGGCGTAAGTGGTTGTTGTAAATCTGTTGGAAAGCCAGGATATGTCTGTGTCTTAACATGAATTGCTTTATAATTATCTTGTTTACTAACAATTATATAATCTGCTCCAATATCAAGAAAAACGCCCATCTCTTCTAATTTACTAGTTAACGATTCAATATGTTCAGGAATAATATTATCTACTTTTAAGTTTTCTCCTACAGCAGCTCCTAGAATAACATAAGTTCCAGCTTCTATTCTATCAGGAATCACCTCATGAAAACATTTACCAAGATAAGAAACACCTTCTATTTCAATACTTGAAGTACCTGCCCCTCTTATCTTAGCTCCCATATTATTTAATAAGGTAGCAACATTTACTATTTCTGGTTCTTTAGCGGCATTATCAATAATTGTTTTTCCTTTAGCTTTTACAGCTGCTAACATTATATTAATAGTAGCTCCTACACTAGCAAAATCTAGATAAATATTATTACCTATTAACTCATCTGCTTCTACTATATAGCAGTTATCTTTATTAGTTACTTTAGCTCCTAAAGCTTCAAAACCTTTTAAATGTAAATTAATTGGTCTTGCTCCTATAGAACACCCTCCTGGTAATGACATAGTAACTTTCTTATATTTACCTAGTAAAGCTCCCATAAAATAATATGAAGCTCTAAGTTTCTTTGCTAAAGATGCTGGTATTTCTTTATTTTCTAACTCTTTTGAATCTATTACAATAGTTTCACTAGCTCTTTTAACCTTTGCTCCTAAAAAAGATAATATTTCACATAATGCTTCTGTATCAGTAATATCTGGTACATTACAAATAGTTACTTCTTCATCTGATAATATGGCTGCAGGTATTAAAGCCACAGCACTATTTTTAGCACCACTAACCCTAATGGTACCAGTTAACTTATTTCCACCATTAATTTCTAATAACTTCATATATCTTACTCTCTTTCGCTATATTATATTAGTATTTTAAAATTTGTTTCCAACTAGACTTAAAAATAAATAAATCACTCTAAAAACTGTATCTCTACTAATATAATAAAGAAAAACAAGTAATTTGTCAAAAAAAAGAAACGAAAAATTCTAAATTTTCGTTAAAATCTTTCATTTTCTTGATTTTCTAATTCATCTTTAGGACAATCTTCTTGTCTACTAAACATTTCTTTTTCATTTACTTCTTTTGCAGATGGACAATTTCTATTTTGATTTTTTTCCTTCTGCTTACTATTATTGTTTTTATTTTTCATTTTTACCTCCCTTATTACTATTAACATTATTTTTGTAAATATACTTCTAAATTGAAATAAGTAAATATTTTATTCCAAGTATTAACAAAATTATACTTCCAAAGATATTAGCAATCTTACCAAATCTAATAGTTAATCTCTTACCACAATCTAATCCTATTTTTGTAAATAAAAAACTAAATATAGAGAATAATAATCCACATAAAACAGTATTTTCTTCATATACACCTAATCCTATACCTACTGAAAAACTATCTATACTTACACTAAAAGCAAATAATAAAGCTTGGTAAAAACTAGTTATTTTAATTTTTCTTGCATCTAAATCTTTTAAGTTCAAGAGCATTTCACTAGCTAATATAGTAAAAATTATACCTACTAACAAATCAGGATTAGGTAAAAAAGACTCTAAAAGAAATAAACCAATTAAATTACCAAGTATGGGCATAAAAAAATGAAATGATCCTACCATTGCACTTAATAAGTTAGTCATTTTCTTATCAAGACCTAATGTTCCATAAATTATAGCTAGAGAAAAAGCATCCATACTTAGGCTAATAGAAATTATTATTAATTGTCCTAAATTCATAGCACCACCTACTAAGAATTTATGTAAATACCCTATCTATTAGAAGTATTTTTCTAGCATATCTTTAATGTATAGTCGATACTCTACATCTGTTTTTTTATCATTTTCTATAAGACAAAATGGGGGAAATAACACACACCACCAGTTATCACCTTTTCCATCCCCTATGGTAACCACTAAAGATTCATAATATCCTTCTTTATAGGTTATACCTTTATATTCTTTCTTAGGAAAATAGTTTAATCCATAATTAATATTATAAATATCATTACTCTTATTTGTTAATAAAGTATTTCTAACATTAGTTGAAAAGCTATTTTGATTAGATTTTAATAGTCTCCTAGATTCATCAATAGACTTACTATTTTTTAATAATTTATTTATCTCTACCTGTAAGTTATCTTTAACCTTCATCTTTATCTTTTGATCTTCTTCACTATTAGATTTTGCTACTACTCTAAATCTAATAGCTTCATCAGGTATAACAATTTCTTCTCCTTTAGTATAACTAGCCAAAGAGATAATGATTAAACTTATTATTATTAGAAATTTTTTCATTAAAAAAATCACCCTTTTTCTAATATATTAATGGTGACTTTTTATCATTTTTAATCAATTTTATTTCTAACAAATATCATTCTATTTCGACCATACAAATCTTTTTTACAAGTAATTTCTATATCTTTAAGATACTTATTTACAATATCATAAATTTCTTCTTTTTGACTTTCTCCTATTTCGAAAGCTATTAGAAATTTATTATTTAAATATGGTTTAATATTAGCTAATATTTTTCTATAACAATCAAGACCATCTACACCTCCATAAAGTGCTAAAGATGGCTCATTGTTCTTTACTATTTCTTCTATTTCTTCATCTGTTCTTATATATGGTGGATTAGACACAATAATATCATATTTCTCTAATTTTACATTAGAAAACCAATCACTTTCGATAAATGTAACATCAAGATTAAGATTATTAGCATTTAATTTAGCTACTTCTAAAGCATCCTTTGATATATCTGTTAGTGTTACTTCACTATCTTTTAAGATGCTTTTAAGAGTAAGTCCGATTGCTCCACTACCACATCCTAAATCTAATATTTTAATTTTATCTTTGTTCAAGTCTTTAGTATACTCTACTACCTGTTCCACTAGCTCTTCTGTCTCAAATCGTGGTATCAATACATTTTTATTAACAATAAACTTAAGTCCATAGAAATTAACATTACCAATAACATATTGAATAGGTTTATTTTCTTTTAAAGCTTCTAATGATGATTTATATATTTTTTCTATATTACTATCTACCTCTTTATCTAAAATAGTTAATAGTTCTAAAGGATTAACATCTAAATACGAAGAAAGTAGCATCTTAGCATGATCACTACTTGTCTTACCCTTACCATATACAATTAATTCTTCAACTGTCATTATGCTTCTTCACCAGCTAATTTTCTTCTTTGATCTTCCATCGTCAAAGCATCTATTATCTCATCTAGCTGTCCGTTCATTACTCTATCTAAACTATTAGTAGTAAAACCAATACGATGATCTGTTACTCTATTTTGTGGATAGTTATAAGTTCTTATCTTTTCAGCTCTATCCCCCGTACCTATCTTACTTCTTCTTTCACTACCAAGTTCTTGGTCATGTTTCTGTTGTTCTAAATCATAAAGTCTTGCTTTTAATACTTTCATGGCTTGTTCCTTATTTTGAATTTGACTTCTCTCATTTTGACAAGTTACTACTGTATTAGTAGGTAAATGGGTAATTCTAACAGCACTATCTGTAGTATTTACTCCTTGACCACCACAACCTGATGATCTAAAGATATCAATTCTTAAATCTTTTGGATCGATAGTAATATTAACATCTTCTGCTTCTGGCATTACTAAAACAGTAGCTGTAGAAGTTTGAATTCTCCCATTACTTTCTGTAACAGGCACTCTTTGTACTCTATGTGATCCACTTTCATATTTAAGTTTAGAATATGCTCCTTGTCCTTTAATCATAAATTCTATTTGACTAAATCCACCTGCAGTACCTTCAACAGCATTAATTATTTCTATCTTTAAGCCTATTCTTTCTGCATATCTTGAATACATTCTAAACAAATCACCTGCAAAAATATTAGCTTCATCTCCACCAGCTGCTCCTCTTATTTCCATAATAACGTTTTTAGAATCATTAGGATCTTTTGGTATTAATAATATTTCTAGATTCTTTTCAATGTTTTCTTTTTCTTCTTCTAAAGTTTTTAATTCATCTTTAGCTATTTCTTTTAGTTCATCATCATTTAACATTTCTTTAGTATCTACAATAGATTCTAATACTTTTTTATATTTCTTATATTCTGTTACTACTTCTTCTAAATCTGCTATCTCTTTAGATATCTTCCTTGTTTTATTAATATTCTTTAAAACATCTTCACTCATTAACTCTGTCTGTAATTGATTATATTTAGTAAGCGTAGCTTCTAATCTTTCTATCATCTAAATCAAGTCCTTTCTTTGTCTGACTGTCGAGCTAATTATATCATAGCTACAACATCTCTTGCAAATAATTTAAAGAAAAAGAACTATTCATTTTCTAGTTCTTCTTCATCAACGACAACCAAGTCTTTTAAATCTTCATTAGGATCAACATAATCATCATCGTCATCAGCATCTCCTGAATCATAATTATCTTCTTCCATATCATCAGCAATCATGTCATCCTTTATTTCATCTGATTCCTCATCATCATCTTCTTCATCTTCTATTTTAGCTATTTTATCAGATGTATGACGACTTCTTAAATCCCAACAACCGTCTTCTAACATGATAAAACGTTTATCTGTAGTAAGTGATGTATAATAATCTCCTATTTTCTCTTCAAAAGTACTACTTGGAAGTTCTAACAAAGTTACAATGCTTTTAAAAAGCTCAGCAGTATTTTGCTTTCCTTGCTCCTCTAAAAGATAAAATGTGATGTCTTTATTTGACAATAGTTCTAATTCTTCTTTTTTCATTTCTGACAACTTCATTTCTTTTCCTCCCGTATTAAAGTCTATTCAAAATGAATTTCTTCTTAATATTCAAATCATATAAACTTATATCATTTTTTATTAGCAATTGCAATACTTTTTTATATACTTTACATTTTTTCAGGTATTTCAATTCCTAAAATAGTCAATAACTCTACATTTGTATCATATACATTTTTCGTTAAAAGTAACCAGTTTTCTTGAATATTTTTATCTTTTTCTGTTAAAACATGACATTTTTCATAGAATTTACTATAGGTACTAGTAAGTTGATATAAATAATCTGATATTACATTTAATTCTTTTGTATCATATGCTTTATGTAATACTTTATTCTTAGCTAGTAATAATGTTATTATTTCTTTTTCTACTTCTTCACTAATCTTCGTATATTTACTATAATCTAAATTATTTTCTTTTGCTTTTTTTAATAGTGATTTCATTCTTATAGTAGTATATAAAAGATATGGGCCAGTTTTTCCTTCAACATCAACAAATTTTTTAGGATCAAAGATATAATCAGTTGTTCTATTTGATAATAAATCAGCATATTTAATAGCTGCTACTGCTATCTGTTCAATTATCTCATCTTTATTTTCTTCAGTTTCTAAGTTATGAGAATGATTTGCTACTTCTTCTTTTACTTCTTTTAAAAGACTTTTTAAGGATAAAGCTCCTCCATCTCTTGTCTTAAATGGTTTACCATCTGGACCATTCATTGTTCCAAATCCAAAGAATTCTAACTTAGTATCATCACTTACTATTTTAGTCTTATGAGCTGCTCTAAATACTTGTTCAAAATAAAGACCTTGTCTTAAATCAGTTAGATACCACATTTCATCAGGATTAAAACGTTTAACTCTTGATACCATAGTTGCTAACTCACGAGTAGCATATAAAGTTGCTCCATTACTCTTTACTACTACAAGGTCAGGCATAGGAGCTTTATCAGTATCTTCTTTTATTTCAATTATTTCTGCTCCTTCACTTTTCTTCAAGTAACCATCTTTTCTTAACTCTTCTAGCATAGGCATCATATAAGAATAACAGTCACTTTCACCTTCCCATAAGTCAAAATCAGTATTAAACTTTTTATAAACTCCTTTAATATCTTCTATTGATAATTTTTTAATCTTATCCCATAAAGCTACATAATTAGGTTTACCTTCTTCTAACTCTTTAGTAATAAGTCTTACCTCTTCCATGATGTTTTCATCTTCTTTAGCTTTAGTACTTGCTACTGGATATATTTCTTCTAAATCTTTAGCTGTTATGGGTAACTCATCCCAGTTATCACTTGCTTCTTCTTTAAAATAATTAAGATTAGGATATCTATTTCTTAACTCATAAATAACCATTCCAGACTGTCTACCAATATCCCCAAAATGAACATCACAGATAACTTCTTGACCAAGTCTTTTAGTTAATCTTTTTAAAGCTTCGCCAATATTAGCACTTCTTAAATGACCAACATGAAGAGTCTTAGCAATATTAGCTCCACCATAATCTAAAAATATTTTTTTATTAACTAACTTATCAACATCTTTAGAATCACTATTATAATAGTTATTTACAAAATCTATTAACAACTCATCTTTTAAGGTAACATTAAGAAATCCAACTGCTGCTATTTCTACTTTAGAAAAATAATTACTTTCTTCTAAAACTTTCTTCATATCTTCAGCAATAAGCATTGGACTTTTATGTAATATTTTAGCAAGACTCATCGCATCATTTAACTGATAATCTCCCAAATCTTTACGTTTACTTTCTAATAAAGTTACTTTTTCGATTGGAATAGATGCTTCATTCATTTTCTTTGTCAAATCTTCTTCTATTGTTTTTAATAAACTCATATTAAACCTCCCACTCTATACTATATTCATGGTCAAAATCATTACCATCAATTCTATATATTACTAAAAAGGAATTAACTCCTTCTTTTATTTGTTTAGTCTTCATTCCTACTGTTCCACATTGCTTTGTATCTTTAAGATATATCTCAAAGGAATTATCTACATTTTCTAAAAATTTATAACTAAGAATGGCATCTTCTGTCTCTCTTAGTAAGATTTTATCTTTTAAATATATTGTTAATAATGCATGTTCATCCTGATATTGAATTACTTGTTTTTTTCTATCAAAATCAGCTTTTCCTTCAAAGGTTAAAACATCATCATTAGTTCTTAACTTAGCAATTACTTTAACTTCTTCCATATTGTTTCCCTTTCATTCAGCTAATATTATAGCAATGAATTAAATTTCTTACAAGATTATTGTTATTTTTAAAGAGATTGGACAAGCTAAATGTAGGTGATTTAAATGAAATTTATAAAAAAACTTACTAAATTTAGTATACTTTCTATTTTATTATTTATTATTTTTAATGTTTGTGCTTATTCCTATGCTTATTTATCACCGAAACTACAAATCAAAAGTGCTAATAAGTTTATGCTTTTTGATGAAAATAATGAACTTTTCTTTCAAGGTAGTGGCGATAGTAAATGGGTAAGTCTTGATAACATTTCTGATAAAGTAATTAAAACAACAATTGCTACTGAGGATAAAAATTTCTATCGTCATAAAGGTTTTGATTATTTAAGGATTATGAAAGCTATGTATGTTAATATTTTATCTAGGAATAGAAGTCAAGGTGCTAGTACAATAACCCAACAGTATGCTAAAAACTTATTCCTAGACTTTTCTAAGACTTGGAAAAGAAAATGGGATGAGATGTGGTACACTATTGAGATAGAATCTCATTATAAGAAAAAGGATATATTAGAAGGCTATTTAAATACAATTAATTATGGTCATGGTATGTATGGAATAGAAAATGCTAGTCAGTTTTATTTTGGAAAGAAAGCTAAAGACTTAGATCTTGCCGAAGCAGCTATTTTAACTGGTATTCCTAAGTCACCTAGTAACTATTCACCATTAGTTAATTATAAAAAGGCTAAAGCTAGACAAGAATTAATCTTAAAAAATTTATTAAAAGAAAAGAAAATAACTGCTGATGAGTATAATGAAGCTGTTAAAGAAAAATTAACTTTCGTTGGGGAAAAAGAAAAAGAGGAATTATCTACCGTAATGTATTATCAAGATGCAGTTATGAATGAGTTAAAGTCCCTTAAAGAAATTCCTAGTACTTTCTTAGAAACTGGTGGATTAAAAATCTATACTAGTCTTAATCTTAAGGGACAAAAAGAGTTAGAAGCTAATGTAAAAGAGGTATTAAAAGATAATGAATTAGAAACAGCTGCTATCTTAATGGATCCTAATACAGGTGGAGTAAAAGCACTAGTCGGAGGAAAAGACTATAATAAATCTGAATATAATAGAGCCATATCTGCTAAAAGACAAGTAGGTTCTACTATGAAACCTTTCCTTTACTATGCAGCTTTAGAAAATGGTTTTACTGCATCTACTACCTTTACTAGTGAACAAACAACTTTTACTTTTTCAAATAAAGATACTTACTCTCCTAAAAACTATAATGAAAAGTATGGAAATAAGCCTATTTCTATGGCTACTGCTATTTCTTATTCAGAAAATATATATGCTGTTAAAACACACTTATTCTTAGGTGAAGATACATTAATTAACATGGCTAGAAGAGTAGGAATTACTTCTAAACTTGATAAAGTCCCATCTCTTGCTCTTGGTACTAGTGAAATATCAATGCTAGAAATGGCTGGTGGTTATGCCACTTTTGCTAATGAAGGTTATAAGATAAAGCCTC
Organism: Clostridium sp. CAG:451; assembly: GCA_000438295.1. GTDB lineage: Bacteria > Bacillota_I > Bacilli_A > RF39 > UBA660 > Onthousia. Next base: position 16,617 of record FR901034.1, read on the forward strand.
ATTTCATTGAAAAGATAGTAGACCAAGAAGGTAATATTTTATATGAAGCTGATAATAAAAAGGAATTAGTTTTAAACTCTAGTCTAACTTTTATTCTAAGCAACTTACTAACTGCTACTTATGATTCTGCTTTTATCGATTATAATTATCCTACAGCTATTAATCTAGCATCAAAAATGACTCATACTTATGCTTTAAAAAGTGGTACTACTAATACTGATAACTGGTATATCGGTTATAACAAGGACGTAGTCGCTCTAGTATGGTGTGGTTATGATGATAATAGGGATTTAGAACCTAAAGAATATAAGTATGCTCAAAATATCTGGATTAAATCAATTGAAGACTACATGCAAGGAAAAGAAGATAACTGGTACAAACCTAAAGATAATGTTGTAGGTGTCTTAGTTAATCCTATCACTGGAAAACCAGCTACAGAAAATGATACTAAAACTAAAATGATGTATTATATTAAAGGAACTGAACCTACAATGACAGACCCGGTCTTTGACGAATTATTAACGGATAATAAAGAAACTTAAGGAAGACAATTGTAATCTTCTTTTTTCTTTGATATAATCCATTTAGGATGTGATAAGATGATATATTTAATATTAGGATTAGTACTTTTAGTTATTTTGTTATTGGTAATAAACTTCCTATATTATAAAAATAAATTTAATTTTTACTTTCTAAAAGTGGAAGAAGCTGATAACAATATTGAATTAATCCTTGAAAAGAAAATAGAAATACTTTTAAAAATTGCTAAAATTATTGATAAAGATATGGAAAAAGAATTAGAAGAGTTTAAGAAAAAAGAGATAAGTAAACATCAATGTTATATTGAGTTAAGCTCACTTGGTAACAAGCTATTAAAAGAAGCTGATGCTGAAGAATATGAATCTAATAAAAAGCTTAATAATTTAATAGGACGATTTGATGATAATGAATGTGACTTAAAAGGAAGTCTAAAATATTATAATGATAACGCTGTAGAAATTAATAACTATATTCATAAATTTCCTAGTAATATTGTAAGTTTATTCTCTCATTTTAAAGAGTTAGATATTTATAAGATAGAAAAAAGAGAATCTTTTGCTATTCTCTCTAAGTAGACCTAAAGGTCTTTTTCTATGTTCCAATCTATTGGTTTTATTCCATTAGCTATTAAAAATTCATTAGTCTTAGAAAATGGTCTGCTACCAAAAAATCCATTATATGCAGAAAATGGTGATGGATGAGCAGATTCTAGAACCAAATGTTTAGGATTAGTTATTAATACCTTTTTTGCTCTAGCATAATTACCCCAGAAAATGAAAACAACAGGATCTTCTTTTTTATTTACTTCTTCTATAACTTTATCAGTAAATTCTTCCCAGCCATGGCGACTATGAGATGCTGCTTTATCTTTCTCAACAGTTAAAACGCTATTTAAAAGCAACACTCCCTCCTTAGCCCAAGGTAGTAAACTATTTCTCTCTGGAAAAGGTATTCCTAGATCACTTTCTAACTCCTTAAAGATATTAACTAAACTTGGTGGTTTCCTTAACCCATCTCTTACTGAGAAAGAAAGTCCTTGAGCTTGATTAACTCCATGATAAGGATCTTGTCCTAAGATTACTACTTTTGTATCTTTATAAGTTGTATTTCTAAAAGCATTAAATATTTCATTCTTCTTTGGATATATTTCTTTTTGATGATATTCATCATCCACAAATTTTAATAATTCTTGAAAATATGCTTTACCATACTCCCTCTTTAAATGTTCATCCCAATCATTACCTATCATTATTACACCTCTACTTATGATACCTTTCATTATTTCTTATTTTATATGTTCGATATAGTTGTTCTAAGAACATTACTCTAAATAATTGATGAGGAAATGTTAATTTAGAAAAAGACCATCTTTCTTTAGCTAGTGAATAAATATCTTCATGAAAGCCATTACTACCACCAATAATAAATGTTATATTACTATTATTCATTTCTCTTTCTGCTAATAAGTTAGCCATCTCTACTGATGTCATTTCTTTTCCCTTGACATCTAGTAAAATAATATAGTCTTTAAGAGTAAGATGTTTCATTATCGCTTCTTTTTCTACTTTTAATGATTTATCTATTTCCTCAATCCCACAATCTGCTACTTCTATAATATTTAGTTTTGTATATTTACTTAATCTTTTTTCATATTCTTTAATAGCATCAGTAAAATATTTTTCTTTTACTTTTCCAACAACAATTAACTTTATCATTAAACTTCCACTACCTCTCCTAACTCTTCTTGTGATGCCACTACTATTTTAGGACTATAAGCTGTCTTTGCTAATGCCTCTTTAGTAGTCCCTAGTGCCAACTCTTTAGTATTATTTGTTTCACTTATATGAGCTAAAATAATGTATTTAGTATTAGAACCAATAAACTTTTCTAAATAGTTAGCCGTCGCTCCATTAGATAAATGTCCTTTATCACTTAGTATTCTTTGTTTTAAGTAATGGGGATAAGGTCCTGTCAAAAGCATCTGTTCATCATGATTACTTTCTATATAGTATATCTCTCTATTAGATAATAAGTCATAATACTTTTCATTAATATAACCCGTATCAGTAATATAAACCAAGCTATTGTTTATTAAAAATCCAACCGAACCAGGAGCATCATGTGATGTATGAACTAAATCTATAGTTACATTCTTAAGATGCATTTTATCACTATATAATTCTACCTTCTCTTTAGGTAATATTTCTTTCAATTCTTTATACATTTCTTCTCTTATATAAACTGGTACATTATTATGCTTTACAAAAACTTTTAATCCTTTGATATGATCAGAATGAGTATGCGTAATAAGTAGAGCATCTATATCATCAATACTTTTACCAATCTCTTCTAATCTTTCTAATAAATGTCTATAAGTAATTCCTATATCAATAAGAAAGCGAGTATTTCCTACTTCTATATAAGAAGTATTTCCTTTGGAACCACTCGCTAGTGTTATTATTTTCATTAGAATAAACTAAGTGGTTGTAATGATGTTGATCCTCTTCGGTAAGGAAATCCCCTGAAAAGTCCAAAGTGTAAATGTGTTCCTGTTGCAAAACCACTTTTTCCCATTGCTCCAATTTGTTGACCAATAGAAACATTTTGTCCTACCTTTACATATCGTGCTGATAAATGAGCATACATTGTATAATAACCGTTATTATGATTAATTACTACAAATTGACCATTATCATATTTAGAACTAGATTGTACTACTACTCCATTATTAGCTGCATAAATAGGTGAACCATATCCACCACCAATATCTACTCCATCATGTAATACTCCCCAACGATAACCATAAGGACTATTAATAGTATATGGTGTTGCTGTAGGCCACTTCCAATAACCCTCTACTTTAGTTGTACCTGTTATATCCATACCAGATGAATAAGAATTTTGTTTTTTACCTTTAACTATTATTTCTTTAACTGGTTCTTTTAGTCTTTCAGTAGCACTTTCATTAATTACAGAGCTTTCTATTTGCCCATTAACTTTTTGTATCTTACTAGTAACTCTTTGAAGACCATTTTCTCCTTTTTGAGTAACCTCTTCTGTTCCAGCCATCTTATTTTCATCATACTTAACTTCTGTATCGTATTTTATCTCTTGGTCAAAAACGGTATGATCAACTTCTACTAATCTAAATTGTGGTTTAATAATATTTATAGTTACTTGTTGCCCGGTAAACAATAGACTATTTTCATCTTTAAATGATGGGTTTGCAATTAAAAATTCTTTATCAGATAGTTTATTATTAAAAGCTATATCAGTAATAGTATCTCCATCTTGAACAGTATACTTTTGATATTCATCTAAAGTACCAAATAATAAATACTTACTTAAATCATCAACGCTTTCATAAATAGTTTTATCAACAGGTACTTTAGTATTCTTAACTGATATTTTATTATCTATATAAACATTTTCTATTATGGTACCTGTATCTTTAATTTCTTTTTGTTTATTGTTTAGATATTTTTCATAATCATCATTATTAACAAATGATCTAATAGTTTTATCCATAGCATTTGTAAAAACATCTTTGTCTAAAACATAAATTGTCTGGTCTACTCCTTTTACTTTTTCTCCTTGTTCATTAACTGTATCTATCCCTTTAATCTTAATAGCATACCCATTTATTGTAAAGGATTCTAAATCTGCTAATTTATCATATATTTGTTTAGTAGTAGAAATTTTTTCTTGATACGTTATTTCTTTTTCTATTTTTAAATCTTCCGGAGCATAAACTTTATCTACTTTATATTTATTTTTAATTTTTTCTTGTTCTCTATCTATGTATTGCTCTAATTTTTCTTTATTTTCTATTAATCCTAGTGATTTTCCTTTTAGATAAACTCTATATACTTCCTGTGGCTCTTTAGCTTTAGATATAGGACAAAAGAAAACTAATAAAAAACTTATAACTAGTGCAAAACTTATAACTAATATCTTTTTCCCCATTTTATTCCTCCTCTTCTGGTCCTTTAGTCATATTAAGAAAGGTTGATGTATCTTTTTTAAATAATAACTGGATAGTAGCTTGAGGACCATTTCTATGCTTAGCAATAATAAATTCACTAATACTAGTTGCATCTTTCTTAGCTTCTTTATTATAGTAATCATCTCTATATAGGAATCCTACTAAGTCAGCATCCTGCTCAATAGAACCAGACTCACGTAAGTCTGAAAGCATTGGTCTTTTATCTTCTCTTCCTTCAACACTACGTGATAACTGAGCAAGGGCTATTATTGGTATATGTAACTCCATAGCAAGAGTTTTTAAGCTACGAGAAATATCAGCTACCTCTTGTTGTCTATTACTTCCATAATTTTTTCCTCCAGAAATTAACTGTAAGTAGTCAATTATTACTAGGTTAAGTCCATCAGTAGAACTTGCTAATCTTCTACACTTGGCTCTTATTTCGCCGATAGTTATTCCTGGTGTATCATCAATATAAAGTTTAGCTTTAGATAATTGAGTAGTTGCTTCATTAAATCTTTTCCAATCTTGATTTAATAATTTACCTGTTCTCATCTTATAACCTTCTATTTGACCAAGTGAGGAGATTATACGATTTGCTAACTGACTAGCTCCCATTTCTAAGTTGAATACTGCTACAGTACTATCAGAGTGAGTAGTTACATAAGTAGCAAGATTAAGAGCAAAGGCAGTTTTACCCATACCAGGACGAGCAGCTATTATAATCATTTCATTTTCATGAAGACCAGCTGTTAACTTATCAAAGTCATACCAACCAGTAGCAATACCGGTTACTTCTCCTTTAGATTCAGCTAGCTTTTCTAAGTCTTCTTGGGTTTTTATTAACACATCTTGAATACTTTGAAACTCTCCACTTTTTCTATTTTTAGCAATATTTAGTATCTGCTTTTCTGCTTGGTCTAACACATCATTAACATTTTCTTCTTGATTATAACCTAATGTTACTATATTAGTAGCTGTTTCTATCAATCCTCGTAAAAGAGCTGTTTTATCTACTTCTTTGATATAATAATCTATATTACTGGCTGTTGGAACAAACTCAATTATTTCTGTTAAATAAGAAACGCCCCCTGCCTCTGTTAAAGCATTCATTCTAGTAAGTTCTGTTGTAACTGTTGTTAAGTCTAAAGGAGTTTTTTCTTCATGTAAGTTTTGAAAAGCCTTAAAGATTTTGGCATTTCTAGTATCAAAAAAACTAGATTCTGATAAATTTTCTAGAGCAAGTGTAGCTGCATCTGTTGATAAAAAACAAGAACCCAATACACTCATTTCAGCTTCTTTATTATGTGGTAATTCTCTTAAGGCCATAAACTTCCTCCTTTACTTCTACTTTACTAAATGAACTTTTACAATAGCACTAACTTCTTTATATAATTCTATTTCTATCTTATGAAAACCTAAAGATGATAGTGAATCTTGCAATTTAATTTGGTTTTTATCTATATTATATCCATTATTCTTTAATTCTTCTTTTATTTGTTTTTGACTAACACTTCCAAAGACACGGTCACCTTCACCAGTTTTTACTTTAAAGGTTAAAACTAATTTTTCTAATTTAGCTTTTTCTTCCATTGCTTCTTTCTTTGCTTTATCATGATTTTCTTTTCTTATAGCTTGTTCTTTTTTTAAGTTGTCTAAGTTTTCTTGATTAGCTACTACAGCAAGATTCTTTTTAATTAGAAAATTAATAGCATAACCATCTTTTACTTCTTTAATTTCATCTTTCTTTCCTACCCCTTTTACATCTTGACGAAAAATTACTCTCATTATTCTTCCTCCTTAATTGCTTGATTTAATTTTTCAGAGACTTTACTGATTGGAAGATTCTCAAATTGAGCAGCTCCTCCCATTTTGTCTCCTCCTCCACCAATTCTAGACAATATATTAGCAATACTTTTTTTACCAATACTACGCCCACTGATAGAGGTTACATTATTAGCTGTTTTAGCAATTACAAAAGATAATTCTATATCATTAAAGAAAAGTAAAGTATCAGCTATTTTAGCTAAGTCTTCTCTTCTATAAATAGAATAACTACTTCCCTTTGCAATAGCTATTTTATCATTAATTATCTCTACATTAGTAATTAATTTTTGACGTTCCATATAATCTTTTAAGTCTTGTCTTAATAGATATTGAACTTTAGTAGTACTAGCTCCCATACAAGATAAGTAATAAGCACTATAATATGTTTCACTATTAGTTTTAAGAGTAAAATTATTAGTATCTAAAACTATTCCAGATAATATTAGGGTTGCATAGTATGGATCTATTGGTGAATTGTAAGTTTCTATTAAATTTGTTATCATTTCACAAGTACTAGAAGCAGTATTATCAATTATTCTATTAGGACAAGAAATTGATGTTTCACCTAACTCATGATGATCTAAAATCACTACTTTATCTTCATCAAATAGGGATATAATAGCATTATCTTGAACTAATTCTTTCTTATTAGTATCTAGTATAAATAAAAGATTTCGTTTATTACGTAAATATAAGTTATCTTCCACTTCTTTTCCTGTAATTATTTGTAAACATCCATCTAATTCTCTTAATACTTTTTCAACGCCTAACTCATGTTCTTTATCATTTATTACTAAATAGCAATTCTTTCTTTGCTTCTCTAAAATTGAATATAAACCTATAGAACTGCCTAAAGCATCTAAATCTAAATTTTTATGAGCCATTATAAATATAGTCTTAGCACCACGAATTAGTTTCTTTAACTCTTTTTTCTTTTCACCAATTTTCAAAACAACCACCTCTATCCAATTTTAAAAAAAGAAGATGTTAATTCTTCTTAATAAATTACAGTTATAATATATCATTTTTAACATTAAAAAGCAAACTATCTTCATAAGATTAATATCATTTTCAATATAAAAAGTTGAAACCAAAAGTCCCAACTTCAAAATATTATTTTGTAAATGGTAATAATGCAATTGCACGTGCTCTTTTAATTTCATTAGCTATAACACGTTGATGTTTTGCACAAGCACCTGTAACACGACGAGGTAATATTTTTCCTCTTTCGTTAATGTATTTTCTTAAAATATCAACATCTTTATAATCAAAAGTTTTTCCTTGACACATTAAGCATACTTTTTTCTTTTTACGATAAAATTCTGCCATAACTTAACCTCCTCTTTAAAATGGTAATTCGTCATCATTTATCTCGATGTTAGAGCCAAATTCAGTATAAGGATCACTTGATACATTTGTACCTGTAGAAGCTGATGTAGCACTAAAATCATAAGGAGTAGTAGCATCAGTGGTAGATGGTTGATTATTGAAATTAGAAGGAACTGGTTGACTATTAAAATTTGGTTGGTTAGATGATTGAGAATTATCTCTTTTTGTACCAACAAAATCAATATTTTCAACCACAACTTCAGTAACATATCTTCTTTGACCATTTTGATCATCATAGTTTCTAGTTTGAATTCTACCTTCTACTGCCACTTGACTACCTTGAGATAAATAGTTTTTAACTGTTTCTGCTAGTTTTCTCCAAACAACACAGTTAATAAAGTCTGCTTCTCTTTCGCCATTTTGATTAGTAAATGAACGATTTACAGCAAGACTAAAGGTTGCTACTGGTGTATTACTGCCAGTATAACGTAACTCAGGGTCTTTTGTTAATCGACCTATTAATATTACTTTATTCATAGTTACCTCTTTTTCTAGTCTTCTTTACGAATAATTAAATGACGTAAAATGTTTTCATTGATTCCAGCTAAACGATCAAATTCTTTAATAGCTTCATGAGAACCTTCTACTACGAATAAGAAATAATATCCATTTTTATATTTCTTTATTTCATATGCTAATTCTCTTTGTCCCATAGCTTTTTCTTCAACGATTTTAGCTTCTAAGTTTGTTAAAACCTTTTTTAGACTTTCAGCTTCATTTTTAATAGCAGTTTCCTCTAAATCTGGTTTTACAATAAACATAATTTCATACTTGTTCATTATTTCCACCTCCTTCTGGACATAAGACCTATTAAATAGGTAAGGAGTATTTTAAATACTCGTTTGTATTATAACAAAATAAGAAAAGAAAGTCTACTTAATTTTGCACAATATGTGATTTTTCTAAATTAAATAATTTTTCTTTTATTAATTATTAAATCTAAAGTGACAAATATCTCCATCTTGCATTAGATAATCTTTTCCTTCTATTCTAGCTTTTCCTGCTTCCCTAGTCTTTAACTCACTACCGTATTCCATTAAATCATCATAACTAATAACTTCAGCTTTGATAAATCCCTTTTCAAAGTCTGTATGGATAATACCTGCACACTTCTTAGCATTCATACCTTTCTTAAAAGTCCAAGCCCTTACTTCATCTTTACCTACAGTAAAATATGTCGCCAATCCTAATAAATCATAAGTAGCAGAAATTAATTGCTCTAGTCCACTATTTTCCATTCCCAAAGCTTCTAACATATCTTTTTTATCTGTATCACTTAATTCACTTAGTTCTTCTTCAATCTTAGCACATAAAACAACTACAGAAGCATTTTCTTTCTTTGCATACTCTTTAACTTCTTTCACATAGGAATTATCTTCTAGACCTATCATACTTTCATCTATATTAGCTACATATATAATAGGTTTTATTGTTAAGAAATTATAAGATTTTAGTATTTTTAATTCATCATCTTTAAAGTCTATATGTCTTACTGGTTGATTTTCTTCAAGAGTAGTCTTTATTTTCTCTAATAATTCATATTCTAACTTTTCTTGTTTATCCTTACTCATTAAAGCTCTTTTACTAATTTTTCCTAAACGATTAGTAACCATTTCCAAGTCACTAATAATAAGCTCTAGATTAATAGTTTCTAAATCTCTTATTGGATCAACATTACCATCTACATGAATTATTTTCCCATTATCAAAACATCTAACTACTTCTACTATAGCATCAGTTTCTCTTATATGTGATAAAAATTTATTTCCTAATCCTTCTCCTTTACTAGCTCCTCTAACAAGACCTGCAATATCTGTAAATTCATAACTAGTAGGAATGGTCTTCTTAGGTTCATACATTTCTGTTAGCCTATCAAGACGAACATCTTTAACATTAACTACTCCCACATTAGGATCAATCGTTGCAAATGGATAATTTTCTGCTAAAATATGTTGATTAGTAATAGCATTAAATAATGTACTCTTCCCTACATTTGGTAATCCTATAATACCTGCTTTTAAACTCATAAATAAAACTCCTTCCAAAATAAAAAGAAAATAATATAATTTTCTTTCTTATTTTAATCTAATTAAGACAAATTGTCAAAACTATAATGTTGGATAAACTCCTGGACCTATTGGTAAACCTATTAAATACCAACCTATTGTTAATAAAATCCAAGAAATTGAAATTATTGTAAAGTATGGCATAACATATGCTATTGCTTGATGAATAGTTATTGGTTTTGACTTATCTTTATTATATATATTTAAGTACCCTATATATATGGCAAAAGCTGCTAATAACGGAGTAATACCTGCAGTCATTGAATCACCTGCTCTTAGAATAAACTGAGCAAATTGTGGTGAAATATTAGCTTGCATCATAGCTGGTACCATAACTGGTGCAAAGATTTGCCATTTACTAGATGGTGTTGTAACAAATATATTAGCTATAGCTATTAATACTAAGGAAATAATTATAAGTGGTAATGCACTAAAGGAAACACTTCCTAAGATATTAGCACCCCAAGTAGCTATTATTGTTCCAATGTTAGTCTCTCTAAAAATAGAAATAAACTGACTTGCTACAAATAGTAGCATAACCATCTCTGCACTTGATGTAAACATTTTTTCACAACCATATATTAAGTCTTTATCATTCTTTATTGACTTTGCCCCTACTCCATAAGCGATACTTGTAAGAATAAATAATAAACTTATCATATAGGTAAATCCATCTTGGAAATAGGAATTAGCACCAAATAATTGACCTAAATAAGTATCTTCACTCATATCTAGTAACATACCACTAGATGGTAAATTAGGTATTATCATATAAATAAAAGCTATTATAACTACTATTGCTGTAATTAAGGCATACTTAAGTCCTGATTTTTCTTTCTTTTCTTTGGCAATTCTTTCTTGTTCTATTTCTTCTTCATCTACTACTGTTAACTCTTCTGTTTTAACATTTTCTTGATTATCTTTATATTTACCTAATCTCTTAACTATTATACTTTCTACAATTACAGTTCCAATAATTGAAAGTAAAACTGAAAAAGCAATTATTATAATTAAGTTGGATGTTAAACTAATATGAGTACTTTTGTCTATTAATCTAGCCGCTGATGTTGTGTAAGGAATTAAATTAACTTCCATTGAACCTACAAATAAACTTATAGCTGAACCAAAACTAACTCCACAAAAAGCTGCTACTATTCCTGCAAATGGATTTCTGTTATTTGCTTGAAATATTATTGCTGATAAAGGTATTAATAAGACATAACCTATATCATTTATTAAAGAAGAGATAGTTGCTAGAAAAATAATAATAAACGTAACTATTCTCTTATCCATTTTCTTTATTTTTCTTGAAATAAATGTATCAAGAAAACCAGTTGATGATGATACACCTAGTCCAATTAAAGTAAGCATCAACATTCCAAATGGAGCAAATGATAAAAAATTGCGTAATGCATTACTAAAAATAAATTTCATCCCATCAAAAGTCAACATATTTTTTACTGCAACTAAAACACTTTCCAATTCATAATTAGAAGTATTAACTTTACTATAAGTTCCTTGCATTTGCAAAGCTGATAAAATAGCACTTGCTAATATTGTCATTATAGTCAAAAAAATAAAAACTGTAATAGGATGAAAATAAAATTTCTTAAGTTTCAGTTTTTTCTTGTCCTTCATATAACTCCTCTTTTACTTTCTTAATCTTTTTATTTAATTCAATTCTTGGAATTAATACTGTTCTACCACAATTACAACACTTAAGTTTAATATCAACTCCAAGACGTACTACTTCCCATTCATTAGTTCCACAGGGGTGTCCTTTTTTTAGAATTAAATGAGTTCCTACTTGATAATTATTATTCATTATGCACCTCTACTTGTGGATATGGTATCTTAATTCCTGCTTCATCTAAAGCTAGTTTAAAGTCTTTTTTCATCTTTCTTTCAACAGCAAAGTTTTTATTAGACCTAGTTTTTAAAACAATTCTATAAACAACTGCTGAATCATTTAATTTTTCTACTCCCCATAACTCACACTTACCTTTTAGATTATCGTAAGTCTTATTAATTTTTTCCATAGTAGCATTTATAACTTTTTCCACTTCATTTAAGTCACTTTCGTAACTTACTGATATATCTACTACCGCTAAAGAAGGATTCAAACTATAATTAATTACTTCATTTATAGTATGATTAGAAATAATCTTAACTGCTCCTTTATAGTCTTTTATTCTAGTGGTTTTAAGTCCCATAGAAATAACGTCTCCTCTAAATCCATTAATAGATACATTATCTCCTATTTCAAATTGATCTTCTAAAAGAATAGCAAGTCCTGCTAAAAAGTCTTTTGCAACATCTTGAAATGCTAAAGAAAGGACAGCAGTAGCAATACCAATTCCAGCAAATATTTTACTAACATCTACATGATATAATGAGAGAATAGATAACATTGTTATAATAATTATTAAATATTTAACAAAATTTACAATAATGCTCTTTGATGTTTCTAGTTTTCGACGATGCTTTGATGATACATTATTCTTAATTAAAGCTTGTTGTAAGATAAAATTTAATATTCTATAAATAATATATGCTACAGCAATATAAATAATTGGTTTTAAAATATATAAGAAAATTTCTGAATCTAAAAATTCTTTCACTATATCACTTCCTTTTACTATTATTTATCTAATTGCATAATTTCAAGTATTCTTGTTAAATCTGCTGCATTTTCAAATTTAATTTCTATTTTGTTTTTCCTGATTTTTACTCTTGTTCCTAACTTATCACACAAAGTACTTGCTATATAACTATATTCTGAATCACTTGCTTCTCTTCTTCTAATTTCTTTTTTTCTATGAAAATCCACTGGTGAATTAGTCATATCTTCTAGTTGTCTAACACTAAGTTTTTTAACTACTACATCATTAGCTAGTTTCTTTATTTGTTCTTTATCATCTAATTTACTTAGTATTCTAGCATGTCCCATAGATATTTCTTTTGTAATTATCATATCTTTTACTTCTTCTGGTAAAGTCAATAATCCCATCATATTAGTAACATGACTACGACTTTTCCCTACTTTTTTAGATAGCTCTTCTTGAGTTAAGTTCAATTCTTGTTGCAATCTCTTATAAGCCATAGCTTCTTCCATAGCATTTAAATCTTCTCTTTGAAGGTTTTCAAGTAATGCTATTTCCATCATTTGTTCATCAGTTAAATCTTTTACAATAGCTGGTATTTTATCAAGTCCTGCCATTCTACTAGCAAGTACTCTTCTTTCTCCTGCTACTATTTCATATCCTTTTATACTTTTCTTAGCTATAATTGGTTGAAAAACTCCATGTTCTTTAATTGAATTAGATAACTCTTGTAAAGCTTCTTCATCAAATGTTTTTCTCGGTTGATAAGGATTACTACGCAATTGGTCTAAATCTAAATCAACAATTTCATTTTTAGGGGTAGATTCTATAATTTTTTCTTCCACTTTATTTATATCTATTTGCTCTGTATTGAATAACTCTTCTAATCCTTTTCCTAAGGCTCTTCTTTTAGTTTCCATTACGATCAATCACTTCCTTCGCTAAATTTAAATAAGCTTCGCTTCCCTTACTTTTAGGGTCATATACTATTATTGGTTCACCATGACTTGGTGCTTCTGTTAATCTTATTAGTCTTGGAATAATAGTATTATAAACTTTTTCTTTAAAGAATTTTCTTATATCTTCTACAACCTCAAATCCTAGATTAGTTCTAGAGTCTAGCATAGTTAGTAAAACTCCTTCTATATCTAAATTAGGATTTAATTGTTTTTGTGCAAGTCTTATAGTATTTAGTAACTGCATAATTCCTTCTAAGGCAAAGAATTCACATTGAACTGGGATAATCACTGAATCACTAGCAGTTAAAGCATTTGTTGTAATAAGTCCTAAAGATGGAGGACAATCAATAATGATAAAATCAAAATTATCTTTTATATCTTCCAAATGTTGTTTTAATTGAGCCCCTTTTGCAAATCCAGGTTCTTGTTGACTCTTTTCTAATAGTTCAATATCAAGTCCTGCTAGATTTATAGTGGCTGGTAAAACATATAACTGTTTATATTTAGTCTTTATCATAGCTTCCACACAAGTACATCTTCCTGTTAATACATCATAAATACTATTATTTATATCTCCTTTATTTATTCCAACTCCAGTTGTTGTATTTCCCTGTGGATCCAAATCAATTAATAAAACCCTTTTTCCTAGATATGCAAGAGAAGCAGATAAATTAATACTAGTAGTAGTCTTTCCTACTCCTCCCTTTTGATTTACTAATGATATGACTTTTCCCATTTTTATCACTCGCTTCTTTTCATAACTCTATTTAATTGTATCAGAAATAGCTTATTATGAAAATAATTTTTAGGAAAAAAAGTAGATTTCTCTACTTTAACTATTCTTCATTTTTGGCTATCTTAATAACTATTTGATAATTCTTTTCAAAGTTCATTTCTTCACTTTCTACTTTAAATCCTGATTGTTCTATTCTTTTAACAGCATCACGCACTACATCTAAACAATCATTAAAATCAAGTTTTGGTACTTCTTGTCCTTCTTCAATCTTCTTACCCATTATTTTTTCTACATCATCAGAGAAAATTGGATTATGAGCAAACGGATTGTTATATGTATCTAGATATGGTACTTCATTCTTTTCTTCTACTTGATTCTCTCCTCTATTTACATTTAATAAACTATCAGGAGTCGGTGTATTATTAGTTGGAGTAACACTAGATGATAATAAAGCATCAAGAGCTGATTGATTATTGTTAGAAGGCATAGAAGCCTGAGAAGTTTGTCCACCACTTACGCTAGAATCATCTGAATCCGGTTGAAAGAATTTAAAATTACTATTCATACTTTGTTCAGGTTGAACATCACCAGTTGGATTTACTTTTAATAAGCTATCCATATCCATAGATGGTTTCTCTTCCTTAACATTAATATCTTGAGCATTATTTCTAAGTTCATCTAAATTAAGTTCTGAACTAGCTGTACTCTTTAATAATGGATCTTGTATATCAGCTATTTTCTCATCTCCATAATCTATAAATTTAGGAGGTGTACTATAATCAATATCTATATCACTATTATTAGGCATTGAGGTATTAATAGAAGGATTAGAAGAAGGTACTACTTTAGCAGAATTATTATTATCTAAGTTTAGATTTGGTAAACTTGGAACGTTAACACTAGTATTTTCATTTACTGATACTGGTTCTCTATTTAATAATTTTTCTATATCTGCTGTAGCAATTTTTTCCTTAGGTTTAGGATTAATCTCCTCTTCTAATTCTCTAACTGTCATTTTATTAGCTATTATTTTGTTAAGTAATTGTTTTTGTTTTTCTTGGTTATCTACTGCTAATAAAGCTCTAGCATGACGTTCTGATATCTTTTCTTTTAGTAAAGCATCTTGAACATCATCAGATAAAGATAATAGTCTTAATTTATTAGCAACAGCACTCTGACTTTTACCCATAGTTTTAGCTAATTCCTCTTGAGTCATCTGGTCTAACTCTAAGATTTTTTGATAAGTTCTAGCTTCTTCTATTGGATTTAGATTCTTTCTTTGTAAATTTTCAAGTAGAGCTACTTTACTACTTTCTTTATCATCTAAATTACGAACAATAGCTGGTATTTTAGTAAGTCCTGCTAAAGCACTTGCTTTATATCTACGTTCTCCTGCAATAATTTCATATTTGTTTCCTATATTACGAACAATTATAGGTTGAATCACCCCATGTTCTTTGATAGAAACAGCTAATTCTTTTAAGGCTCTTTCATCAAATACTTGTCTTGGTTGAAATCTATTTGGAATTATATCATCTAAGTATAAATATACAACTTCATTTTCATTATTCTGCATTACTATCCCTCACTTTATTCTTTCTAATCTTCCTATGATATCATTATAACATCAAAAGAGTAATTAATCTAGCAATTAATTACATTTTATCTTCAAAATAGTTCTAGTACTTCCCTCTTTTGGTAACTTAAACTCTACTTTTCTATCTAAATTATACTTTTTTCTTTCAAAAATTGACTTAGCCATTACTAATTCTTCAGCTACATTACCTTTCATTGCAACAAAATAACCATTTTTCTTTACTAGTGGCATAGTCCAAGATAATAATTTAGATAAATTAGCCACTGCTCTTGCAGTAACAATATTATATTTATTTCCTTTTCTAGCTAAGTCTTCAGCTCTTATATGAATAGCTTCTATTCCATTTAAATCTAAATTTTCAATTACTCTATTAAGATAATTAACTCTCTTTTGTAAAGCGTCTACTAAGGTTATATCTAAATTTGGATAAAATATTTTTAAGACTAAACCCGGAAAACCAGCACCAGTACCAACATCACATAATGTTAAATTACCAGTTAAATCACAAACTTTAGTTATAGTTAAACTATCATAGAAATGTTTTAAATAAACATCATCTTTGGAAACAATCCTTGTTAAGTTCATTACTTTGTTTTCTTCTATCATTATCTCATATAATTTTTCAAGTTTAGATAATTGTTCCTCTGTTGGATTAATTCCCAATAGTCTTACTTGTTCCACAAATTCAGCTTCAGTCATTTTTTCTTTCCCCTTTTTTCAAATAAACCATTATTATAGCAATATCGGCTGGATTAACCCCACTTATTCTACTTGCCTGAGCTAGTGTTTCTGGTTCTACAGTTTTTAATTTTTCTCTAGCTTCACTTGCAATATTTTTTACATCATCATAAGAAATATTAGCAGGTATCTTTATTTTTTCTAAGTCTAACAACTTCTTAGTATCTTTTTCTTGTTTTTTAATATACCCTTCATATTGAATTTGTATCTCTACCTCTTCTTTTTCAGCTTTTGAATAAGGAAATTCTTTAAATTTTTCTATATCATCAAAGGATAATTCTGGTCTTTTTAGCAAGTCATATAGAGTTATACCATCTTTTAAAGGAGCTGTTCCTAACTTCTCTAATAATGTATTAGTCTCTTTAGTAGGTGTTATTTTTTCACTCTTTAAGATATTTATTATCTTTTCAATATTATTTTTCTTTTCATTAAATTTCTTATAAGTGTCTTCATCAATTAAACCTATTTGATATCCATAATCTCTTAATCTTAAATCAGCATTATCATTTCTTAATAGTAATCTATACTCTGCTCTTGAGGTTAAAAGTCTATAAGGATCTTTTACTCCTTTAGTTACTAAATCATCAATTAATACACCTATATATGATTCACTTCTATTAAGAATTAACGGGTCTTTTCCTTCAATTTTTAAACTGGCATTTATCCCTGCAATTAATCCTTGACCGGCTGCTTCTTCATAACCGCTTGTTCCATTGATTTGACCAGCTGTATAAAGTCCTTCAATTAGTTTTGTTTCAAGGCTACGTTTAATTTGTTTAGAATCAATAGCATCATACTCTATTGCATAGGCATATCTTAAAATTTTAGCATTTTCTAGTCCTTTTAAACTGTGAACCATCTCTTCTTGAACGTATTCAGGCATACTTGTCGAAAATCCCTGTAAATATATATCATCATATGATAAACTTTCTGGCTCTAAAAACAATTGATGACGTTCTTTATCACTAAATCTTACTACTTTATCTTCTATTGATGGACAATATCTTGGACCTACTCCTTCTACATAACCACCATACATACTAGATTCTTTTAGATGTTCTTTTATAATTTCATGAGTTTTACTATTAGTATAAACTAAATGACAAGGTATTTGATAGTGATATGCTAAAGCATCGTTGTTATCATAAGAAAAAGTCAAATTTTCTTTACTGCCTTCTTCTATTGCTACTTTATCAAAGTCTATACTACTTCTTTCAATTCTTGGAGGGGTACCAGTTTTTAATCTCTTAATAGTAAATCCTAATTCTTTTAATTTAGTACTTAAAAATTTACTTTCTTTCTCTCCATGTGGTCCTTCTGACTTTTTCTTACTACCTATTAAAATAGAGCTTCTTAAGTAAGTACCAGTAGTTAGTATTACTGCTTTAGCATTGATTTCTGTTCCATCAGCTAAAATAACTCCACCAATCTTACCATCTTTAACTATTAAATTTTCGACAAAGGCTCCCATTAAATCTAAATTTTCTTGATTTTTAAGAGTCTTTTGCATTTCCTTTTTATATAAAACTTTATCAGCTTGAGCTCTCAAAGCCTGAACAGCCTTTCCTTTTTTAGTATTTAATATTTTCATCTGAAGAGAACTTTTATCAGTATTTTTAGCCATCTCTCCACCTAAAGCATCTATTTCTCTTACTACTATACCTTTAGCAGGTCCTCCTATCGAAGGATTACATGGCATATCAGCAATATTATCTAAATTTCCACTTATTAATAATGTCTTATGATTCTTTCTAGCACAAGCAAGAGCCGCTTCACAACCAGCGTGACCTCCTCCTACTACAATTATTTCATAATTCATCTAAATCACTTCCCTACACAAAAATTTTCAAATAAAGTATCAAGTAATTCATCATCATAAACTTCACCAGTAATAGTGCCTAATTCGTTTAATACTTCCTGTAAATCTATTTCTATAAGTTCTAATGGTAAATCACTTTTTATATTTTCTCTTATTTTTAATAAAGTTTCAAGAGCTTTATTAGCACAAGTTAATTGTCTATTGTTAGCTAAGAATGTATCAGTTTCTTCTAACATATCAAGAGAAAACATCTTTATTATTTCATCCTTTAAAGAATCTAGCCCTTCCAAAGAATTAGTATTAGTAGATACAATATGATAAAAATCAAAATTAGATTTATTTATTTTATGAGCTAAGTCATCTTTATTTAAAACAATTATTGTCTTATCTTTATTAAGCTTAGCGATTAATTCTTTATCTTCTTTACTTAATTCTTCATTTACATTAAACACTGCTAAGACTAAGTCTGCTTCTTCCAACAATTCAAGGCTTTTCTCTACTCCTATTTTTTCTACAACATTATCAGTATTCCTAATACCAGCAGTATCTATTAGCGATAATTCAACTCCATTTATAAAAACTGTACCTTCTACTATATCTCTTGTAGTTCCTTCTATATCAGTTACTATTGCTTTTTCCTGATTAATTAAGGTATTTAAAATACTACTTTTCCCTACATTTGGTCTTCCAACAATAACTGTTTTTATACCACTTTTTACTATTTGATGACTCTTACTTTCTTCTATTGTCTTTTGTAATTTTGGAATTAATTTTTCTACTTCTTTCTCTATATCTTTCTTGGTTACCTCTTCAATATCATAATACTCTGGATAATCAATATTTACCTCTATATTAGCTATTAGTTTCTTTAAAGGTTCTCTAAACGAATGAATATAGTTTTTTAATTTTCCTTCTAAGGAGTTCATTGCTAGTTTTCGTTGATTATCACTTTTGCTTTCAATTAAATCCATTATAGCTTCTGCTTCCGTTAAATCTATTCTTCCATTCAAAAATGCCCTTTTTGTAAATTCTCCTTTTTCTGCTACTCTTATTCCTATTTCTTGTAACAAAGAAAAAACTGCTAATGTAGAATTTATTCCACCATGACAATTAATTTCTACTACATCTTCTCTAGTAAATGTTTTAGGAGCTTTCATAACACTTACTAAAACCTCATCTATCTTTTCATTTTCTTTTTTTATATAGCCATAATTAATTGTATGTGTATCTACTTTCTCTAAATCTTTACCACTAAATATTTTATTTACTAAAGGTATGGCATCTTTTCCACTTACTCTAATAATGGAAATTGCTCCTACCCCCAACTTTGTAGCTATTGCTGCTATTGTATCTTCATTATAATCTATCATTTCTTAAAAACTTTCTCCTTTATATTCTTTTTTATACCTAATGATAATAAGGCATCTTCACCAAAAAAGGCTTCTTGTTCCCTAGAAGATAAGTTAAACTTATCATAAAAAGATATGTCATCTAAACTTTCAAATTTTCTAGCTGACTCATTAACCACAATTCCTGTTAAATTATAACTCATTTCTAATTTTCTTTGGGTCAAAGTTGGAATTATTTGTTTAAAGTCTACCAAAGAATAGTTTTTGGGATTTTCATAAACTACTACTCCGTATTTGTTAGAAACGCTCTTATCACCTTCCATATATTTCATTCGATGTAACTTTTCTTCAGCATTAGCTATATATTTTAAAATAGAATCATAAGAAACAGATTTTATATCATTATCTAGTAATATTCTAAAAGCATTTCTAAGGATTATTGATAATCCATAATGAGTACTACTTAATCCTTTTTGTTTATTATCATCATATTTATTAAATAAGGTACCATCTTCTCCTAATTCTAAACCATTTAAAAAGCTATCAAATGATTGTTTTTCTTCCAGTAATTTACAGTTTCTTAAATATTCAATTACTTTAGGTTCTAGTAATAAAGATTCAATATTGTTATAAATATTCTTTATATCATTTTGATTGTTTTCTTTTAATTTATCCAAACTTATTTGACTAACTTTTTGTTCCATTATACCACCTCTTTCAATTTGACTATATTATAGTAAAAACTAAATTTAAAGTAAAGAAAAAGAAGAACTAATCTTCTCTTGGTTTAATAACTACACATCTATTAGGTTCTTCTCCTACACTCTCTGTGTAAACTTTTTTATTATTTGTTAATACATTATGAACAATTCTTCTCTCATAAGAATTCATAGAATCCATTTTTACCTCTATTTTAGTAGTAGCTACCTCTCTAGCTAAGCGTCTTGCTAAAATTTCTAAATGATGCTCATTTTTTTCTTTATAATCAGATACATCTAGAAAAAACTTATAATTAATTCCTGTTTCTGTATTAACAATTTGTCTAAGTACTATTTGAAGAGCTTCTAAATTCTTTCCACCCTTTCCTATAAGTAGAGAATCATTATTAGAATAAATTCTATATGTAGGGATATCTTGTTTTACTTGAATTTCCACTTCTGCTTGATAGCCCATTTCTCTTAAAATATTAACTAATTTTTCCTTGATAAAATTTTTAATTTCTCTTTTTTCAATTACTTCTATTTCACATTTCTTAGAAAGTAATGACTTCTTCTCATCTATAACATTAATTATTAAATTTTCTTCTAACTCTTGTAGTTCAATCTTAGCCTTATTAACAGCTTCTTCATAAGTCTTTCCTACGAATCTATGCTTTTCCATACTATTTTTTCACTCCTTTAACTGTAAGAGTATTTTGTATAATCATAAATAAATTTTGAGTTACCCAATATATTCCTAAAGCTGAAGGCATAAATAATGCTGTAAAGATAATCATAATACTCATCATTATTGGCATCATTTTCATCGATGGATCTTGACTAGCTACACCACTCATCTTAAATGTATAAATGGTGGTTGCTCCAATTAAAATTATTAATATAAGATAAACATAGAATGTTGGAGTTCCAAATCCAACTACTGGAGTTGTCCCTAATTGTAAACCAATAAATTTATCTTCAAAAATAGCTGGAACTCTATTTATTGCTTCATATAAAGCTAAGAATAATGGTAATTGAATAAATGAAACTAAACAACTACTTAATGGATTAAAGTTATATTTTTTATAAACCATTAACATTTCTTGATTTTGTCTCATCATTGATGCTTCATCAGTTTTACCTTCATATTTTTTTCTAATTCTTTCTAATTCGGGACTAGCTTTTTTCATTAGTTCTGATTGGATAGCCATTTTCTTAGTAAATGGAAATAATATAAATCTTAATATTACAGTTATAATAATGATACTTATAGCAAAACTTCCAACTAACTTACCTAATTTCAAGATTATAAAGGCTAATGGTTTTACAAAGATTGATGTCCATAATCCTTCATATCCTCCCGAAGTAAGTTTAAAATTATCACATTTTGGTAACTTTTCTACATTAACTTTATTTTTTTCATAAATTTTAACAGTTTTTGTATTTTCAGGCTGACACAAAATATTTTTTGTTAAAGATTGCCCTGTTTCTGGATTTTTAACTGCTTGTTTTTTACTATCAACAAGAGTTGTAGTACATCCTGTTAATAAAAATATTGATATAATTAGAATTAATATTCTACAAGTTTTAGCATTTTTCTTTTTCTTCATATATATAACTTCCCTTCTCTATCTTTATTTATTATTAATTTCTAATAACAAATTAAATAACTCTTCTTTCAATGACTCATAATTTTTATCTAAAGAACCTCTCCTGATTATTATAATACAATCATAAACATTTTTATAGTTTTTTTGAAAATCCGATACTATAGCCCTTGTTCTTCTCTTCATTTTATTACGAGTAACAGCCTTACCAAGTTTCTTAGGGGCAGCAATCCCATACTTAGAAAAAGATTCTTTTTTTGTACAATAAAATATAATAAAACTTTTATTCTTCTTAGATGGACACTTTTTTATCATTTCATCAAATATTTTACTTTCCTTTATTATATAATCCTTATTCATACTATAGCCCCTCTCCTAAATAGTAAAAAACCACTGTGAAAACAGTGGAATTTATTTTACTAATTCTTTACGACCTTTTCTTCTTCTGTTATTTAAAATTTTACCTGCTGAAACTTTACGAGCAAAAAATCCATGTTTCTTAGCTCTTCTACGTTTATTTGGTTGATACGTTCTCTTCATACTCCCACCTCCAGACATGAAATCTACATTATTATAATAATAATCTCATTTATTTGTCAAGAAAATTTAAATGACTTTATGAATATTTTCTCATTTTAGGAATGAAGACCTTAAAAATAATTATACTAAAAAAAACAAAAAGTATGGTTTTCCACAGTTTGCACAGGTTGTGGAAAACCATTATTCACATGTGCAAAACAAATTTGTGGAAATTGTGGAAAACTTCTAATGTTCAGTAAATATCAGCATTTTGCCTGTGGAAAAGTCTGTGGAAAACTTGTGGATAATTTTTTTTTGCTTTTTTCTATTTTCTTTTTCCACATTTTAGAGTATCATAATGGTGGTTTATGTGGACAGGGGAGTGATGAAGTTGAATGTAGACATCATATGGAATAACGTATTAAAAGAAATTAAAGAAGAGCTTTCTTCACTTGCATTTTCTACGTGGTTTCAAGACGTTAATCTGAAAGATTTAAAAGACGACACAGCAATTATCATCGTACCTATGTCTATACATAAGAAACATTTACATGACAATTATCAAGATTTAATAAAAAATGCTTTAAACAAAATTACAGGTACAACTTTTGAATTAGAATTTTTTCTAGAAAATGAATTCAAAGAAAAAGAAGAAGCAATAAAAGAAAAAGAAGAAGAAGAAAATATTGAAAAAACAGAATTTAAGCAAAAATCAAATTTAAACCAAAATTATACATTTAATAATTTCATTGTTGGTAACAGCAATAAATTTGCACAAGCAGCAGCTTTGTCAGTAGCTGAAAATCCCGGAAAAATTTATAATCCACTGTTTATTTACGGTAATAGTGGCCTCGGAAAAACGCATCTAATGCATGCAATTGGTAACTATATAGTACAAAATTCAAATAAACGAGTCTTGTACGTAACAAGTGATCAATTTAGAGATGATTTTGTTAGTATAAATAGAAAGGACCAAGACGGTACTAACTTTAATTACAAAGAATTCTTTAAAAACAAATATAGAAATATAGATGTACTAATAATTGATGATATACAATTTTTAGGAGGAGCAAATCAAACACAACAAGAATTTTTCCATACTTTTACTAATCTATATAATGATAGTAAGCAAATAATTGTTTCATCAGACAGATCACCAAATGATTTAAAACTACTAGCTGAACGTCTTAGAACTAGATTTTGCTGGGGATTAACAGTAAATATAGGTCCACCTGACTTTGAACTGAGGAAAGAGATTCTAAGAAAAAAAATAGTAGCCGGTAATTTTGAAGCCGAAATCCCAGAGGAAGTAATAGAATATATAGCCTCGAATATGGGAAGTGACGTAAGACAACTAGAGGGTTCAATCACAAGATTAGTGGCTTACTCAACAATAATGGGTGGTTCAAAAATAACTCTAAACTTAGCTATTGAAGCACTAAAAGACTTTATTAATAAAGGAATGAGTGAAAAAAACGACATTGCAAGAATTCAAAAAATTGTAGCTGAATTCTTTCAGATATCAGTAGAAGACATACGTTCAAAAAAAAGAAGTAGCAACATAGCTTTTCCTAGACAAATAGCTATGTATATGTGTAGAAAATTGACAAACGAGTCATATCCTAAAATAGGAACTGAATTTGGTGGTAAAGACCATTCTACTGTTATGCATTCTGTGGAAAAAATAGAAATAGAAATAAAGAATAATAAGGATTTAGCAGGTATTGTGGAAAAGTTATCTAATGACTTAAAATAAGTTACCTGTGGAAAAAAATAAGTTTTCCACAAGTTTTCCACAGGCAAAAAACTTACTAATATGCTATAATATAAAGGAAATGAAAAGTTTTCCACAGTTTCCACAGTATTATTATTAATAATATATATAAATAAAAGAAAAGAAAGAAGGAATATAAAATGAAATTTTCAATTAAAAAAGAAATATTATTAGAAGCACTTAATAAAGTGTCAAAAGCAATATCAACTAAAAATGTAATACCAGTCTTAGCAGGTATCAAGTTTCACCTTACAAAAAAGAAATTAACTCTTACTGCTAGTGATAATGATATTACAATAGAAACTTCAATACCATGTGACAATGAAAATATAATCTTAAAAGAAGAAGGAAGTATTATTATTCAAGGTAAATATATATTAGATATAGTAAGAAAATTACCTGATCCATTTATTAATATAGAAGTAGTGGATGATTTAAAGATATTAATATATACTGAAAATAGTGAATTTAACTTAAATGGTATTAGTGAAAAAGAATATCCATCTATTGAATTAGTAGAAAGTAAAAATCATATTGAACTATCTAAAACACTATTAAAAGAAATAGTTAATCAAACAGCGTTTGCCACTAGTATAGATGAGAATAAAGCTATATTAAATGGTATAAATTTTAATATTATTGGTAATATATTAGAATGTAATGCAACCGATTCATATAGATTAGCAAGAAAAATTATACCTTTATCAACAAGTTCTGAGGAAAACATGAATATTGTTATCCCTAGTAGAAATCTTGTAGAATTTACAAGAATATTAGGTGAAGGTGATGAAAAAATAGAAGTACATATCTTCAATAATAAAATATTATTTAAAAATCAAAACTTATTATTTCAATCTCGCTTAATAAATGGTACTTATCCAAATACTTCTAATTTATTGCCTAAGGAAGATCAAGTAAAATTACATTTTAATATTAATGATTTTTACAATGTAGTTGATCGCGTAAGCATTTTAACAAGTGATAAAGATAAAAATATAGTAACTATGGAAACAAATGGTGATACGTTAATAATGAAATCATCAAGTGCTGAAATTGGTAGAGTAGAAGAAAAAATGTCTATTAAGAAAGATAGAGATTTAGATATTAAAATTTCTTTCAGTGCTAGATATATGATGGATGCTTTGAAATCTTTTCCTACAGATACTGTTGAATTATCATTTGTTGGAGAAATAAAACCTATCGTTTTAAAAAGCAGTGAAGATGATACCTTAACACAATTAGTGCTACCAATTAGAACATATTAGAAATATGAAAAATGTATAATTTGTTAAAAAAACTGGTAAAAATGCCAGTTTTTTTCATTTTCTTACTATTATCGACATAAAACGATAAAATTCGACAATATAATATAGTAGACTGATAGTAAACATTTTGATGTTTTAGGGGGAAATTTAAATGAAAGATTATGAAATTAATGATGCCACTTTAGCAATCATACCAGAAACAAGAATGACTTCTGTAGTAGTAGAAGCTGATTACAAGTATAATGTAGAGGGAAAACCACTAAAGATAATTGACTATAGCTGTAAATATTTTGGTAGCTCGTATCTTGGAAGAAGAGAAGGAGCAAAGCAAATATTAAAAACTTCTTATAAGTTACCTATAATGGTTGACGATAGTAGAAATGTAATTTTTTTTCCTACAGTATCACCTGAAGAAAATAATTGCTCATGGTTAGCTTTGAATAGGATAGAAACTATAAATCCAGTAAAGAAAAGAAAAGACTATACAGAAGTAGTATTTGATAATGGAAAAAAATTAAACATTCCAATTTCATACAAATCAATGGAAAATCAGATTCTTAGAGCTAGTCGTTTAGAATCTGTTATTAGAAACAGAAAAAATCAATAATTTTTTTGCTAACAGGCTAACATCGTTAAATGATGTTGGTCTTTTTTGTATAAATTTAAATTATATAAAAATAATGGAATTTTAGTTACGGAATAAGTCAAAAAAAGCAACTTTTTCTATTTTATTTAAACCAAGTATGATATAATATTCTTGCGTGTATGGGTATACTGAAAATAGGTGAAGGTGAAAATATGAAGGCTTTTTTGACTAAAAATGGTAATTAAACGGTTAAATTTAGTTAATTTTCGTAATTATAGTAAAGTTAATTTAGAACTAGGACCATCTATGAATATATTTATTGGGGAAAATGCTTCGGGAAAAACAAATATATTAGAGTCGATAGTTGTTTTAGCATTAACAAAGTCTTATAAGAATATTAATGAAAATAATTTAATAAGGCTTGCTAAAAAGAAGACTAAAATAAAAGGAACTGTTAAAAATGATAAATCATTAAAAAATTTAGAAATAGAAATTATGGAGACAGAAAAAGTAGTAAAAGTTAACAATAAGAGAGTTTATTGTTTAGCTGATTATATATCTAACTTAAATATTGTGCTTTTTACTCCAGATGATTTAGAACTAATAAAAGGTTCTCCTAGTATTCGTAGAAATTTACTAAATATGGAGCTTAGTCAGCTTTCATCTTTATATTTAAATACCTATAATCAATATAATAAAATATTAAGAACACGTAATGAATATCTAAAAATTCTTTTTACTAATAATATTGCTGATAAGAAATATCTTGATATTTTAACTGAACAATTAATAGATAAAGCAATTGTTATTTATAAGCTTAGAAATGAATATTTAGAAAAAATTAATAGAAATATTAATAATATTTTTAAGAATATTACTGGTGAAGAGAACTTATCAATTCTGTACAAGCCAAATATTTCCTTTGATAATTATGAAGATGACAGTTTGAAAAAGACAATGATGGAAATCTTGAACAAGAATTATCAAAGAGAACTTCATATCGGTATGACTATGTTTGGTCCACATCGTGATGATTTCCAATTCCAACTTAATGATGTGGATATGAAGCTATTTTCTTCACAAGGTCAACAAAAAAGTGCAGTCTTAGCTTATAAATTATCAACCATACCAATATTTGAGGAGAAAAATGGTACTAAACCAGTTTTGTTATTAGATGATATTTTTAGTGAACTTGATTTAAAAAAGAAAAATCGTTTATTAAAGTATGTAAATCAGGATATTCAAAGTATTATAACAACCACTGATTTGAAAAATATTTCTAAAAAATCATTGGAGAATGCAACAATATTTAAAGTAAGTAATGGTAATGTTGAAAGGAGTAATAATTAATGGAAAAAGAAAATTTAGCAAAATATGATTCTTCAGCCATTCAGGTATTAGAAGGATTAGAAGCTGTAAGAAAAAGACCTGGTATGTATATTGGAACTACAAGTAGTAGAGGACTACACCATTTAGTATGGGAAATAGTTGATAATGCTATAGATGAAGCCTTAGCAGGTTACTGTACTCATATTGAGGTAACTATTGAAAAGAATAATAGTATTACTGTTAAAGATGACGGACGTGGTATACCAGTAGATATTCATCCAAAAACTGGAAAAAGTACTGTAGAAACTGTATATACAGTTTTACATGCTGGTGGAAAGTTCGGCGGTGGAGGATACAAAGTATCTGGTGGTCTTCATGGTGTTGGTGCCAGTGTAGTTAATGCCTTATCTACATATCTAGAGGTAAAAGTATATAAAAACGGTCATGTTTACTATCAAAAATATACTAACGGTGGACATCCAGTTGAACCTTTAAAAATTATAGGTGATTGTGATGAAGATCGTACAGGAACAACGGTAACATTTTTACCAGATGCATCTATTTTTCAGGAAACTACTGTATTTGATTATGATATATTACGAAATAGATTACGTGAGCTTGCATTTTTAAATCGTGGTCTTAGAATTACACTATATGATGATAGAGAAGCAGATAAAAAAGAGTCTTTTTGTTACGAAGGTGGAATACGTGAATATGTTGAACTTTTAAACAAATCTAAGCAGCCAATACACAATACTATTATTGATGTAATAGGACAAGAAGGAGACATCATGTTAGAAGTTGCTATGCAGTATAATGAAACATATAGTTCTAGTATTTATTCATTTGTAAATAATATAACAACTCCAGAAGGTGGAACTCATGAGGATGGAGTCAGAATGGCTCTTACAAGAATACTAAATAAGTATGCCCAAAGTACTGGTATGATGAAAGATAAGGATGATTCCTTAACTGGCGACGATGTTAAGGAAGGATTAACAATGATTGTTTCTATAAAACATCCTAATCCTCAGTTTGAAGGTCAAACAAAAACTAAACTTGGAAATAGTGAAGTTCGTGGTATAGCAAATAGAATTTTTTCGGCAAACCTAGAGAGGTTTTTAATGGAGCACCCAGATGAAGCAAAAATAATTATAGAAAAAGCTATGACAGCTTCAAGAGCTAGAGTAGCAGCTAAAAAAGCAAGAGAATTAACAAGAAGAAAAGGTGATTTAGATGTCACTAATTTCTACGGAAAATTATCTGATTGTAAGAGTAAAGATGCCTCAGAAAGCGAGATATTCCTAGTAGAAGGTGATTCTGCTGGTGGTTCTGCTATAAAAGGTAGAGATAGTATGACACAAGCAATTTTACCATTAAGAGGAAAAATACTTAATGTAGAAAAGGCAAGATTAGATAGAGCTTTATCAAATGAAGAAATTCGTACTATTATAACAGCTTTTGGTACTGGTATTGGTGAAGAATTTGATTTATCAAAACTTAGATATAATAAAATTATTATTATGACAGATGCTGATGTAGATGGTAGTCATATTAGAGTATTACTTTTAACATTATTTTACCGCTTTTTTAAGCCGATTGTTGAAGCTGGACATGTGTATGCCGCACAACCACCTTTATTCGTTATAAAGCATGGAAAAACTATCAAATACGTTTTAAATGAGCAAGAAAGAGATGAATACTTAGCAACACTTTCTCCAAATACTAAATATGATATAGCTAGAATGAAAGGTTTAGGAGAAATGGATGCTGAAGAATTAAATGAAACAACAATGGATATTCATAAGAGAGTATTAAGACAAATAACTGTTGAAGATGCCTTAGCTGCTGATGAAACATTCTCTAAGCTAATGGGTGAAGAAGTAGGACCTAGAAGAGAATTTATAGAAACAAATGCAACTTATGTTGAAAACTTAGATATATAGGAGGTAAAAAATGGATCGATTAGAAACAAATAATATAGTTAAAGAAGTTCAAGATTCCTTTTTGGAATATTCAATGAGTGTAATTGTAGCAAGAGCACTTCCTGATTTAAGAGATGGTCTTAAACCTGTTCATCGCCGTATTCTATATTCTATGTTTGAGTCTGGGTATACACCAGATAAACCACATCGAAAGAGTGCTAAAACGGTAGGAGAGGTTATGGGTAATTATCATCCACATGGCGATAGTTCTATCTATGAAGCTATGGTAAGAATGGCTCAAGACTTTTCTTATAGATATATGCTAATTGATGGACATGGTAACTTTGGTAACATTGAAGGTTATGGAGCAGCTGCAATGCGTTACACAGAAACTAGACTTTCTAAAATATCGCTTGAATTATTGAGAAATATTAATAAAAATACAGTTAATTTTATTCCAAACTTTGATGAAACAACTAAAGAGCCAGAAGTTTTGCCTTCAAGGTTTCCTAATATTTTAGTAAATGGAACAACTGGTATAGCTGTAGGTATGGCAACTAACATTCCTCCTCATAACTTAGGAGAAGTAATAGATGGTTGTGTTGCTTATATTGATAACCATGATATTACACTAGATGAATTAATGAAATATATTAAAGGACCAGATTTTCCAACAGGTGCTAATATCCTAGGAAATAGTGGTATAAGAAAAGCTTATGAAACCGGCCGTGGTTCAATTACAATAAGAAGTAAAGCTACTATTGAAGAAAAAAATGGTCGTCATTATATAATAATTGATGAGGTTCCATACGGTGTTAATACTTTAGAATTAAAAAATAAAGTTGCAGAACTTGTTCATAATAAGACAATTGAAGGAATATCTGATTATCATTCTGATTTAAAAAATGGTATTAAGATAACAATTACTTTAAAGAAAGATGCTAATGCTCAAGTTGTACTAAATAAATTATTTAAACATACTGCTTTTCAAACAACCTATGGAATAATATTTTTGATGCTAGATCAAGGGGTTCCAAAAACTTTAGGATTAAAAGATATTATAGTTAAGTATATTGATTATCAAAAAGAAGTAATAATTCGTAGAACAAAATATGATTTAGATGTAGCCGAGAAAAGAGTACATATCTTAGAAGGATTAAAAATAGCCCTTGATCATATTGATGCAGTTATTAAACTAATTCGTGGTTCAAAAACTGATGAAGAAGCTCGTTCTGGACTAATTAATCAATTTGGATTAACTGAGATTCAAGCAAATTCGATTTTAGAAATGAAACTACGTCGTTTAACTGGCTTAGAGCGCGAAAAGATAGAAAACGAATTGAATGAATTGTTAAAGACTATTGAGAAACTTAAAGAAATATTAAGTAGTGATGAAAATATTTTGAAAGTTATCAAAGAAGAATTACTAGAAATAAAAGACAAGTATGCTGATGAAAGACGTACTAATATAGATATGACAGCTATAGAGTATATAGAGGATGAATCTTTAATACCTGTAGAGGATATAATAGTAACTTTAACCAATAAGGGCTACATTAAACGTATGAAATCAGATACATATAGAGCCCAAAATAGAGGCGGTGTTGGAATAAGAGGCATGTCAACTAATGAGGAAGATTTTGTAGAACAAGTAATTCCAATGAAAACACATGATTATTTATTATTCTTTTCGAATAGTGGAAAGGTGTACCGACTAAAAGGTTATGAAATTCCAGAATTTAGTAGACAGTCAAAAGGAATACCAATAGTTAATTTATTATCATTAGATAAAAACGAAAACATACGTTCGATGGTTGAGTTAGACTCAAATGAAGATAAAATTAAGTATTTGCTATTTACTACAAAAAACGGTTTAGTAAAGAGAACACCTATTGAGGAATTTAATAACATAAGAAAAAGCGGAAAAATTTCAATTATACTAAAGGAAAATGATGAACTGATTGCTGTAAGAAAAACTACTGGTACAGATGAGGTTGTAATTGGAGCTAAAAATGGTAGAATGGTAAGATTTAATGAAACTGAAATTAGATCAATGGGTCGTGGAACTTCCGGAGTTAAAGGTATAGATTTGACTGATAGTGAAGTAGTAAGTTCTGAAATAATCAATTCCGGAGAAGAAATTTTAATTGTAACTGAAAAAGGTTATGGAAAGAAAACTTTAATAGATGAATATAGATTGACTCATAGAGGTAGCAAGGGTGTGAAAGCCTTGAATATAACAGAAAAAAATGGAAATATGGTTGCATTGAAGTATGTTAATCCAAACAATGTTGATAAATTAGATGTTATGATAATAACAGATAGTGGTATAATTATGAGGATGCCATTATCACAAATTTCAACATTGAAACGAACAACTCAAGGAAATAAATTAATTAATTTAAAAGAAAATCAAAAAGTAGCAACTATAGCTATTGTAGAAAAAGAAATTGAATCAGATCAAGAAGAAGAGAAAAATCAATAGTAATTTTTCTTTTTTTGTTTCCAGTAAATAATTTAATTAAGCAAATAAATAGACAATATGCAAGTTAAAAGAAAAATATAAGATCAAATAAAACAATTAGTATAATTCAATATTTCACGTGAAACAAAAATAGTGGAAAAAAA
>FR901035.1 GCA_000438295.1 Clostridium sp. CAG:451
AGGAAGTTGCCAAGATTTTTTTTGTTTTATTTTAAATTTTATTCTTTAAGATAATAACCAATTTTTGGTTATTTTTTTTATATAATAGGAAATTTATACTTAAAACGTGTTACGAATAGATGTTCGGCACAAAAAAATACATAACAACAAAAATCGAGATAGTAATCTCGTATCAATAATATATCTTAAGTTAAATTAATCTTCTTTATAAATGTGATGGTATCATCTTTTGAAATGATAGTCTAAAGGTATACATTTATCATACCTACACTTTTTAGAGATAATATATGGATGAATAGAAATAGGTAAACCATTCCATTCATCCCCTTGTTCAAATTCTAAAACGGCTTTAATAGGAGCCTCAAATTTATATTTACATTTTGGACAGATGTAATTAACTGTTTTTCCACTAAGTTTAATAGGAAAATTGTCAAAATCAAACATAATTAATCTCTAGTCATTTCTAAAAGAAAATTTAACATATTTCCACATCTAGGACAAGTGTAAGAGTCTCTATTGAAAGACTTTATATTTATTGTACAATAGGAAAGTTATAAAAAGTTTTAAGCAGCTGTTGCAAACGTTTGTTTTATATGATATATTATATTCCAATGAATTGAGGTGGTCATA
>FR901036.1 GCA_000438295.1 Clostridium sp. CAG:451
ATTAGAACTAGTATTAAAACAAGTCCGATTGATAATAGGATAATAGTAGTTGTTTCTTATCTTTCATCTTTCTACTCTCCTTATATTACCTATAATATCAAATGCTAATTTATTTTACAATATCCTCTCTAATATTTCATTTAAAACATAACGATACTTTTTATTAACATATAAATACTTATCATTTTCTATTAAGATATTACTATCTAATAAATCTTTATAATTATATACTTTATCTATAGTAGTATTATATCTATTAATAAATCTTTCTTTAGATATACCCTTTTCTAATCTTAGTCCAAGTATTATTTCATAATCCATCTTATCTTTTAAAGATAACTCCTCTATTTCTATTTCTTTTATCCCCTTTAAATAATTAGTAATACTTCTAGTATTAGTCTTTCTTATATTATTATAATAACTAGCTGCAGATAGACCAAATCCATAGTATTCATCATTATTCCAGTAAACTAGATTATGTCTTGATAAATAACCATCTTTAGCATAATTAGATATTTCATAATGATGATAGTTATTATCTTCTAACTTTTTTTCTATATATTTATATAATATTTGATCATTATCATCATCTAATCTTTGGTAATTATTTATCTTTAATATAGTATTATCTTCAATGATAAGTGAATAAATGGAAATATGGGGAACTTCTAATTTTAATAGATATTCTAAATCTTTATCTAATATTTCTATAGATTCATTTTTAAAGCCATACATTAAATCTAGATTAATATTAGTAATACCATTATCCTTTAGTAACTTAATAGTATTTTCTAATTCTTTATATGATAGTTTTCTATTTATTAATTTTTGATAACTACTATTAAATGTTTCTACCCCAATACTTACTCTTGTTACACCATTTTCTTTTAATAATTTTATTTTATCTATATCTAAACTGTCCGTATTTGCTTCTATTGTAAATTCATAATCATTATTTAATTTAATTTTCTTTATAATAGAAAATAAAAAAGAAAGTTCATCATACGATAAACTAGTAGGTGTTCCTCCTCCTATATATATCGTTGATATTTCTTCCCCTTTATAATTAGCTATTATTTCTTTTTCAAGTTCTTTTAAATATAAATTAACTAGTTTCTTGTTATAAAATAATTTACAAAAATCACAATAAGAACAAATAGTTTGACAAAACGGTATATGAATATAAATTGCTTTTATTTGTTCCATTTCTACTCCTATGTTTTATTTATTTGACAAGTATAATTGTTATTAATTAAAAATTCTTGTTCAGTTGCAATATTTTTGGCATATAAGCCAATAACTGGATCGGTTGAGTTAGTTGTTAAAACATCTTTTGTTATTTCAAATTTATTTTCATTAGTTGTGGTAGTTGCTGTAATATTAGAATTACTTTTTAAGTTAGCTATTTCCGTTTCATATTGATTATTTTGATTAGTTTCATCAACTTCACCTGTTCTAGTATAGCGAATAATTACCTTTTCTAGGGTCTGATCACTATAAGTACTGAATGTTTGAACATTATAAGATACTGTTCCAATCGATTCTACTTTTGTGCAGTGTAAGACCGTTTTAGAAACATTATTTTGATTATTATTAGTTGCTGGTTGCTTTGTATTGCTAAAAACAATTCTAAATATTGGTGGAATAGCTATTAAAATAACTAGAAAGAAAATGGCTATATAAGTAAGAGCAATTTTTAAACTATTATTTTTATTCTCCATAATTAATTCCTTCTTTCTTATCTAACTCATGAGTCTCTCTATATTTTAGAGTCTGTAAAAGTTTAGAAACAAATAGTATTAGTATTGAAAATGGAATAAGTGGAAAAAGAAATAATGCATAGTAGATAATTTGATTAGTTTCCACCAATCCATACTTTCTTAAAGTAGCATTAAAAGCGATACAAAAACCAGTAGCAAGTCCCGTTATAATGGCTGCAAAAATTATACCTAAAATATTTGACCAATAATTAATTACATAGATAGTATATTCTGGTCGTTCTTTTTTGTTTTTAGCTTTAAAAATAATAGTAAATATTGTAAATAAAACAATGGTAATTAGTAATGGTAAAATTACTAAGAAGAAAATTTTTCGTAAATTAACGAGAGAAATCATAACTTTCATATTAAATACCCCTTCCCTATGATGCTAGTTTAACATACTTTTTTTATTAAGACAATTATCTTGTTCTAATTTTAACAATTCTTCTTTTATCTTAACACCTGCTTGATAGTTATAAAGACTTTTGTTTTTACCAAGTACTCTATGACAAGGTATTAGGATTAGATAGGGATTATTTTGAATAATTTTGGCTATTTCTTTTACATCATTGACATTACCTAATTCTTTAGCTAGTGTAAAGTAAGTGGTAGTTCCACCATAAGGGATAGTAATAATTTTAGTAAATATCTTTTCTTCTAAAGAAGAAAGACTTAAAGGAAAAGTTGAAAAGGTAGTTCTTTTCTTTTGAAAGTATTCAACTAACTCTTGTTTAAGGGCTTTTGTTAAGTAGTTTTCATTATCAGGTGGACAATCACTTACAAAGTGGATTCCTAAGATTTTTTTATCATTAGCAGTTATAAAAAGAGTACCTATTTCTGTTTTTAAAGATGAGTTATAAACTATACTTCTCACACATTATCACTCTTTTCAATAGCTAAAAGAGCAAGTTTATAAGCGGTATCTTTATCTTTAGCCGTAGTTAAAAATCTATTAACATGACAGAATAAACTACCGGTAATACCTGTTTCTTTTTCAAGTTCAATACCACTTTTACCAGCCCATTCTTTAGGAAATAATAATCTATCTGTTCTATTTGTTATATCAGTAGGAACTGTATTTATAGCATAGCCTCCTCTATTTGAAGGAAACATTACAAATAAGATATCATTCGCTTCACTAGTATTTAATAATACTTCTTCATAAGGAAGATATTCATCAAAGGAGAGAATTGGACCAGTTTGTTTTTTTATTTCTTCTAAGACTTTAACTTTAGCTTTTTCTTTACCAATTATTCTCTCTATTTCTAAAGATAATATTATTCTAGCAACATCAACTGCTTTTAAGAATTGTTCATTTTCATCTTGTCCACTTTTATATGATGGATTAAATAGTTTTATTAAATCAGAGGTTGTTTTTACTTTATATGGAGCATCAATTGATGGGAAAACACCATTATCAATAGCATCTATTCCAATGATAAAATCTTGTTCTATCGCTTTTTTTACAGTATCTATATCTTCTACTCCAAGACTTTCTAATAAATCTTTTGCATAATAGTCAAATAAAAGTCCAAAAGAAGCATACTTAATCCCATTTTCTCTAACTTTCGCATCTTCTTGATGATGATCAAACTTACCATAACCGATATCATAGATAATAACATCTCTTTCTCTATCTTCTTTAGTAATTTCCCCTACTCTTGCTAGTTTTACATTAAACAAAAAAGATAAGAAAGCGGTAGAGAAAACTTCATCAGCATGCATAGTTCCTCTATGGGTTAGAAATGTAGCTTTATCTTTTTCTGTTAGTTCTACTTTATTAAAGTTTATCATTTTATCTGTTCCTTTACCTTTCTAACTCCGCGTTCTATATCTTTTTTGAAGAAGCGATAACTACTTGATATTAATATATAAATAGGAAGAGCGATTATTATACCAAGCATACCACCAAGCGTTCCTCCTACTGATACTACCATGATAGTTACTAACGGATTAATATTATTAGTCTTACCATATACTTTAGGAGAGATTAAATAACCATCTAATTGTGGGAAAATTAAACAAACGATTAAGGTAGCAAAGAATACTTTACTACTAATAGCAGAGGCAGTTATTAAAGCTAAGATATTAGTAATTAATCCACCAAAGTATGGAATAACAGTAGTAAGACAAGCTAGAATACCAAATAATAACCAGTTAGGGTGTCCTGCAATAAGGAAGACGATAGAGTATTCAAAAAACTGAATAACCATAAATAAGCCTAAACCTTTTAGATAGTTACTTATTTCTATATCAAGAGCTTTTACATAAGCATAACTTCTATTTTCTAAACTCTTTAGAAATCTTTTAACCGTTCCTCTTATTTTATCCATATAAGCTAGGAAATAAATAGTAACTACTAAGACAATAACTGATTGACCTAAGATAGATACTGTTTTACCTACTACATCAATAGTACCTTTTTGTAAGATATTACCTAAACTACCAATTATTTGATTAAGTGATGTTGATAATGTATTTTCAAAACTAGATAAGTTTAAGTTAAATTTTCTAGATACTTCATCTACTACTGTTCCAAAACTAGAAGCAAAAGATATTAACTGTTGATAAACTAAGGGTAAGGTTATAGCTATTAAGCCAAAGATAATTAATAAAGAGATAATAACTAAGAAAGTAATAGCAATACTTTTCCTTACTCCTTTTTCTTCTAATTTTTTTCTAATGGATATAAAGCATAAGCAATAGCAAAAGCAATTATAAAGGGAAAACAAACACTTACTACTTTACTAATTATTTGAAACCAAGTACCAATATTAGTTACACAAATATATAAAAGTCCCATTAAGATTAAGAAATTTAATAATTTATAATTAATTTTATTCTTATACATATAATCACCTTTCTAATAAAATTGTAGTAGGTCCCATATTAACTAGACCTATTTCCATGTTCTTTCCAAACTCCCCAGTCTCTACTGATACTTTTTCTCTTAGTTTTTTATTAAAGCAGTCATATAGTAGTTTAGCTTTTGCTCCATTCATCGCTTTGATATAACTAGGTCTATTACCTTTTTTAGTATCAGCATATAAGGTAAACTGAGATATTGATAAGACTTTTTCTGCTACATCTAGAATAGAAAGATTCATAACTCCATCTTTATCAGGGAAGATTCTTAAGTTACAAATCTTATTAACCATCCAGTCAATAGTCTCTTTACTATCTCCATCAGTAAAACCGACTAATAAGACTAATCCTTTATCAATACTTCCTACTCTTTTCCCATCAACATCACAAAATCCATTCTTACATCTTTGAATTAATACTCTCATCTACTGCATTAACCTTTCTATATTATTAATATATGGTTTCTTATTAAGTTCTACTAGTACTTTCTCTAAGTGTTCTAAGTTCTTTACAAAGCAAGCCATTTCATAAACAGTATTACTACCTCTATCAATTATCTTAACACCATTTATATTAGCATCTATTTTACTAGTAGTAGCAATTATATCTGCTAGATTATTATCACTGGTATTACTATAGATAACAAGGTCTACTGAATACTTACTAGCAGGATTATTACTCCAACTAACAGATACTAATCTATCATCCATTCTTAAAAGATTAGGACAAGTAGCTCTATGAATACTTATACCATTTCCTTTAGTAATATAACCTACAATAGAGTCTCCATAAACTGGGTCACAACAAGAAGCTAAACTTACTTTAATATTATCTATTCCTGCTACTATTATATCTGATGATGTCTCTTTATCTATTTTCTTTACTTTAACTTCTTCTTTCTCTTTTTCTTCTTCCTCTTCTTTAAATATAATTCTAATTACTGTGGTTGGACTATACTTACCATTACCAATTTCTAAGTATAATTCTTCTAAGTTACCTACTTTTAATGTTTCTAAGACTGTATTAATATTCTCATCTTTCATAAATTCTTGAATACTATACTTTTTCTTTCTTAATTCTTTTTCTAGGGAATACTTACCACGTTCCACAAATAATTCTTTCTCACTCTTAGTAAAGTATGATCTAATTTTATTTCTAGCTTGGGTACTTTTTACTATTTTTAACCATTCTTTAGAAGGATGTGCACTTTTATTTGTATTAATCTTTACAATATCATTATTTTTTAGTTGATAGTCAAGTGGTACTATTTGTCCATTAACTATCGCTCCTACTGTTGTCTCTCCTACTTTAGAGTGTACTTTATAGGCAAAGTCTAGTGGGGTTGCTCCCTTAGGTAGTTCCATTACATCTCCTTTAGGAGTAAAAACATAGATGTTGTTATTTAACACTTCATCTTTGACACTATTAACAAAGTCTTCACTAGTCATTTTATCTTGAGAAAGTTCAATAATTGTCTTAAAGAATTGTAATTTCTGTTCCGTTGTATTTTGCATTAGTTTAGAAGCATCTTTATGTTCTTTATAAGCCCAGTGGGAAGCGATACCATTTTCTGCTACTTCATCCATTTGATAAGTTCTAATTTGAATTTCAAATAAATAACCATCTATACCAAAAACGGTAGTATGTAGTGATTGATACATATTAGGTTTTGGCATAGCGATATAGTCTTTAAATCTCTTAGGTAAAGGACGAAACTTTGAATGGATTATACCAAGTGATAAGTAACAATCTTGCTCTGTATCAACTAAAATACGAAGAGCTAGTAAATCATAGATATCACTAAATTTCTTACCTTTATCTAGTTTATTATAAATACTATAGATACTTTTCGCTCTTCCTTTTATTTCATGAGGAATATGATGTTCATTAAGCAAGTTAGTAACTTCACTCATCATAAGACCGACTGTTCGATCACGTTCTACTTTTGTTTTATTTAATTTTTCGGCAATATCATAGAACACTACTGGTTTTAAATAACGAAGTGATAAGTCTTCTAGTTCTGACTTTATCTTATGAATTCCTAAGTGATGAGCTAAAGGAGCAAATATTTCTAGTGTTTCTTTAGCTTTCTTCTTTTGTTTTTCTTCTGGTATAGCCCAAAGAGTTCGCATATTATGAAGACGATCTGCTAGTTTTATAATAATTACTCTAACGTCTTCACTCATTCCTACTATTATCTTTTTATAGTAGTTAGTTAAATACTCATTATCAGTTGAGAAATGAATACGACCTAGTTTCGTAACACCATCTACTAGTTTTCTAACAACTGGTCCAAACATTTCTTCAACTTCATCTAGGGTTGCATCAGTATCTTCTACTACATCATGCAAAAGAGCAGCTATTATACTATCACTATCAGCATAAACACTAGTTAGAATAATAGCAACATTTAAAGGGTGAATAATATAAGGCTCTCCACTCTTACGATATTGTCCATCATGTTTCTTTAAGGCATACTGATAAGCTTCCATTATCTTATCTTTACCTTCCTTCATATAGTCTAGTTTTTCTAAAAGATCATCTATTTTAACCATATCTTTCTTATGAGCCATAATATTACCTCCCTTTATTTTATTTATTAATCATTTATTCCTGTTATAGTCTTTTCTGTTTTCTCACTATATACTTTTTTCTTTTTACCATAACCAAGTTTGGCAAACTTAGTCCATAATAGTGGAGCAATAAATAGTGATGAATAAGTACCAGCAATAAGTCCTACTGTCATAGCAAGATTAAATGATAATACTTCTCTACTACCAAGAATAATTAGGGCAATAACTGGTATGATAGTAGTAAGTGATGTATAAATAGATCTTAAAGCTGTTTGTTTCATACTGATATTTGCTACATCAGTAATTTCTTTATCAGTTAATTTACTTATATTTTTACCATTAAGGTTTTCTCTTATACGGTCAAATACAACAATTGTATTATTTATTGAATAACCAATAATAGCAAGGACTGCTGCTATAAACATTGAGTCAACTTCTACTCTTGAAATAGCCATGAATGATGTCATTAATAAAACATCATGTAGTAGACATAAAACAGAGCAAATACCAAAGCTTATATGGAATCTTATACTTATGTAGATAATGATACCTACTAAAGAAACTAGTATAGCAAAGATAGCATTTTTAATTAGTTCTTGTTTAACAACATTACTTACTACACCAATATCTACATTAGCTTTATATTTATTTTCAAAGTAGCTTTTTACTTCTTCTACTTTATCTTTCTTTAAGATATCTTTAACTCTAAGATCTGCTTCTTTATCTCGTCTTTCTATTTCTACTTTTGTTAATTTTAATTCTTTTAAATCTTTTGTTAATTCTTTACTTGATAATTTCTTCTCAGTTACTAGACTAATATCACTACCTGCTTGATAATCTATTCCAAGAGCTAATCCTTTAGTAGCTGTAAATATTACTCCGACTAGGAAGATGATACTTGAGAAAATTGCAAAGTATTTAGAATAATCTAGTAGTGGTTTCTTAGCTTTTTTATTTTCTTTTTCTTCTTTAACATTTAGGAAGAAGCTTATTTTATCATTGAAGTAGCCAGTATTAATAAAGGTTTTCATCAATGTTCTTGTTATTGCTACCATAGTTACCATAGTAACTGCTATATTGATAATTAACATAGTAGCAAATCCTTTAACACTACTTTCCCCAAAGACAAACATAATAATAGCTACTAATAAAGTCGTAAGGTTTGAATCTACTATTGTTTTGAAGCTTGATTTACTACCCATCTTAAAGGCTAGTGGTAAACTTTTTCCTTTTTTAAGTTCTTCTTTTACTCTTTCATATAATAATACATTAGCATCAATTGCCATACCAATACCTAGTATTAAAGCGGCAATTCCAGGTAGAGTTAATACTCCTCCTACTAACCAAAATGTTCCAAAGACAAAGAATGTATATAGGATAATAGATACTGCTGATAAAATACCACAGAAATGATATAAAACTAATAATAGGAAGATAATTAAAGCTATACCAATAACTCCTGCTATTAAAGTTTTCTGCAAAGTGGCATCTCCAAATGATGCTCCTACTGTTTTACTTGATAATTCAGTTAATTTGGTTGGTAGACTTCCAGAATTTATTAGGTCTACTAAGTTTTGTACTTCATCTTCTGTAAAATTACCTTGAATAATTACATCACTTGCAAAGGCTTGCGATACTTTAGCAGCTGATAAACAGTGACTATCACTAGTTCCACATGATGATGATTCACTTGAGTAACTATCTTTGCTATCATCAAAGTCTAACCAAATAACTATTACATTATCACTCATATCTTTTACTTTATTAGTTACTTTATAGAAAGTATCTTTATCTCTAACACTAAGAGCGACAGCTGGTTTTCCACTTTGGTCTTGTCCTACTTTAGCTCCCCCTGCTTTTAAGACATCACTTGTCATTAGTAGATTATTGTTTGAATCTCTAAATGTCAAATTAGCGACAGTTGATAACTTTGATCTAGCATCTTCTTGGTTGGTTACCCCAGCTAGTTTAACTCTAATCTTATCGTTACCTTCTAAGACTATTTCTGGTTCACTTACTCCTAGTGAATCAATTCTTTTTAGCATACTTTTATAAGTTGCATTTAATTTTTCTTTTGTCATTTTACTTCCATCAATCGGACTAACTTGATAAAGTATTTCAAATCCTCCTTGTAAATCAAGACC
Source organism: Clostridium sp. CAG:451 (assembly GCA_000438295.1). Classification (GTDB taxonomy): domain Bacteria; phylum Bacillota_I; class Bacilli_A; order RF39; family UBA660; genus Onthousia. The sequence goes on from FR901036.1 coordinate 9,343, forward strand.
AAATTTCAAATCTTGAAATAGAGGCTTAAAAAAGGCAGAAACTAATGCTGTGATAATAAAAATCCATAATAGTTTGCCAATCATTTGTTTTTTCTTTTTTTTCATTTCTCACACCTCATAATATTTCTAAATTGTTGTTGTCGTTTGTTTGTTGATGCATTAATTTTAGATATTCATCTACTTCTTCTTTTTGAACATGCATAATATCACTAACAATATCAGCAAGACAAAGTTGATTGCCATTCTTCCATTTCTTTTTTATTAGAAAGTTCCAAATGTCTGTTTCTTTTATATAAGAATAACCTAGCTTTTTAAATTCATTTTTCTTAGTCCGTAATGCTGGTTTAACTCTTTTATAAAGTTCTTCTTTAGAAGCAAAAGTAATATCCATTCTTCCCACCTACCAAACTAACACTATTATACATCATTTTTATTAACATGAAAATGAAAAAAAAGTCAAATTTCTACTCTAGAAAGGAGATTTTGTATTTTCCAGTATGTTTAATAAGAAGATTTATTAAATTGCTCCTTCAATTTGTTGAATTGGCAGGGTAAAACATGTCTAATTTGCATTTTTCCCTTTTTGCTTTCTAATTTTTATTATGATAGATTAGGAGCGAAAGGAGGTGAACACAATCGATTTAGATGAAAAAATATCTT
>FR901037.1 GCA_000438295.1 Clostridium sp. CAG:451
ACATATCCTTTAAGTACTTTCATATGACCACCTCAATTCATTGGAATATAACATATCATATAAAACAAACGTTTGCAATGCTATTTAAAATTTTTTATAACTTTCCTATTGTATAAAAAAAAGGAATATTAGCTAATTATTTGCTTAATTTCCTTTGTAACTACTTCATAGCCTTTATCAGATAAATGCAAACCATCCTTAGTGTATTCTTCTTTTAAATTACCTTCTTCATCTTTTAATAAATCATACATATCTATATAAGTTATATCATTATCTTCACAATAATCTTCTAACTTTTCATTTATTTCTTTTATATCACTGTTTTTTCTATTTCCAGCATTATTTCTTCTTATATCATGATTAACAGGATAAATACTTTCTAAATAAAGTTCCGCTTTTGGTCTATTGTTTTTTATTTCTTCTAATATTTTTTCTACCCCTTCTACTATTTCTTCATTAGATTTATCACGGATAAGATCATTAGTACCAATTAATAAAAATACTTTACTAGGATTATACTGGTATACTCTTTTTTTCATATCTTTTAGTATATCATCTGTTGTATTACCACTTATTCCACTATTAACTACTGGCAAGTCTTTATAATATTTATCAAGGTCATAAAAGTCAGTGATAGAGTCTCCTAAGAATAAATAATTATCAGGTACTTTTTCCACTTCTTTTATTTTAGTAACTACTTTTACTTTATGATGATTAAAAGTAGTATAATGAAAAATAATAAATCCTAAGAAACAAACTACAAGAATAATAATAACTATTACTAAAGATTTAGAATATACTGTCTTTTCTACTATATTAGTATTTTTCTTTCTAGGTTTCTTGGTTAGAAAACTCATATCCATTTCATCTTCTACTTGATTATCTTCAAAATTAAACTTCTGTTGTTTAGTTTCTGATAAGTCTTCCTTTATCTCTTCCTCAAGTTTTTCATTTAAAGCTTCTTCATCTTCTATTTCTTTTACTACGTCTTTATCTATAATATCTTCTTTTTCATTAGTTTCAACTATTTCTACTTCATCAGTATAAAGAGATTCATTTCTCTTTATTCTTTTTTGTATTTCTTCTTTTTCCTCTTCATCATTATTCTTATCTATAAGATTATTATCTTCTAGTAATTTATTTATTTCCTTCTTTGTAATTGTTCTAGTATTAGTCTTATTAGTACTTTTATTTTTCTTTTTCTTAGCCATCTCACTCACTACCTTTTTAATAATTCTTCTTCATTATATAACAGAGAAAAAACTATTTACAAGTATTATTTGCAAATAGTTTTAGTTTTTAATCTTTATAACTATTTTTATAGCTACCATCTTTAATAGCATTTAACCATTCTTCATTATTTAAATACCAGTCAATTGTTTCTTTTATACCTTTTTCAAAAGTATAAGTTCTCTCCCATCCTAGTTCTTTCTCTACTTTACTAGAATCTATGGCATATCTTAAATCATGTCCTTTTCTATCTGTAACAAACTCTATTAAGTCTTCGCTCTTACCTAGTTGCTTTAATATTATTTTAACTATTTCTAAGTTAGTTCTCTCAGAGTGCCCACCAAGATTATATACCTCTCCACTCTTACCATTTCTAACAATTAAATCAACCCCTATATTATGATCTATTACATGAATCCAATCTCTAACATTTTCTCCAGTTCCATAGACTGGTATCTTTTCATCTTTTAAAGCTTTAGAAATAGTAAGTGGTATTAACTTTTCTGGAAACTGATAAGGTCCATAATTATTAGAACAACGACTAATAGTTGTATTTAAACCATAAGTTCTGTGATATGCTCCTACTAACAAATCAGCACTAGCTTTACTAGTTGAATATGGGCTTGATGTATGAATTGGTGTATTCTCAGTAAATAATAAATCTTTTCTATCAAGTGGTAAATCACCATATACTTCATCTGTTGATACTTGATGATATCTTGATACATTATACTTTAGACAAGCATCCATCAATACTTCTGTTCCAATTATATTAGTTCTTAAAAATATTTCTGGATCTTTAATCGAATTATCAACATGACTTTCGGCTGCAAAATTTATTACTACATCAAACTTTTCTTTTGCAAATAATTCATATACAAACTCTCTATCAGTAATATTACCATGAACAAACTTGTAATTATCCTTTTCTTCTAAATCTTTTATATTATTATAATTTCCTGCATAAGTTAAGGCATCTAAACAAACAAAATAATCATCACTATATTTATTAACTACATAATGTAAGTAATTACTACCAATAAACCCTGCTCCTCCTGTAACTAAAAATTTCATTATTATCAATCCTCCTGTAATTATTCTAACAATAATTGGTAAAAAAAGAAATATTAAACATCTATTTATTTATTTTTTTAGTTAAAACATAATTATTAGAAGTACTTTTCTTAGCAATAATATCACCAATGATTGTTTTAAATATTTCATCCATAATAACAGATGAATCATATCTAATCTTATAGTTATAATCGAATTCACCTACATCTTCTGATGAGCACATTACAATCGGCAGATCGGTAAGTTCAAAACGTTCTCTCACTTCTTCAACTATATCTTGTCCAAACGGTTCAGCTTCCCACCCATCATCATATAAAGGCAAATAATTATCACAAATAACCAAATCAAATGGTAATAATTCATTATCATTTATAAAGTTATGTTCTCTAATTGCTACTAATCCATTATTTCTTGATTGCTCCCAAATTATAGATGGATTATCTACTACTCTATTAAGAGTATCTTCTAAGTTTTTATACTTATTTTTATTGTCTTCAATAATTAATATTATCCTTCTAGATATTAGCTAATTCTTCCATTTTATATGTAGAATATCCTTCATATTCATAGCTTGCATCTATTCCTTTCATAAATACCTGTCTATTATTTATTTGATCTGTAAGAGCACTTTGAAGCAATAGTTTTATCTCTGTATCCTTAATTGGACTTCTTTCCATAGCAAGCAAATATTCTTCTTTATCTATTTTACTCCAGTCAACCACTTGATTTAACTCTTTTTTTAATATCAAATCTAACCAAATACGAGTACTTCTTCCATTTCCTTCTCTAAATGGATGAGCTACATTCATTTCAACATATTTGTCTACAATTTCATCAAATGTATTTTGAGGCATTTCATCTATCTTACTTAGAGCAGCTGTTAAATATATACAGGGAACAAATCTAAAATTTCCTTTTGCAATATTTTCATTTCTAAGTTTACCTGCAAAATAATAAACATCCTCAAATAAAAATTTATGTATTTGTGATAATCCATTAAATGTTCCTACCTCAATTTCATTTATTTTATTAGTATCAAATAATTCTAAAGCCTTAGCTTTTGTAATACGTTCTTCTTCTTTTGCAAGTTCAACTAAATTAGTAATACTAAGCTTATTTTCTAACATAAAGCACCTCCAATATAGTATATATTATACCACTGTATATAACTATAAAGCCATATTTATTTCTAGTCTTATTGGTTTGTTTTATCTAAATAATATATTTAACTTATACTCGTTTCCATTAACATCACAAAATTTTTATTATAAACAAAAAGAAAACTCTATCATTAAGATAAAGTTCTCAAACATTTTCAACCGAGATTATTTATAACTCGCACCACTCGGAGGCGACTAACATTTCACAATTGGAATCATTTATAACCCGCACCATCCATAAGCGGCTAACATTTTCATATTACTGCATTTTATCAATGCAACAATAATATACTATATTTTTCTAAAAATATCAATTAGTATACATATATAGTATATTAAGTTTAAATTTTATTATGCTCAATTTTTGTTTTCCTTTATTTTTTTTATATTCTATATTTAAAACATAATTTATAATTTCACTAGTAAATAAGTTTAGTCATTGTCTTAAATAACATTCAAGTATTCCAACACTATTTAAATCAAGTTACAAGTAGTTTATACCATCAAGTCATTATAATAATTCATCAATTTTTTCCATAGTTAAATTATTTAGTTCAATTTCATAATATTCATTATTTTTCCAAAATGCTTTATAAGCTTTACTATTAGGAGATTCCTTTATTATTTTAAATTTATTATCTACTATTTCTATGGCACACCCATTAGAAATCATTATTCCCATAACATCTTTATCTTTAAGTTGTAATTTTGTTGATTCTTTTCTTCCTATTTCATCACAATGAGGGGTAAAGTGATAATTTAACCAATTTAAACATTCTACAGAAGTAAATGAATTTTCTTTTGAGCCTGAATTTGCAGATTTAAACCAACAAACAGCTCCTGCTGATATACCACAAATTATTTTTCCCTTACTCCATTCATTAAATAGTTTTTTATCAAACCCAGTTTTTTGCCATAAGTCAATCATATTAGCAGTGTTTCCTCCACCCTCATATATAATATCAGCCCATGATAACTTTTTTTCAACAATAGATAAATCAGTTAGTTCATTTGAGTATAATATATCACAATTACACTTTAACATATCACCATATATTTTAGTCATTGTTTGATAATAACTTTCTTCAAAACAAGTGTTAGGAAACAGGGCATGACCTATAAATAAATAATTTGGATTTTTCTTATTTGTTAGACTAACTATCTCTTTATCTATTTTTTCTGTATCATAAGAAGCATATACTCCATTTTTTAATAATCTACCATTTTCTCCACCACCGATAGCTACTATAATCCTTTTCATTTTTTTCCTCCTATACATAACAAAGTTTCTATTTTGATTATTTTATTACACTTGTATCAATGCAATAATAGTATATTTATTGATTATTATGTGTTTTTTCTCTAATTACCGCTTGAGCTGCGGCAAGACGAGCTGTTGGTATACGGTAAGGGCTGCAAGATACATAGGTTAATCCTACTCTATGACAAAAATCAATAGAAGCTGGATCTCCACCATGTTCTCCACAAATACCAAGGTCAATATTAGGTCTTGTTTTCTTACCTAGTGCTACACCCATACCTACTAACTTACCAACACCATCTTGATCTATTGTAGCAAAAGGATCTTGTTCAAATATCTTTTTAGCATAATAATCTTTCAAGAATTTAGAAGCATCATCTCTAGAAAAGCCATAAGCAAGTTGCGTTAAATCATTGGTACCAAAAGAGAAAAATTCAGCTTCTTTTGCTATTTCATCAGCAATAACACAAGCTCTTGGAACTTCAATCATAGTACCAACTTTATATTTAAGAGATTTATTACTACTAGCAATAATCTGATCAGCTGTCTCACATACTATTTTCTTAATATAAGAAAGTTCATTAGTTGTACCAACTAGTGGAATCATAATTTCTGGAGTAACATCTATTCCTTCATCTATTACTTCTAGTGCTGCTAAAATAACGGCTCTTGTTTGCATAACGGCTATTTCTGGATAAGTAATAGCAAGACGACAACCTCTATGTCCCATCATTGGATTAAATTCTTTTAATGATTCTACTCTATTTTTTAACTCTTGAAAACTCATATCTAAAGTAGGAGCTAGTTCAGTTATTTCTTCATCAGTATGTGGTAAAAACTCATGAAGTGGTGGATCCAAGTATCTAATTACTACTTCATAACCTTTCATAGTTCTAAATAAATCTTTAAAGTCTTCTTTCTGATAAGGTAAAATCTTAGTAAGAGCTTCTTCTCTTTTTTCTTTAGTATCTGCTGTAATCATTCTTCTAAAATTAAAGATTCTATCTTTATCAAAGAACATATGCTCTGTTCTGCATAGTCCTATTCCTTCAGCCCCAAACTTCCTTGCTACTTTAGCATCACGATAATTATCAGCATTAGCTCTTACTCTTAGTCTTCTAACACTATCAGCCCATTCCATAAAGGTTTCAAAGTTTCCACTGATAGTAGGTTCTACTGTTAATATTTTTTCACCATAGACATTACCAGTACTTCCATCAAGTGATAAATAATCTCCCTCATGAAAGACTAATCCTTCACTTGTAGTTACTGTTTTATTAACTTCATCTACTACTAGACTTCCACAACCTGATACACAACAAGTTCCCATTCCACGAGCAACTACAGCTGCATGAGATGTCATTCCCCCTCTTACAGTTAAGATACCATGAGCAAGATTCATTCCTTCAATATCTTCAGGGGATGTTTCATTCCTTACTAATAATAAGTCCTTTTCCCCTTTCTCATGAAAAGCCATAACATCTTCAGCTGTAAAACAAATCTTACCTGTTGCTGCTCCAGGTGATGCTGCTAATCCTTTAGCTATTACTCTAGCATTCTTTAATGATTCACTATCAAAAGTTTTATGAAGTAATTGATCAAGACTAGTTGCTTCTACTTTCATTAAAGCTTCTTCCTTACTAATCATTCCTTCATTAACCATATCAACGGCTATTTTTAAAGCAGCTTGGGCTGTTCTTTTACCATTCCTTGTCTGTAACATATAAAGTTTTCCATCTTCAATAGTAAACTCCATATCTTGCATATCTTTATAATGATTTTCTAGAATAGAACAAATTCTTTCAAATTCATTATAACACTCTGGCATAACTTCTTTTAAAGTTGCTATAGCTTGTGGTGTTCTAATACCTGCTACTACATCTTCTCCTTGAGCATTCATTAGATATTCACCAAATAAAACTTTCTCACCAGTCGCTGGATTTCTTGTAAAAGCAACTCCTGTACCAGAGTTATCACCTTTATTACCATAAACCATCTGTTGAACATTAACAGCTGTACCCCAATTAGAAGGAATATTATTAAGTCGACGATAAGTTTTTGCTCTATCTGTATTCCAGCTTCTAAAGACCGCTTTTATTGCTTCAAGTAATTGTACTTTAGCATCTTGGGGAAAATCACATCCTGCATACTTTCTATATTCTATCTTATATCTATTAATAACTTCTAATAAATCATCTGCTGTTAAATCTGTATCATTAGTAACATTTTTCTCTTCTTTAATCTTATCAAATAACTGTTCAAAAGAACTCTTTGGAAAATTCATTACTACGTCAGCAAACATTTGAATAAAACGGCGATAACTATCATAAACAAATCTTTTATTATTAGTTATTTCACTAAATCCTAAAGCAACACTATCAGTCATACCAAGATTTAAGACTGTATCCATCATTCCTGGCATTGATACTCTAGCACCACTTCTTACTGATACTAGTAAAGGATTGGTTGCATCTCCAAACTTTTTACCTGTTATTTCTTCTAGATGAGCTAATTCTTTTAGTATTTCTTCTTCTATTTCTTTATTTATAGTTTCATTTTCTTCATAATACTTAATACAAGCATCAGTTGATACTGTAAACCCTTGGGGAACCGGTAGTCCTAAACTTGTCATCTCAGCAAGATTGGCACCCTTTCCACCTAAGGTATTACGCATATCTTTATTACCTTCACTAAACGCATAAACATATTTCATATATTTCTCATATCCTTTCTACTTAAGTATATCAAAATAAAAAGAAAAAAAGTAGCATAAACTACTTCATTTCATCGATATATTTTTTTAGTTGTTTAGAATCTTGTCCTAATATTATTTTTAACTGATTATTAATCTCTACTACTCCTTTAGCCCCTAGCTTTTGAATAGCATCTTTATCAGCCTTTGTAACATCTTTCAAAGTAACAATAAATCTAGACATTTTTGTTTCTGTTTGAATGATATTATCTTTTCCTCCTAAATATTCAACTAGTTTATTAAAATCTAATTCAGCATCTTTCTTATTAGCTTTTAAAACTGCTAGTAAAATTATTAGAAGTACTAATAAAATAATTACATATTCCATTTTTATCCTCCAACAGTATTAATTATACTTTATTTTTTCTAAACCTTCAAGTTTTATATTTTTTAGTTATCATACATTATTTCGATAAGAGATGAATCTTCCCCTAGTTTATCTACAAAATCAGTACCTAATCTAGTTTTTAATTTTTCAAAGTGGTTTATAAATTCTTCTACTGGTAATAGAAACAAATCAAGAGATGATAATAATAAATCCTTAGCATAATAAACATTATTCTCTTGTAAATATCTAAATATTTTAGAGATATTTAAAGCATCCATCTTAGCTATTTCCTCATCAGAAAAATTTTCTCTCAATACTTTAATATCAAGACTATCTAACTGCATTTTTACTACCACCTTTCTTTGTATCTTCATCAAAGCTAAATTTACTAAAATCATATTTTAACATTTGTTCTTTTATATCTATTCCATATTTTTTCTTTAATACACCTGGCTGTTTTCCAAATACTTTATTTAGTTTATCATTTTCTATTAAAGGAATATTATTATCATTTAAATAATTTATTAAAGCAAAGTTTTGACTTGGTGAAAACAACAAAAACGACGTATTAAGATATCCATCAATTTTATAATATTCAGCCATTTTAAATAAAGCAGGTAATCTAGTAATCATTTGTTTAGACTTTGCTACAACTGAAGATGTTAACAAATCTTTATATCTTATATCGTTCCAATATGTTTCTATTAAAGGCATATTATTATCATTTAAATAATTTATTAGTGCAAAGTTTTGACTTGGTGAAAACAACAAAAACGAAGTATTAAGATATCCATCAATTTTATAATACTCAGCCATTTTAAATAAAACAGGTAGTTTAGTAATCATTTGTTTAGATTTTGCTGCAACTGAAGATGTTAACAAATCTTTATATCTTATATCGTTCCAATATGACATTTCTAATAGTTTTTGAATGTCTTCTATTTTAGCATGAGCTAATGTTGATGATGTAAATAACTCTGGATATTTTTTGAATTCTTTACTATTTATCATTTTCTGAATTTCTTTTATCTTAGCATTAGCTAATGTTTGGGATGTAAATAACTCCGTATGTTCTTTAAATTCTTCACTGTGAATTATTTTTTTAATATCTTCTATCTTAGCATGAGCTAATGTTGTTGATGTAAACAACTCTGGATGTTCTTTATATTCTTTGCTATTTATCATTTCTTTAATTTCTTCTATCTTAGCATGAGCTAATGTTGTTGATGTAAATAACTCTGGATGTTCTTTGAATTCTTTACTATTTGTCATTTCCTGAATTTCTTCTATTTTAGCATGAGCCAATGTTGTTGAGGTGAATAACTCAGGATATTTTTTAAATTCTTGGCTATTTATCATCACTTGAATATCTTCTATTTTAGCATGAGCCAATGTTGTTGAGGTAAATAACTCAGGATATTTTTTAAATTCTTGACTATCTATCATTTCTTGAATATCTTCTATTTTAGCATAAGCTAGTGTCTGCGATGTAAATAACTCAGGATATTTTTTAAATTCTATACTATTAACAATATTTTCAACTTCTTCTAAAGTTGTAAAGCCAAATTCGATACAGGAAGCTACCACTAAATTCCAAGTTTTATCTAATCCTAACTTTTCAACTGCAATTACTAAATCCTTATTACAAGATAAAACTGATGTATTCTTATTAATAGACTCTACTCCATAATTTTCTTCTACATAATCGTACGTATCTTTTAAACTAATTAAAACTGATGTATTTTTATTAATAGATTCTTTTCCATAATTTTCTTCTACATAATCATATGGACTTCTTCTAAAGTTGTAGTGCCAAATCCGATACAAGAAGTTATCAATAAATTCCAATCTTTATTTAATCCTAACTCTTCAACTGCAATTACTAAATCTTTAGGACAAGATAAAACTGATGTACTTTTATTAATAGATTCTTTTCCATAATTTTCTTCTACATAATCATATGTATCTTTTAAACTATTAGGCTCTGATGATAAAACATGTAAACATGATTCTATTGATGAAAATGATTTCTTCTAAAGTTGTAAAGCCAAATTCGATACAGGAGGTTATCAATAAATTCCAATCTTTATTTAACCCTAACTCTTCAACTGCAATTACTAAATCTTTAGGACAAGATAAAACTGATGTACTTTTATTAATAGATTCTTTTCCATAATTTTCTTCTACA
>FR901038.1 GCA_000438295.1 Clostridium sp. CAG:451
AGGTAAGGCTGCTGAAAACTTGTTTTCAGTTTTGTTCTAGTTCATAATTAATTATATCAGGATAATCAGTGATATATGTTATATCTTTATAATAATCATCTACTTTATTTAAAACACTATCTAGTTCTTTAACGGAATTAATAGTCCAAATAGATACATTTTTATTATCTTTTTCTAATTCATCAATTACTTTATAGGTTACTAATTGTTCTTTTAAAGCGATATTATCAAATAGACTAATATAGTTAAGCTTATCTTTAGAATTAATAATAGCTTGATAATTATAAGCTTTCTTTTCTTTTCCTAGACAAAGTAGGGCAAGTAAATTAGAACTTTGAAAAGTCATCACTATCACTAAAGAAATCAGTAGTATCTTTTATAAAACCAGTTTGTGTATCGTGTGATAATTTGTATGCAATAGATGATGTAGCAATAGTTGCAGCACTAGTGAATAATAGTAATCTTTTAATAATTTTTTTCATATACTGCCTCCAAATTTACTTATTATTCTATACTAATAACTAAAATGTGGCGATTAACCGTAAACAAAACATTAATTATCATTTGAATTTAAAGATAAAAACTCTTTCCTTTATAATATTTATATGTTATATTTGATGTGACGTTTGCTTACAACTTGCAAGAAATTATCAAAGGAACTGCATAATTGATATGCAGCTTTTTGGCGTTTATTAAAGGGAGGTGTAATAATAAATGATAACAAAAGATGAATTTCAAAAAGAACAAAGAAAATTAAAAACTATTAGTAAAGAGGTAAAACTAGTAAGAGATAATCTTGCTAAAGAAGTAGTAGGAGACTTAGAAGAGTTTAGAGAGTTTCAAAAACTAGCTTGGCAAGATAAAAGCTCCTTTGATAGAGCTGAATTTAATCAGGTTTTATCAAATAATGAAATGGAAGCTAGAAGAATACTTGCTAAGAGAATGTATTTTAAAAGAATATGTTTAATTGCTTCCAAGCCTTATTTTGCATCATTTAAATATCAAGATGAGGATGGTAAAAACTATAATATTTATATGTCTCTTACTTATCTAAAAGATGATAATTATAACAATATTCTATATGACTGGCGAAGTCCTATCTGTAGTGTATTCTATGACTATGAGACAGGGCCTTGTAAGTACTTAGCACCAGAAGGAATAATATCAGGTACCTTGTACTCTAAAAGACAGTACCAAATAAAAGATAATAAATTATTAGCAGTCTTTGATAATTCATTAAATATTGATGATGAAGTATTACAAGAAGTACTAGCTAATAATAGTAGTGATAAGATGAAAAATGTTGTTAATACTATCCAAAAAGAACAGAACTTAGTAATAAGAAATCTAGAAGATAAGAATCTAATAGTACAAGGAATAGCAGGGTCTGGAAAAACATCAGTAGCTCTTCATCGTATAGCATTTCTTCTATATAGAATAGATAATTTATCATCAAAAGACATCTTAATATTCTCCCCAAATGAAGTATTCTCATCTTATATATCTAATGTTTTACCAGAGTTAGGAGAAGAAAATACTAAAGAAACAACCTTTAGTGATTATCTATCTTACTTTATAAAAGAATATAAAAGTGTAGAGCCATTTACTAACTTTATAGCAAAGTTTTATGAAGGTAGTAACAAAAGAAAAGATCTTATAACATATAAACAATCACGAGAAATAGTAATAGATTTAGATAATTATATAAATGACTATATATTAGATGCTAAAGTTATAAAAGATTTAGAACTTGATAAAGTTAATACTGTTAGTAAAGAAGAAATAAACTATCTCTTACATGATAAATATAGTCGTTTCCCTTTCTTCGAAAGAATAAGAGAAATAGCTAAGAAATTGTCACTAAACTACTATGGTAGTGAAGGTAAGAAAAGAGCTACTATTGAAAAAAAGATTATAGATAACGCAAACTTTAAGAAAGATTATAAATCATTATATGTTAACTTTTATAAAAGTAAATATAGTAAGTATCAACTATTAGAAGAGGAAGAAAAAGAAATATTGAAGACTAAAGAACTTTCTTATGAAGATGCTTTACTATTCGCTTACTTAAAAGGAACACTAGAAGGTTTCCCTTATGAAGGAGATATTAAACAAGTAGTAGTAGATGAAGCTCAAGACTATAATTATTTACAATATCAAATGATGAAGAAGATATTTAAGAAGGCATCATTTACTATCTTAGGAGATATTAATCAGAATATGAATCCTTATATAAATTATAAATCTTTAGAAGAGTTAAAAGATATCTTTGATTCAAGTATTTATCTAGAACTTTTAAAGACTTATAGATCAAGTAAAGAAATTATTGAATATACTAATAAGATCCTAGGCTTATCTCATGTTTGTGCTATTAGAAAAGATAATAGTATTCCAGTTACTAAACACCAAAAAGATGATTTACTAGACCTTATACCTAAACTAAGAAGTAAATATAAGTCACTTGCTATCATTACAAAAGATGGGTTAATGGCAGAAAATCTTTATAAGAAATTAGAATCAATTTACGATTTATCACTACTTACTATAGATAGTAAAAACTTTAGAAAAGATTTTGTTATTGCACCTAGTTATTTAGCTAAAGGATTAGAGTTTGATAGTGTTATTGTCTACAATAGTTTAGATAATCCCTTTAAGGAAGTAGATAAGTATCTATACTATATCGCTTGTACTAGATGTCAACATGAACTACATTTATATTATTTATAGGGGGAGTTATGGATAAGATATATTTAAGTAAAGAAGGATACCAGAAGTATCTTGAAGAACTGGAAAATATTAAAAAGAAGATAGAAAAAAATAATATTGATATAACAGAATATGTTTCAGATGATGCTTATGGTGATGGATGGCATGATAATTTCGCTTATGAAGAAGCTAGAAGATATGAATATCAGTTATTCTTAGAATATGAAAATAAACTAAAAGGTCTTAATAAAATAGAAATTATTGAAAAAAATGATAGTGATAAAATAGGGATAGAAGATATAGTCTTAGTTGAATTAACATTTAGTGATAATGAAATAGAAAGAGATTGGTATAAGATTAGTGGTAATACTAAAAGTGATTTAGATAATGAAATATTACATATAACAGTAAATAGTCCTTTAGGAAAGTCTTTATTAGGAAAAAAGATAAATGAAGAGTTTACCTATTATATATTAAAAGAAAAGGTAGAAGGAAAAATACTAGATATAAAAAAATAATGACTTATCTCTTTTTGCATGATAAAATTAATGTAGTTGGAGAGATGAAAAGTGAAAGATAATAGATTATTTATGATAATAGTAACTGTACTAGCAGCTATAGTATTAGTTCTTAATATACAAAAAGTAATTAGTAATAATAGTCAAACTGATGGTATAAAATTTAAAGAAGAGTATGAGAAACTAAATGGTAAAAAGAACGATCAAGGTAAGAAATACCGTGAGATAACCATTGATAGTAAAAATAAAATGGTTTATAAAACTACTGAAGAAGTATTAAATTTAATTGATAAAAAGAAATCTTTTGTTTTGTACTTTGGCTTTGATACATGCCCATGGTGTCGTAGTGTATTACCAACTCTTGCCTCTATTTCTAAAGAATTAAATCAAGAAGTATATTATATAGATGTAAAAGATATTAGAGATACTTTTGAACTAGATGATGATAATAAACCAAAACTAGTTAAAAAAGGTAGTAAAGACTATGGTAAGCTACTTGAAAAACTAGAACCAGTTTTAGAAGACTATACGCTAACAGATAGTGATAATAATGAGATAAAAGTAGGAGAGAAAAGAATCTATGCTCCAAGTATTGTTAGTGTTATAGATGGTAAAGCTAAAGAATTAACAACAGGTATTAGTGATAAACAAACTGATGGTTATATGAAACTTACTAAAGAAATGGAAAAAGAAACTTATAATAAGATTAAAAAAGTATTAAAACAAGTAAGTGATAAAAGTAATACTTGTTATTTAGATAAAGGATGTTAATAAGTGATTAAGATAAGTGATAATAAAATAGACTATTTTATAGATGAAAGAGTAGTTGGTAATGTATTCTTTACTAAAGATAATAATCTAATTAGATTAACTAGTACTATAGTAAAGCCAGAAGAAAGAGGTAAAGGTATAGCTAGTAAGATGTTAGAAGAAGTATTTAACTACTTTAAAGATAATAATTATAAAGTAATAATTGAATGCTCTTACGTTAATAAGTGGATATTAGACAAAAAAGACTATCAAGATTTAATTGTGAAATAAGTTTTCACTTTTATCCCATAATTTATACATAATTATCTAGTATAGTGTAGTTATGGAAAGGAAGTGAGGCCTATCGTTGATATAAAAGTAGTTGGAACAGATTGTAGTAATGGAATGAAATTACTAAAGAATTTATCTAAAGTCGAAAGAGAGATGAATTTGAAACTAAATATAGAAAAGATAGAAAAGAATCTTAAAGATAGATATAAAATAGATGTTATACCAGCACTTATTATTGATGGAAATATAGTTTCTAAAGGTGCTGTCTTAACAGATAGAGAAATTAAAAGATATATCAAAGAACTTTGTATGGAGTAGTAAATTACTACTCTTTCTTTTTGTCTAAAAGTGTCATCTTGCTTGTAATTTATTTTTATTCATATTATTATAATACTAAGGAGTGTGATACTATATGATTTATCCTTCTATTGATAAACTTTTAAATATTGTAAGTTCTAAGTATGAACTTGTTCATATCGCAGCAAGACGTAGTAAAGAAATGACAAGAAATGAACATTATCAACTACGCGAAAATGAATATAAATGCAGTAAAAATATCGGTAGAGCTTTAGAGGAAGTTCTAGAGGGAAAATTAACAGTAGTGGAAAGCGATTAAAAAAGCTTTCCTTTTAAGTATAATAATATTGAGGTGTTAAAATGACGATAAAGATGTTTAAGATGAAACAAAAAGGTTTATATGAATTAGTGATGGATAATGGAAAAGTTTATTCCTTTTATGAAGAAATTATTTTGAAGTATGAATTATTGTTATCTAAGAAGATAGAAGATAAACTACTACCTAGTTTATTAGAAGAAAATAAAAAGTATGAGTGTTATTATAAAGGATTAGAAAGATTAAATAAAAAAGCTGAATCGAAGAGTAGTCTAGCAAGATATTTATTAAGTAAGGGATATACTGATAATGAAATAGAATTTGTTACGAAAAAGTTAGAAAGTCAAGGCTACTTAAATGATAGTAATTATGCTTCTAGTTATGTAAATAATAAAGTATTAACAACCTCTTGGGGAAAAGGTAAGATTAAGAGGCAGTTATTACAAAAGGGTGTTGATGAACAAGATTGTGATAAGGCTTTAGAGTCTTATTCTAAAGATATAGAATTAGAAAAGTTAGTTAAGAGAATAAATAAAAAGATAAGGTCTAATCATGATAAGAGTAATAAGGTATTAAAGATGAGGCTTGAAAGTGATTTAGTTAGTGAAGGATTCTCTAAAGAATTGATTAATAAGGCTCTAAACGAGGCTGACTTTAGTGATGATAGTGAAATTGCAAAGAGAACTTATGAAAAGTTATTAATTAAATTTGGCAGAAATTATGAAGGTAGCAAATTAGAATATAAAGTGAAACAAAAAATGACTTCTCTTGGCTTTTATAATTATGGTGATGAATAAAGGTTAAACAGGTTTTATCCTTTTTTTAGTACGGGAAAAGTTAAAATATTAAGAAGTTATTATTTAATTATAGTAATAAGTAAGTATCTGTGATATAAAATAATTGTAAATTTTTTTGTCATATGCTAATTTAGTAAATCTCGTTAAAAGTATACCCTCATTTACTAAATAGAATGTCTGAATTTAATAAAACCCCTAATTTGGAAGAGTGAA
>FR901039.1 GCA_000438295.1 Clostridium sp. CAG:451
CAAGGAAATGCTAATATCAACTGGGAAATAGCAGCAGAGGATATAACAGCATCATCTAAAAAGATAGATGGTAAAAATATCAAACTTTATTTAACCAAGTTAGATAGTACTGGAGTAGAAACACAGGTAATGGCACCTGCAGTATATAGTACTGATACTACAGAAAATACATATACTGGACGTCCTGCTAATATGATGAGTCTAGCAAAAGGTACAATGAGTGCAAGTGAGACAACTAAGTATCGTCTTAGAATGTATGTAGCTGAAGACTATAATCCCCAAGGAGATGGAGGAAGTCTATCATTTAGTGTTAAGATTAATGCTTATGGTAAAACTGGTAAAAAAATGCCTGTGGGTAGTAAGATGAAAGCATATATTACGGATGAGTATGACAAACCAGCTACAGATTTTCATACTGCTGATTACAGAGACAAAATAACAAGTATTACTACAAAAAAGGATAATATAGTACCAACTACAGCCACAGAAAGTTGGGATATATCAGAAGCAAGTGATGGCTCAGTAATGGCATATGTAGAAGATGATGGAACCGGTAATGGTAAATATAAATTAACCATAGGTGGAAAAGATGGAATCATTGCAACTGAAAATATGCGTTACTATTTTGCTGGCTTTAGTGAAATGACATCAATAGATTTGTCAGCCTTAGATACATCAGA
>FR901040.1 GCA_000438295.1 Clostridium sp. CAG:451
TAGTACCCTTTAAATTTATAGAAAAATACTTTTCATTCGATTGCATTTCACCAGACAATTCAATATTATCAATAAATGTGGTAAGTGACATTACTCCATACTTCAAAAGAAAGTTTACTACAATAAATTATTGTATTAGTTGTTTCAGAAACAGTATTTTTGCATCCAGGACATATGTATTTTTGAATACCGGTTTTTGTCTTTCCATTTTTATAAAACTTGCAACCACATTTTTCACAAAATAAATCTTCTTTTCTATGTGAAGATATGACTATAGAATTAGAATCTTTTTTACAGCATAATTCAGTCAAATGTTCTAATTGTAAATATAAATTTGAGGTTTCTATTGAAGTCGTTTTAGAGTTTGAACAAGAGGATAAATGGAATGGTTTACTTATTTCTACTTCTCCATTATTATCTGTGAAAAGTGTAAGTATGATAAATGAGTACCTTTAGACTATCATTTCAAAAGAGAATACCATCACGTTTATAAAGAAGATTAATTTAACTTAAGATATATTATTGATACGAGATTACTATCTCGTTTTTTGTGGTTATGTATTTTTTTGCGTCGAACGTTTATTGTAACAACGTTTTAAGTATAAATTTCCTATTATACAAAAAAACTAGAAATATCATTCTAGTCAATTATCAATAATGGTGTCCCAGAGGGGATTCGAACCCATGACACTCGCCTTAGAAGGGCGATGCTCTATCCAGCTGAGCTACTGAGACATACAACACTATTAATATATAATAAACTTGATATTTTGGCAAGAGATTTTAACAATTTTCTAAAATTTTTTGCGATTTTTAGATTATTTATCGTCTTTTAAGCCTTTTTTAACACTTCTTGTAATTTCTTCTACACTTTTAGAAACTGTTGGTGTCATCTTCTCTATTCCCTCTTTTGCTACTGGCATTACTTGTTGAGCAGAGAAAGCTAGTATTTCTCTTCTTTTAGCAAAAGTGTAAATTGATACTGAAATCATAAGACTTGCAGCAATAATAAAGCCACCAAACATATAGTATG
The DNA here is from genome assembly GCA_000438295.1 of Clostridium sp. CAG:451. GTDB lineage: Bacteria > Bacillota_I > Bacilli_A > RF39 > UBA660 > Onthousia. Next base: position 1,034 of record FR901040.1, read on the forward strand.
GAATACTGTTATGGGAATCAAATTTTTTATTAAAAGAACTGCTTGCATCTTCTAAACTATTTTTAATTGAACAGTATTCTTTAGTATAAGAATTATTAGCAGTTGTATCAAAAGCACAAGCTGACATACTATCACCTAAAGCTGTTTCAATAGCACTTATATTTTTCTTTGATTCACTTATGCTCTTTTCTAGTTCTTCTATTTTATCTTGTCTTTGATAATAAGCATCATCAAAGCCTGTAAATTTTTCTCTTTCTAAACTTTTAATTTCATCTTCTACTGGTTTAATCTCTTCTTCTATTTTTTCCTTACTACTAATAAGACTTTGTTTTTCTATCTCTAATTTTTTTGATAAAGATTCTTTATTAGCTTCTGAATAATTGGCATTAACCTTGCTTTGTTTAAAAAGTCCTATAGCTATTAAACTGCCACCTAACAGCAATCCTATTATTAGTATTATTACAGTTCCTGCTACTATACGTTTCTTATTCTTTTGGTATCTTTCCTCGCTTAGATATTCTTTTTTTTCCATATCACTTCTATCCTCTCTAGCAAAAGTATAGCACAGGAAATTTAATGTCACAATTAAATAAAAATAAAAATTCCCACTTTACAGTGAGAACAATTATTTATTTAACATATTTAGAAGATTAATTTTAAACATATCTCTTTCAGGATCTGTCTTAGATATCATAACACCTTTATAAGTAGAAAGTTCAGCACGATGTCCTTCATCTAAAATACCTTCGGGAGTAATATTTGTTAATAATACTACTTTTTTATCAAGATATACAGTATAATGAACAATTATTTCTCCATGTACTTTAGCAAAAGATTCATCTGTTGGTAATTTAAGTTCATAACTTTCTGTCTTAGCAGTTTTATCTTCACTAATTTTCTTACCTAAAAACTTTCCAGAACGAATAGTTGGATAGTATTCAAATGTTAACTTTTTATATGCTAACATATTATACTTTCTAACAGAACGTTCTCTTTTCTTAAAGTTATTTTCATCTAAATATTCAAATATAAATGACTTCTCCATAGCCGTAACCCCCTTCGTTAACCCCTATCCTCTGAAGTTGCTAATATTATACTACAAAGTACTCAATTTGTCAAACTTTATCGAACAAGATGGGTAAATTTGACTATTACTATACACTAAGTATATGTGTTTTTTTAATTTGAATCATATAATTTTAATAAATTTTTCATCAATAATTGAGTATAAATAACAAGTAACAGGAATACTTAACTTTTTCTCAATAACTTTTTTATAGCCATTTAATTGTTTTAAATAAGCCCTATCCTGCGTATTTTGTAGCTTGTAATCAACAATTATAGCATTATCATTACCTACTAATAATAAGTCTATCTTACCATGTAATCTAGTATTATTTTCATAGTCAAAAAACTCATATTCTTTATAGATTTTCATATTATTATGTATTTTAAAGAACTCTTGATTTAAAAAGTCATTAAGTAGTTTTTCTTCTTTTAAAGTAATATTAGTAGGTAAAACTTTATTTTCTATACTGCATCTTTCTAATAGTTCATGAATATGACTTCCATATTCCATAAGCTCTATTTCTTTAATAGTTTTCTTTTCTACTGTTTCTTTAGAAAAATGAAGTGTCTCTTCTTCTTCTAAACTATAATTTGAACCTATAAATGAAAGTGGTTTCATTTCACCTTTAGCTTCTTTAACTATTTCTTTACGATTTAAATAGTCCTTACTTATATTTTCTATTTCTTTAATATTTGTAATATTATTGCTAAACTTTAATAATACACTCTTCATCATATCCATAAAGGAATGATAGTTTAATCTTTCTTCTTTAGCTACAATATCTTCTACTTCTTTTACTTCTTCTTGTTCTGGCATAACAATTATTATTTTTTCTCTTGCTCTTGTTAGCGCTACATAAAATAGTCTTATTTTTTCACTAATATCTTCCTGTCTATTTTTAGCTACTACTAGTTTTTTAGTAATTAGATCACAAGTCTTTTCTATATCAGGTATAACAATACCATAATTTCTATCAAAGAAAACTGTCTCTTTATTATCTGAATCATTAAATTTCTTAGAAAAACCAGCAAAGTAGCATAAGGGATATTCAAGTCCTTTAGAGGTATGAATAGTCATTACTTTAACACTATTACTATCACTCTTTGATAATGATAGCTTAACCTCTAAATCGGTATCACATAAACTTTCTAAATAATCAGTTACTTCTAATAAAGTTTTATTCTTCTTTTCTAGATTACTAATCATCTTATAAAAATATTCAATTCTAGCTCTATAAGTAGCCACAGTTCCTATCTTTGTTAATTTATTAGTATAATCAGTTATTTCTAATATCTTATTAAAGTATGTTATTGGTGATAATATCTCATAGTCACTAACTAATTCTTTAAAGTCTTGATATAACTTACTTTCTTGATAGTTATTATCCATTAAATCATGATAAATTAAAGCGTCTTTCATACTATATAAGAAGCTTCTAGCAAGTGAAGTATAAACTAATTTAAAGGTAGTATCAAACTCATGTAAATAAATCTTTTTACCTAACAAGAATAAATTCTTAACTATTTCTAAGTCATAAGCAGCTTTAGCATTTTCACTTTGCCAAAGAGTAATTGGTATTCCTAGATATTCAAAAATCTGTTTATATAGAGTAAAGTCTGTTGATCTATCTAGTAATATTGCGATATCTTGATAATCTACCTCTCTTAGTATCTCCTTATCTTTATCAAATACTAATCTTTTAGAAGCAATTTGTTTTTTAATATCACTAGCTATTAGAAAAGCTTCTTTTTCTCTTGTTTCATATTCTTTATCTTCTGTACTGTAAGAAAGTATTTCCATATCACAATTATCTTCTACATAAGCTTTATTTTCATAAGTTAAATTACCAAAAATCATGGCATGACCGTCAAGATAATTAGCCCCTCCTATTTCTTGGTCCATTATATGGCAAAATAAATCATTAATGGTATTAATAACTTCCCTTCTACTTCTAAAGTTTTTAGATAGGTCTATTACTGTTCCACCATTATGAACTTTATAATTATCATACTTTTCTTGAAATAACATCGGATTAGCATTTCTAAAACGATAAATTGACTGTTTTATATCCCCAACCATATAGACATTGTTTTTAGCTATATAGGAAATAAAAGTTTCTTGAATATCATTAGTATCTTGATACTCATCTATTAGTATTTCTTGATAACTATTCTTTAACTCTTCTCGTACTTCTTCAAATTCTTTAACTAATTTAATAGCTAATTTTTCAATATCTAAGAAGGTGTAAGCATTTTCTTTTGTTTTATATTCCCATATTCTAGCTCTTAATTTTTTAATTATTTCTAAAAGCATAGAAACATATGGGTAAGTGTTTTTTAGTGAGGTAATATAATCTTCTTCTTTTGGATAAACCATCAATTCTAGTAATTCAGCTTGTTTACTATTTATTTCTTTCTTTAGATTTTTAACATCTTCTTCACTACCTTTTGGTAGGTTTGGTATTTTAAAGTTTAAGCCTTCCCTTATTTTACTATAATCAGTACTAGCTAGATAATTACTAGTAATATCTATTACTTTATTATAATATTTATCATCTATCATTCCTAAAAAGTCATTAATTAATTTCTTTAAATAATTATCTTTTTCCGTAATAAGCTTTAAATATTCTTTAAGATAGCCATTAAGATTTTCTTCTTTATAGTAGTTATCTAGATAAGAATCTAAATAATCGTCTAAGTCAAGAACTAAATCAAGAGATGCTACCATCTTCTTTATTTTAGTCTTTATTTCCTTATCATCTTTAAAAGTAAAAGCATCTAAAAACTTATAGAAATTTATATCTTTCTTATCATAGTATTCCTTAAATATTTCATCTATCATCTCATCTTCTTTTAAAGATAAAATAACGTCATCCATTACTTCTAGATTACTAGAAATATTTAAATTATCTGCATATTTTTTTACAATAGCCATTGAATAAGCATCAAAGGTAGTAATAAAACTACTATCTAACAGTTCTAATTGATGAGTCAAATTGGCTTTTCTAAGTTTCTTTCTAATTCGCTCTTTCATCTCACTAGCTGCTTTCTTAGTAAATGTTAATATTAGTAATTGATTAACAGGAACTCCTCCCATTACTTTTCTTAAAACACGTTCTGATAAAACAGCTGTTTTACCACTACCTGCTCCAGCACTTACTAAGATGTTTTCACCCTCTAAGTCAATTGCTCTTTGTTGTTCTTCTGTGAATTTAGGCATCCATTTCTACCTCCTTTTCTTTTTTCTCAATGATTATTTCGTCTTTCTTCTCATGATAACAAACCATTTTAAATGGACAATACATACAACTTATATTAACTTTATTTTCTATCTTTGGACTAATACTATATTCGCAATTTCTAATACCTTTAGCAAAAGATAAAATTAACTCCTCTATCTTATTTAATAATTCTTCTTTTTCTTCCTTAGTAATAGTTTTTAAGTATCTTGATAAAGTCCCAGCTTTAGTAACTGCTAAGTTTTTAACCCAATTACTATTTTCATATTGATCATCTAATAATTCTAAAGTAGTAATATCATCTGCTACTATTCCAAACACTTTCAAGCTTTTCTTTCTCTCTTCCAAATCATTATTTTTTACTAATAACATTTGATAAAACAATCCTGCAAGCTCCATATCTTTATTCTTATTATTCTTCTCTAATAAATAAGCATAGATTGGTAATTGTAGATGTAGTCCATAATCTAAATAATCAAGATTAAAAGAAATCTTTCCTGTCTTATAATCAAAAATAGCATAATAAGTCTTACCATTTTTTTCTCTTAACAGTATTTTATCAATGAATCCCTTTATCTTAATATCATCACCTAAAGATAATTCTAGTCTTTTTTCAAGTAATGGTGTAGTTAGGAAGGAGTGAGCTTCCATCTCCTTATTCCAAGTAATAATTAACTTTAACTCTTCCCCTAATCTATTTAAAAAGTATTCATCTTTACTATCCCAGTCTAACTTACTTTTTTGATAATTAAAACTACTTTCAAAATCAAAGTTGTCTTTATAAGATGATGCTAAAACAGCATGATACAAAGTTCCTAGCTTCTGACTGAAACTCTCTTCAAACTGATCAAGTTTTAAAACATACTTTAAGTAATATTTAAATGGACATAAAGCATAATCATCTATACTAGAATATGATAAGATTAATTCTTCTTTAGGAATAGTAAAAGAAGAAAAATCATGGTTATAACTTTCATAGTCAAAGAAATGATAATAAGGAAATAACAAATCTAAATCTTTTCCTTTTTCTCCATACATATAATAGTTATCTAATAACTCCCCTAAATATTTTTTATTATACTTATCACTATATTCTACTTTATATAAATCATCCGTCTTAACTAAAACATTATATTCAGAAAGAAGTGAAGAAGGTAACCATTCATCTTGCAATGTAGCTAGAGCATAACTATAAGTAACATTTTTAATAGTTCCTAAAGAATATAGAAATGTCAGTTTACTATTCTTATTCTTTTCCATACTATTTATTAATTTAAGACTATTCTTTTGTTTATCTGATAAGTAATCATCATCTTTATATATCTTTGGATATTTATTTTGCACTAAGGAAATAACAAATAAATAATCATCATCACTAAGTAAATAAGGTACTTCAAAAACATCTTCTAGGAATGTCACAGCATCTATCTCTTTCTTATTAGGCATCTTTATCTTACTTAATTTATCTTCTAATAATAAGTCATAGTATTTACTATCTTTAAATACTAACATTTCTTCTAGGACTTTTATTATCTTTTTTAATAAATCATTATCTTTAATAAGACTTAAGTCCTTAGTTTCTAAATATTTTCTACCTATAATAGTTGCTAAAAAACTTACCCCATCATCATTATAAGGAATATCAAAGTCTTTAAATATATCATTTATTAAGAACTTACTATCATCATCTTTTCCAGCTATAAATATTTTTGAGTAAGAAATACCTTTCTCATTCAAACTTCTTATTCTTCTAGCAAGAGCTACTATTTCTTCTTTCTTACTCTTATACTCATATATTTCTTTAATAGGACACTTATCTATTCCTATCATTATAGTAGCATTAATCTTAGTTAGTACTTCTTCAAGATATTTATCGATAAAAGGATAACCCATTACTATTACTTCTTTATCTTTTAGATAAGTTAAATCATTAATATCTATTAGTAAGTCATTACTAATTAATAACTTCTTTCTCTCTTTTAAAAAGTTTAACTTTAAAGAGTCATATTCTTTATTAACATCAATACTAGGTAATACTTTAAGATATGAATTAATTATATCTAGACTATCTCCTTTTTCTAATAGAAACTCTACTGCTTTCTTATCAATCTTACAGATATACTTTTCTATAAAGTTTTCCATAGTATCAAAGTGAATATCATAAATTTTATCTTCTAAAGACAACTTCTTAAGCATCACTTCTTTTAAATTATTAGGTACTATATAATATAAATTATCACTAAACTTCATTGGTCATTTCCTTTCTTTTGACTGATATGTTTTAATTATATTCTATAGAACATATATTCGTCAATACATTTTTTAATATTTTTTAAAGGTAAAGAAAAAATCCGTAGAACACGAATTTTATAATAGTTTTTTAAAGTTATCAATCAAGTGAGCTACAGTAGCACACCCCATAAAAGCCACTACTCCATCTTTATCTTTTAATACTTTAGAAATAGACTCTTCATCAACTAACTCACTATTTGGAATTAACTTAATTATATCTTCTGATGATATTGGTGGATAGTCTTCTTTTTTTTCTCTATCACACTTAATTGGGGTTAAATAAACTTTATCAGCTTCACTTAAGGCACTGGCAAACTCATTTTTAAATGCCGATGTTCTTGAATAAGTATTAGGTCTAAAGATAACAGTTAATCTCTTATCAGGATATTTTTGTCTAATTGCTTGTAATGTTACTTTAACCTCAGTTGGATGATGAGCATAATCATCGACTATAATAGTACCGTTTACCTCTTCAATAGCAAAACGTCTAGCAGCATTCTTAAAGTTTTCTAATAATTTTTTTATCTCTTCTACAGTTAAATTATTTTGTAAAGCAACTATAATACTAGCAGCAGTATTCATTACCATATGATGTCCATATAAAGGCACAAAGAAATCAGAAAGTAATTTATCTTTTTCATACAAATCAAAATGAGAACCATCACTTTCAAGTTTAATATTTTTAATAATATAATCATTATCACTATTCTCACCATAGAAGATAACTTTATTGTTAAACTTTATTTGTCTTATATTCTTATCATCACCATTAGCTACTACTAGTTCTGCTTTATTAGCAAACTTTTCAAATGTTTCAATAGTATCAGCTAAATCCTTATATATTTCCGTATGTTCTAACTCCACGCAAGTAATAACTGCTGTTTTAGGATGATAAGCTAAAAAGTGTCTATTAAACTCATCTGACTCAATAACTAATAGTTTATTTTTCAAATCAATATGACCTTGTCCATCACCAATAAAATAATTACAGCCAATAGTAGATTCAAATAAATGTTTAAGTAGTGATGTAGTAGTTGTCTTACCATGAGTTCCACAAACAGAAATGGTATCAAACTTAGCTGTTATTTCTCCTACTACTTCATTATAAGGTTTAAAAGTAAGACCTAACTCTTTAATCCTTTTAATCTCTCTATGATCATTGCTAAAAGCTTTAGAAGCAGTTACAATTGTATCTTTATCTAATGGATGAGTAGAATCATAAAATATTTCTATACCTCGCTCTTTTAATCCTTTTTCAGTAAACTTATAATCTTTAGCATCATCATAGCCTGATACAGTATTTCCCATATCATAAAGCATTGAAGCAAGAGTTGCCATTCCTGTCCCTTTTATTCCGATGCAATAATATTTCATAACTAATCACTTCTTTCTATACATTATTATATACTATTAATAATTTTTTTTAAACAAACTTTACACTTTTTTCTCTTTATAGTATGATACTTTTGGTGAATTTAGATGAATGAATTATATAATGCTTGCACTTTATGTCCAAGGAAATGTCATATCAATAGAAATTTAACTACTGGTATTTGTAACAATACTAGTAGTATTAAAGTAGCAAGAAGTGCCCTCCACTATTTTGAAGAGCCATCTATTTCTGGTAGTAATGGTAGTGGTACTATCTTCTTTAGTGGTTGTAATTTAAAGTGTTGTTACTGTCAAAATAAAGAAATATCTACTAATAACTTTGGTATTAATATTTCTATTAAAAGATTAAGTGAATTAATGCTAGAATTACAGTCAAAAAAAGCTAACAATATCAATCTAGTAACTCCTACTCACTTTGTACCAAGTATTATTGAAGCTATTAAATTAGCAAGAAGAAATGGTCTTACTATTCCTATTGTCTATAATACTAGTGGTTATGAAAGCGTTGATACTATTAAATTATTAGATGGCTATGTAGATATTTATCTAACTGATTTTAAATATTTTGATAATAAGTTAGGAGAAGATTTATCGAAAGTTAAAAACTATTTTGAAGTAGCTTCAACCGCTCTTGACGAGATGTATAAACAAGTATCAAAAAATAAGTTTTCGAGTAATGGTTTAATGACAAAGGGTATCATCGTAAGATGTTTAGTCCTACCTACTAAAGGAAATGATACTAAAAAGATAATTAATTATCTATACAAAAAATACCAAGATAATATCTATCTTAGTATCATGAATCAATATACCCCAGTTACTACTAATACTAGTTTTCCCTTTCTAAATAGTAAGGTAAGCGAGGAAGAGTATGATGATATTATTAATTATGCCCTAGACTTAGGTGTAAAAAATGCCTATATCCAAGAAGGCGATACTAGTGATGAATCTTTTATCCCACCTTTTGATCTTGAAGGGCTTTAATAGATTCTCTTTCGACTTTGGAATAAATACAGCCACAATAATCTTGTCTATATAAATGGTATATATTAGATAGTTCTATACTTCTTTTATAGCCATTTTTCTTTTTAAAGTCAGCATACAAGTAATCAACTTTATATTTAGCACTTAACTCTTTTCCTATTTCATTTAACCATTTACTATTCTTATAAGGACTAATTGATAAGGTAGTAGTAAAATAATCAAAGTTATTTTCTTTTGCCACTAAAGCTGTCTTTTCAAGTCTTAATTTATAACACTTATAACAACGAATATCCCCTTCTTTTTTATCTTCTAATCCTAAAGCCATAGAAATAAATTTTTCTTTATCATAATCACAATCCATTACTTCTATGTCATAACCTACTTCTTTTATTAATCTTTTTAATTCCTCTTTTCTTTTAAGATATTCGGAGTAATCAGTTATATTAGGATTATAAAATAAAATAGTAATTTTAAAATATTTACTTATTTTTTCTAAGACAGCAGATGAACATGGAGCACAACAAGCATGTAATAATAATTTCTTCTTATTATTTAAATCAAGACTATTAAGAATCTTTTCACATTCTAAATTATAATTAACCTTTATTTCTCCAACCATTCTCTAAATTTCCCTTCTTTAGTATAAACTTTTTGATAATTATCTTTGATATCAACCATATATGGCATATTTTCCTTATATGACTCTATAACTATATCAATATTATCATCAATAAGCTTAATTGCTTTTTTATAATTAGCTAATATTTCTAATTGTCTATCAACTGGAATCTTTTTAATTTTATCATAATTCTTTTTTTCTTCATATAACATAGAATAATTATAAAGTAGTAAATGTTCACTTGATTGATTATCTTCTAAAAAGTAAAAAGCCAGTCCATCATCTCCATAATAGAAATTAAGAGGAAAGCCATCATAGGCTCCTTCAATAAAGAATTCATCATTATCAATAGAGACATAATTAATAACATGACTGCTATATAACATTTTTTGGTGAAATTCACTAAGAAAATGTCTTATTCTAGAAAGCTCTACTTCCCTTTTTCTATTATCAACTACAGCAATATCATTTTTAATATCTAAGTGATGCAAAACTTGACTTAATAAAGCAGCCGTCTGTCTACAACAACCACCATTTCCCATAATGGGTACTAAAGAAAGAGAAATAATTCTATCATGATTACTACCCATTCCTATTTCTTCTATATTATTATTATAATTGTATCTACCACTAGATGAGAAATATCCGACATTAACAAGAAAATAAGCAAGAGACAACTTTTCAATATCTTTAGAAAAATTAAATATATCAGATAGATTAATCATACTATCAAAGATACAATTCAAGTCTTTTACCATATTTTTATATTCTGTTTGTTCTAAGTAACTGTCAACATACTTTTTATATTGTTTAAATCTGATAATTTCCATTATAGACATAATTATAGTCCTCTCTCTTTAACTAGTATTTTTTTATAACTATTATCTATCTCTTCCATATATGGTCTATTATTAGTATAAAATTCTTCTAACAAATCTATATTAGCTCTAGCCGCTAGTAATAGATTGCTACGATTTCTTACAATATCTTCTTGTTCTAAAATACTAAGTGGTGTAATACTATTAAAATTCCTTTTACCTTCAAAGAAAGGTGAATAATTATATATAAGATAGCTACTATTTAAACTTTTCTTTTGAAAAAATCCAGTCAATTTGTTTTCCTCAATACTATATAAATATATTGGTTTATTAACATCTACATCAAAACCCATATATCTATCATTAATCTTTACTATATTAACAGCATGGTTGCAGTCTAAAGGTTGTAAGACCATATCACTTACTGCAATTAGTTCTTTAGAATTTATTTCTTCATCAGTAATAAGAGCAGCAGACACTTCATTTTCAATATTAAACCTATCAAGTATTAGTTTAGCAAGTGAAGTAGTATGTCTACAGCAACCTTCACCAGTAAAAGGGACTACTCCAAGTTCAAATATAATATCATCATACAAATCTCTATATAGTATATCTTCATTAACTACAAATTTCCTATCTTTTGTCAAATAGCCATCACTAATAAGAAGTTCCATTAAAGTAAACTTATCTATTTCTTCCTTAAAGCCAAATTGTTCTGCTAACATAACTATATTATCCAAGATAATATCTAAGTTTTTTTTCATATTTTCATATTCCATTGTTACGCCCCCAAAAAAACAGTATTATTTTACAACTTTTTCTAATATTTAGCAAGGAATAAATAATTGTCTTTAAGCATTAAAAATAGTGGTGATTACATGTCTAATATAGCTTTTGCTTTTACTTTATCAACTCTAGCAGGTCTTTCTACTCTTCTAGGTTTTTTACCCCTTCTTTTTGATTTAAATGATGAAAGTAGTATAATTCTTAAGTCACTAGCCTTTGCTAGTGGAGTTATGTTAACCGTATCTATTATTGATTTAATACCAGAAAGTTATAATTTACTAGCTTCTATTTTTAAAGGTTTTCCTGCTCTTTTATTATTACTAATTTTTTTAGTTATTGGAATAATATTTTCTATCTTAATAGATAAATTCTTACCAAATAATAACAACAAGCTATTTCATCTAGGAATAGTATCTATGCTTGCTATTATTCTTCATAATATTCCCGAAGGTATTGCTACTTTTTTATCAGCATCTACTAATCAAAAGTTAGGTCTTTCTCTTGCTCTTGCCATTAGTTTTCATAATATTCCCGAAGGAATTAGTATTGCCATACCTATTTATTTTAGTACTAAGAACAAGAAAAAAGCTTTTTTATACACTTTTATATCAGGATTTTCAGAACCAATCGGATCATTAATTGCCTATTTATTTTTAGCTAAATACATGAATAATTTTCTAATGAGTATCTTACTATCTTTTATAGCCGGTCTAATGATTCATATCGCTCTATTTGAGTTATTAAAAGAATCTATCTCTTACCAAAATAAAAAGAAGACACGACTATTCTTCTTTATAGGTGCCATCTTTATGTTAATATCTATTATTCTAACTAGATAACAGTTACATGGTCTGTTCCACAATTATTAAACATATATACTATTTTAGTAGATGAACCAATTACCCATTTATTAGAAACCATTATTTGAGTTAATTTGTTACACTCCTTAAACATAGAAGACATATCTGTTACTTTTGATGTATTAAAACTACTTAAATTTAGATTTGTTAAACTGTGGCAATTCCAAAACATACCAGACATATTAGTTACTTTT
>FR901041.1:0-44965 GCA_000438295.1 Clostridium sp. CAG:451
TTTTTGAACATGCCTCTTTGTCAACAACCTGAGGAATGAACTTAGTCCATTCCTTTTAATGCTTTAGGTTCATCTAATGACCACCAAACACATCCAACACTAGCAGATGCAGTAGCAAGCATTCCTAAAGCTACTAGTAATTTTGCAACTCTTTTTTTCATTTTTAACTCCTATTCTATTTTAAATGTTAAATAAATAACATTTAAACCATTAAATAATTCCTATATGGCATACCATATATCCTATAAGTAATAGGTAAGATTAGAATTGTTTCTATTATCATTCCTGATAATAAATATATAGAAATATCATTATTATTAAATATTATTATTATTACTGAATAGATAATGGCTATTATACATGTTGCTATTTTTCTTAAGATCCTTTTTCTTTTATTGGTTAAAGGCCTTTTCACTGTATCAGCTGGAGCATATAGTATAAAACAAATAAATGTAATTATACATATTGCTATTTTAACTGGTAAAGTAATAGTAATCTTTGACATTAGTAGCGGAATACCTACCAATATAAGTATTGATGAAAATAAGCAAGTTGAAGATTTGTTTGCGTGTATACCAAAGGCAGGATATCTAATTATATTAAAGAATATTAGTGTTAAAATAAATTCTTTAAATATTCCTAGTAAGAATGCTAGTGGAAAAATTATCAAAAGTTTCCCAAATGTTAGATATATACCTTCTAGTCCATATCTTAGTTCTTCTTCTTGTATTTCTATATTGTTACTTTTAACAAAAGAAATACAATTATTTAAAAATCTTTCTTTCATTTCATACCTCTCTTGTTGCTTTAATAATACTATAAAAAAGTAACTATAGCTTAAATCGGCTCTTTTGCAAGATTACACTATATTAATAGAATATTACTTGTCATAATAAATGATAAATTATACCGTTTAGAGTATTTTAAAAACCATTTACGGTAAAAGTATAAAAAATAGAAAAAACTATGATAAGATGCAATTACATCGTTTTAAGAAGTTCAAAAACCGGGACATACTTAGTTGGTGTAATAATTTATGGAGGTGAGCCAAATGATAGGCAAAGTAAAATGGTTTAATAATGATAAAGGGTATGGATTCATTGAATACAAAGAAAATGAAGATATCTTCGTCCATTATTCAACTATTAACATCATCGGGTATAAAACTTTATCGGAGGGTCAATATGTAGAGTTTACTTTACTAGAAACAAGTAAAGGATATCAAGCCGTTGATGTAACGCCTATAAAAGAACCAGCTACTGTAAGATAGCTAGTTCTTTTCATTATTTCCCATAAATTTTACATAATTTTTGACAAGAAATTATCTTCTTTTTTTAAAGATATTATGCTATACTACAGGTATAAGGAGAGTGATAATATGGAAATAATTATCCGTGGTGACAAAATTGAAGTTACTAAAGCAATGAAAGACTATATTAAGGAGAAACTAAAAAGACTAGATAAATATCTAGAAAATAGTGATGCTATTAGAGCAAGTGTAGTAGTAAGAGTATCTTCACATCGTCAGACAGTGGAGATAACTATTCCACTTCACAATTTTATTATTCGTTCTGAAGAAACACAAGAAGATTTTTATGCAGCTGTAGATAAAGCAATAGATGTAATAGAACGTCAAATTAGAAAAAATAAAACAAGATTAAAATCTAGAGAAGATAAAACAAGAATAGATTTTAAGATGATTGATTTAACTGATATTGAATATGAAGAAAAAGAAGATAAAATAATTAAAAGAAAACAAGTAGAAGTAAAACCAATGGATGAAGAAGAAGCAATTTTACAAATGGAGCTTTTAGGACATCAGTTTTATCTATTTAAAAATATTGATACATCAAAAGAAGCAGTTGTTTATAAAAGAAAAAACGGAGGTTATGGTTTAATTGAATCTGAATAGATAAAGGCAGTTAGTAATTAACTGCTTTTTCTAAGCCTTGAAAAATATGACCTTTTATGATAATTTAGATAAAAGAAAAGAGGAGAAAGTATGAAATTATACAATACTAGAACAAGACAAATTGAAGAATTAAAACCTAAGAATGGTAATATTATAAAAATGTATACTTGTGGTCCGACAGTTTATCATTTTGCTCATATTGGTAACTTAAGAACTTATATATCAGAAGATGTTTTAGAAAAAGGATTAAAGTATCTAGGATATGATGTTCAAAGAGTAATGAATATTACTGATGTTGGTCATTTAGTGGGTGATGGTGACACTGGTGAAGATAAAATGCTTGTAGCTGCTAAAAGAGAGCATAAAACTTCAATGGAAATAGCTAAGTATTATACAGATTGTTTCTTTTCTGATTGTAAAAAATTAGGTATTAGAAAACCAGATGTAGTAACTCCTGCTACTGATCATATACCTATGTATATAAAGATGATAGAAAAACTATTAAAAGATGGTTATGCTTATATTGCTAATGGTAATGTTTATTATGATACTTCAAAGTTTTCCAAATATTATGAATTATCAGGTAGAAATAAAGATGATTTATTAGTAGCAGTTAGAAATGATATAGAAGAAGATAATTCTAAACGTAATCCTTTTGACTTTGGACTATGGTTTACCAATTCAAAGTTTAATAATCAAGAGCTTAAATGGGATTCACCTTGGGGCGTAGGATATCCTGGTTGGCATATAGAGTGTTCTGGTATTTCAATTGAGAAACTAGGGGATTATTTAGATATTCATTGTGGAGCAGAAGATGCAGTCTTTCCTCATCATACTAATGAAATTGCTCAGAGTGAAGCTTATCTTGGTCATAATTGGTGCGACTTTTGGGTACATATGGGCTTTTTGAATGATAAAGGTGGAAAGATGAGTAAATCAAGAGGAGAATTTCTTACTGTATCTTTATTAGAAGAGAAAGGCTATAATCCTTTAAGTTATCGTTATTTATGTCTAAACTCTTATTATCATAATCAGTTGACTTTTAGTTACGAAATATTAGATGGAGCAGAAAATGCATATCTAAAGTTAAAAAGAAAAATAGCTAGTATTAAAGATGAAGGTGAATTAAATAATGATAAAATAACTAGTTATATTAATAAATTTAAAGAAGAAGTTAGTAATGATTTAAATTCTTCTAATATGATAACTTTATTATATGATGTTTTAAAAGATGAAGAACTATCAGGTAAGAGTAAATTATATTTGATAGAAGACTTTGATAAAGTGTTATCATTAGACTTAATAAGCAATGATGAGGAAAATAGTCAAGATGATTCTTGGATAATTGTTAAAATAGAAGAAAGAAGAAAAGCAAAGGAAGCAAAAGACTATCAAAAAGCTGATGCAATACGTGATGAGTTGTTAGAACAAGGAATAACTTTAAAAGACGGTCGTGATGGTACAACTTTTGAAAGAAAGTAGGTTTTGAATGGAAGTATATCAAATAATTAGTTTAATAGTTTTAATTGTTATAATTATTTATTCAGCAGTATTATCAGTAATATACTATGTAAGAAGTTATAAGAGTAAAAAGATAGATGCCAGTAATAAGAGTGGTAAAGAAATAGTTTCATCTATTTTAGATAAGTATAATTTAAAAGATATAAATGTAGAAAAAATAGATGGTAGTGATAGATACTTCTATACTGAAGATACCATTTTCTTATCTAAAGATATCTATGAAGGAAAAAGTATTTATGATGTAGCAGTTAGTAGTTATCTTGTCTCATCTTTTATCAAGAATAATGAGTCTAAACATTTAATTAGAATCTTATCAAATTTATATTCATTTTTAGATTATACTATATTGTTTAGTTATGCTATTGTTATACTAGGATTAAGTTTTGAAATAAGTAATCTTGTTTGGATAGGTGTTTATCTTCTTATTTTTGTATTTATAAGTAACTTATTGTTATATATTAAAGAAAGAAAATTAATAAGTGATACTGTTAATATGTTAAGACATGAAGCTATTATTAATACTACTATAAAAGAAAAAACTACTAAAATGTTATTTTCTATAGTAAGTCTATCAGTAGCTTCCCTAGTTTTTAAAGTGACTTCTTTCTTTCAAAAAACAGTATATATAATAATAAATGATGAGGAGTAGAATTATGAATTTAAAAGAAATTAATCCTTTAGTTTTAGCTTATCTGGGTGATAGTGTTTATGAAACTTATATAAGACTTTTTCTAGTTAAGAAAAATATACCTAATATTGGTAGTTTACAAAAAGAATCTCTTTCTTATGTGACTGCTAAAAGTCAAGCTTCTATACTAACTAAACTAATAGATGCTAATTTTTTTGATGAGGAAGAACTTACTATAATACGAAGAGCTAGAAATACAAAGGGACATAAGCCACCTAAAGGTTGTGATTTAGCAACTTACCATTTTGCTACGGCTTTTGAAGCTGTGATTGGTTATTTATATTTAAAGGGTGACAATAAAAAAATTATGAATTTAATGGAAAAAATAGAAATGGAGTAGTTATGATAGTATATGGTTATAATGTAGCAGAAGCTATATTAAAAAAAGAAAGAAACTGTAAAAAAATCCGAAAAATCGTAATTCAGGATAGTATGATGGGCAAATTTGCTAAATTGCTACCTGAAAACGTTAAATCTAGGACCTTTTATGCCTCAAAAAGCGAAATTGACTTTTTGTCAAAAGGATTACATCAAGGTATAATGATAGACATGGACTACTCATACAGTTCACTAAATGAACTTTTGAAGAAAAATCCAGAAAATATTATTATTCTTGATCATTTAGAAGATCCACATAATTTAGGAGCGATTATTAGAACAGCTGCTGCTTCTTCCTTTGATGGAATTATTATTCCTAAGGATAGAGAGGTTGGTGTTACTAGTACAGTAGTAAAAGCTAGTGTTGGTACTATTTTTGATATGGATGTTGTCCAAGTTACAAATATAAAAAACACAATCGAAGAATTAAAAAAAGAAGGCTTTTGGATAGTAGGTACTAGTATGAATGGGAGTGACTATCGTCAGATAGATTATAGTGGAAAAATAGCTCTTGTTATTGGTAATGAGGGGAAAGGAATGAGTAAGTTAGTAACAGATTCATGTGATTTTTTAGCTAGTATTCCTATTGCTCCAAATGTAGAAAGCTTAAATGCTTCTGTAGCAGCAGGTATTATGATGTATGAGGTAGTTCGAAATAGAAAGTAGGTACTATGAAATACTATAATGATTACGAACTTCTTTATCTTATTAATGAAAATGATGAAATAGCTAAAGATATATTAAAGAGAAAATATGCTCCTTTAATTTATGAAAAGTCTAAGGAATATTATCAAAGAAATCATTATGATATTCCTTCTTTTTCGTTTGATGAATTGATAAATTTGGGAAATAGTGTGTTGTTAAGAGCAACTAAAACTTATAATGAAAAAGAAAATGCTTTATTTTATACTTATTTTATTACTTGTTTAGCAAGAGAGTTCTCTCTTTATAAAAGAGGATTACTTGCAAAGAAAAATCAAATACTTTATAGTTTTCCCCACGATGTTAATTCTTATGAAATTAATGATTATATTAAAGAAGAGGTTAAGTGGGATGATGATCCGTGTAAAATTTGTGAAGAAAATGAACTATTTGAGTTTATTAAACAATATATGTATAAGCTTGAAGGATATGATAGAAAGGTATTTGAGTTAAGATATAATGGATTTAAGTATAGAGAGATTGCAGAACTTTTAGAGTTATCTACTACTACAGTAGGTAAAATAGTAGAAAAACTCAAAAAAAGTTTACAACAGGAATTGAAAAAAGAGTGGTAATAGAGTAAAATTAAGATAGGGTGAGTGTATATGATGAGAGTATCATTAAAAGATTATATGAATTCCTATCATGATGTTAAAGAGTATCAGCAGACATTTTATGCGATGGATCAAACTCTTAAATATATACATGAAAATAATTATCAGGTATATTCCTTTAATCCTGAAACGATTACTCTTTTTAAAGATGATGATAATAAGACTGCTTCAGTAGTTTATCAAAATGTTACTGGATTGGGTGATAAGCCTTTAGATGAAGTTCATCAGAATATGTTTAATTTAGCATTATTAGAAGTAGCTATTTATACTTCAACCTATCCTTATTTGAAACAAGACTTTTTAAGAGAAAATTTTAAAGAAATATCTATGTTACTACCTAATGAAGATATTGCTTACTATAGAAGAAATTTATTAGAAAAAAATTACTTTTATTATAGTGATTATTGTAATGCTAGAAATAAAAATGAGATAGAAAAAATAAATAAGAGCCTAGAGTCTGATGGAGGTAAAGGTAGAAAGATGGTTAAGTCTACTCCATATGGTGCTATGTATCAGGATTTAGGAGAAGATAATAATAAAGCTGCTTTTGCAACAAGATTTATTCTTCCATTTATTATTATTTCTCTTAGTTTATTAATACCTCTATTATCAATTATATTAGCAAATAAATAAAGTTCCCATTCTGGAACTTTATTTGTTTTAATTGATGGATTATTTGGTAACAAAAAAACCTTACCATTGGTAAGGAATTTTACTTTACTATTTATTAACAGCATCTTTTAAAGCAGTTCCAGCTTTAAATCCAACACTTTTGCTGGCTGCGATTTGGATAGTAGCACCTGTTTGAGGGTTACGTCCTTCACGAGCTGCACGTTCAGAGATTTTGAATACACCAAAACCAGCTACAGATACTTTATTTCCATTTACAAGTTCATCTTTGAATAAATCAAATGTTGCAGTGAAAACCTTTTCAACATCAGATTTACTTAAACCTGTAGTACTTGCGATAGCTTCTATCATTTCAGACTTTTTCATTGTTTCACCTCCTGTACTGTCTAATTCATTATAGCATATATTTTTTAGAAAAGTATATGATTAATAGGGAAAATTTACACTTTTCTTTATTATTTAGAAGAAAATAAACTATATATAGAAAATATGTTTGATTATAAAAGATAAATATGTTATAGTATGAATGTATTAATTCCTATTATGAGTAAAATCAGAGGGGTTTTTAACAAATTAATAAAATTCTTTTATTTTTTCAAAAAAGTGTTATACTAACAACGAAATGAGGTGTTACTATGGATAAAATAATAGTAAAGGGTGCAAGAGAGAATAATTTAAAAAATGTAAATATTGAACTTCCTAAAAATAAATTGATTGTTATGACTGGACTTTCTGGTAGTGGAAAAAGTTCATTGGCATTTGATACAATTTATGCAGAAGGACAAAGAAGGTATGTAGAGAGTTTATCAGCATATGCTAGGCAGTTTTTAGGTGGTAGTGAAAAGCCAGATGTTGATTCTATTGAGGGGTTATCACCGGCTATTAGTATTGATCAGAAGACAACTAATAAAAATCCACGAAGTACGGTTGGTACAGTAACTGAAATATATGACTATTTAAGATTATTATTTGCAAGAGTAGGTACACCATACTGTCCGACACATCATATGCCAATAAAAAGTCAAAGTGTAGAAGAAATTGCTAATAAAATATTAGAATATCCAGTTGGTACTAAAATAGTTTTATTAGCACCAGCAGTTTATGGTGAGAAAGGCACTCACAAAGAGTTACTTGCTGATTTAATGAGTGAAGGTTATATTAGAGTTCGTATTAATGGTGAGATGTATGATTTGTCTGATAAAATAGAACTAGATAAAAATAAAAAAGATAATATAGAAGTAGTAGTAGATAGATTAGTTTTAAAAGAAGATATACGAAGTCGTTTAAGTGAAGGACTAGAAAATGCTTTAAAACTAGGACATGGGAAAGTAGTTGTACAATTTAATCTATCAAAGGAATTAGTTTTCTCTGAAGATTTTGCTTGTCCTTATTGTGATTTTTCACTACCAGAACTAGAACCTAGAATCTTTAGTTTTAATGCTCCATATGGTGCTTGTGAAGAGTGTAAAGGACTAGGAGTAAAATTACAAATGGATCCTGATTTAGTAATACCAAATAAAGATTTAAGTTTAGAAGAGGGAGCTATTGTAACATTAGGTGATGATACTGATGGAATTTATTATAAGAAGTTAGAGTGTCTTTGTAAGCATTATAAGATAAGTACTAAAAAGGCTTTTAAGAAATTAACTGATAGAGAAAAAGAATTAATTTTATATGGTAGTGATGAACCTATTTTATTTGATTATAGGTCAAAAAGTGGTAATCATTTTCATCAAGTAGATTATTATGAAGGTATAATCAATAACTTAGAGAGAAGGTATATGGAAACATCTAGTAATTGGATTAGAGAATGGCTAGAAAAATTTATGATTGAACATACTTGTGAGACTTGTAAAGGTTC
Organism: Clostridium sp. CAG:451; assembly: GCA_000438295.1. GTDB lineage: Bacteria > Bacillota_I > Bacilli_A > RF39 > UBA660 > Onthousia. The sequence continues at coordinate 8,307 of FR901041.1, forward strand.
TAGACTAAAAGATAATGTTTTATCTGTATTAGTTGGTGGAAAAAATATTTATGAATTAACTTGTATGAGTATAAAAGATTTAATACCTTTCTTTACAGAACTCAAACTTAGTGAAGAACAATTAAAAATTGCTGATTTGTTATTAAAAGAAATATTATCTAGATTAACCTTCCTAAAAAATGTTGGCCTTGAGTATTTGACACTAGCACGAAGTGCTGCTACTTTGTCAGGTGGAGAAGCTCAAAGAATTAGATTAGCTACTCAGATAGGTTCTAGATTAACTGGAGTATTATATGTACTAGATGAGCCAAGTATTGGTTTACATCAAAGAGATAATGATCGTTTAATTAAATCTCTACTTGATATGCGTGATTTGGGTAATACCTTAATTGTAGTAGAACATGATACTGACACTATGCTTGCTGCTGATTATTTAGTAGATGTAGGACCAAAAGCTGGAGATGAAGGTGGAAGAATAGTAGCAGCTGGAACTCCACAAGAAGTTATGCAAAATGATAAAAGTATAACTGGTAGATATTTAAGTGGAAAAGAGTGTATTGAGGTACCAAAAAATAGAAGAAAAGGTACTGGAAAATATATAACGATTAAGGGAGCAAGAGAAAACAACTTAAAGAATATTACTGCTAAGATACCTCTTGGTACATTTACTTGTATAACAGGAGTAAGTGGTAGTGGAAAGAGTACTTTAATTAATGAAATTCTAGTCAAAAGTGCGATGAATTATGTTTATCATAGTAAGAATAAGCCAGGACAACATGATAAAATATTAGGACTTGAAAATATAGATAAGATAGTAGATATATCACAAACACCAATTGGACGTACTCCTAGAAGTAATCCTGCTACTTATACAGGTGTATTTGATGATATAAGAGATTTGTTTACTACTACTAAAGAAGCAAAAATGCTTGGTTATGAAAAAAATAGATTTTCCTTTAATGTAAAAGGAGGCAGATGTGAAGCTTGTCGTGGTGATGGTGTAAAGAAAATTGAGATGCACTTTTTACCAGATGTTTATGTACCTTGTGAAGTTTGTCATGGAACTCGTTATAATCAAGAAACTTTAAAAATAAAATATAAAGAGAAGAATATTGCTGATGTTTTAGATATGCGAGTACATGAAGCGTTAAAATTTTTTGAAAATCATAGTAAAATAAAAAATAAGCTTCAAGTTTTAGAAGATGTTGGATTAGGTTATGTAAAACTAGGACAAAGTGCTCCTACATTGTCAGGAGGGGAAGCAGAAAGAGTTAAGCTTGCTAAGGAATTACAGAAAAAAGCAACTGGAAAAACCCTATTTGTTTTAGATGAACCAACTACTGGTCTTCATACTGATGATATAAAGAGGTTGCTTGCAATTTTACAAAAAATAGTAGATAATAATGATACAGTAATAGTAATAGAACACAACCTAGATGTTATAAAATGTGCTGATTATATTATTGATTTAGGAAAAGAAGGTGGAGATTTAGGTGGTGAGATAATTGCTACTGGTACACCTGAAGATATTAGTAAAGAGAAAAACTCTTATACGGGACAATTCCTAAAAAAGATTTTATAGGAGGATAAAGATGAAAATTGTTATCTTATCAAAAGGAAAAGAAAGACTAAATAGATCTATAGAGTGGTTACTCTACTTCATATCTTATTCTTTGGTCTTCATTATAGTAGGTAGTTTATTTAAATCATTCTATATAGATAGTGCTCATCCATTACTATATAGTATACTAGCTACTTTTATTCTCTATATCTTAAATAAAACTGTTAAACCGATATTGGTTAGTTTAACTATTCCTATAACGGGTGTTACTTTAGGATTATTTTATCCATTTATTAACCTATTTGTTTTGAAATTAGTAGATTGGATACTTGGTAGTCACTTTGATTTGAAAGATTTTTGGGTAGCTCTAGTTATTTCTATTCTTATTTCCGTTATGAATTTTGTAATGGAAGATATAATTATAAAGCCACTTATTAGGAGATTTAGACATGAGTAGAGTAGCATTAGATTTAGGTTTTATTAAGATTTATTACTATACAATTTTCATCTTGTTAGCTATTTTTTCTGCTACATATTTAATAATTAAAGAAGCTAGAAAACAAAATATAGATAAAGATTTCTTAATAAATACTATTTATTATGTAATAATATTCGGTATATTAGGAGCAAGACTATACTATGTAATATTTGAGTGGGATTATTACGTTAAAAATCCTTTAGAAATATTTGCTATTTGGCATGGAGGACTTGCTATTCATGGTGGTATAATAGTAGGACTAATTTTTATTCTATATTATTGTCATAAAAATAAAGTTTCTAATCTGAAGTTTTTAGATATGGTAGTAGTAGGGTTAATTTTAGCACAAGCAATTGGTAGATGGGGTAATTTCTTTAATCAAGAAGCTTATGGTGCCATAACTACTAAACAAGAACTTATTAATATGCATATACCACAATTTATTATAAATGGTATGTATATAGATGGAAACTATTATCAACCTACCTTTCTATATGAATCCATTTTAGACTTGTTAGGATTTGTAATATTATTTTTAACCCGTTGCTATCCATATCTTAAAATTGGCTTTTTAACTGGTCTATATTTGATTTGGTATGGAGTAACTAGGTTTTTTGTTGAAGGGATGAGATCAGATAGTTTGATGTTAGGTCCTTTGAAAATGGCTCAAGTAGTTTCTATTATGATGATAATTTGTGGTATATATTTCTGTTTTATAAGAAATATAAAATCTAAAAAATTTGAAAACTTATATCAAGAAGGAGAAATTAGACATGAAGTATGAAGTTGGTATAATAGGATGTGGAGTAGCAGGTATGACTGCTGCTATATATTTGAAAAGAAGTGGTATATCTTGTGCTATATTTGAATCATCAATGCCCGGTGGACAAATAGTAGCAAATGATAAGATAGAAAATTATCCTGGTTTTTCTAAGATATCTGGTAGTGATTTAGCTATTTCTATCTTAAATCAAGTTAAAGAATTAGAAATACCAGTTATTTTTGAAAAAGTTGAGAAAATAGATAATAAGGGAGTAGAGAAAGAGATAGTTACTGATAAAAATACATATTCTACTTTAAGAGTTATAATAGCAACAGGAAGAAAATCAAAGAAGCTTAATGTATTATTTGAAGATAAGTATTTTAATCATGGACTTAGTTTTTGTGCTGTTTGTGATGGTAGTTTATACAAAGATAAAGATGTAGTGGTAGTAGGTGGCGGAGATAGTGCCTTAGAGTCAGCTATTTATCTTAGTCCGATAGTAAAAAGTGTAACTATTCTTCATAGACGAGATAAGCTTAGAGCTAAAAAGACTCTTGTAAATAAAGCTGAGAAATTAGAAAATGTTTCTTTCAGACTTGGTGAAGTATTATCTTTTATTGGAGAAGATAACTTAGAAGGGGTTAAATTAAAAAGTGAAGAAGTAATTAATTGTGAGGCTGTTTTTATCTGTATTGGTCAAACTCCTAATACTGAGTTTTTAAATAATATGAATATTTTATCAAAAGACTCTTACATAGAAGTAGATGATAATTTTGAAACTAAACAGAAAGGTATCTATGCTGTAGGAGATTGTGTATTTAAACCACACTATCAAATTGTTATTGCTATGAGTGAAGCAGCTCGTTGTGCCTTAAGAGTAAGGGAGGATATTCATGAATAAAAAAGTTGTAGTGCTTGGTGGTGGAAAAGGAATATCTTATCTTTTAGCAGGACTAAAAGACTTCCCTCTTGATATTACTGCTGTTATTTCAGTAGCAGATAATGGACAAAGTACAGGAAAACTTCGTGAAGAGTTCCATATTCCAGCTGTTGGTGACATTAGAAAAGTAATTACTAGTTTATCAGAAAGTGATGAAAATATAAAAGAAATGTTAGCATATCGTTTTCATACAACCAGTGATTTAGATGGTCATGCTCTTGGTAATTTAATACTAACTTCATTACTAGATATTACTGGTAGCTTAAAATCTGCTATTGAAGAGTTATCCATCTTATTAGATGTTAAGAGTAAAATTCTTCCTTTAACAGAAGATGAAAATATAACTTTAATGGGTGAAGCGATAGATGGAGATATAATTGAAGGAGAAGAAATGATTACTAAGTCTCCTAAGAAAATAAAAAAACTATTTTATAAAGAGGAGCCTCATATTCTAAATGAAGTGATTGAAGCTATTAATGAAGCAGATCTTATTCTTTTAAGCATGGGTAGTTTATATACTTCATTATTTCCTAACCTATTAGCTAAAAAAGTAATAAAAGCTCTTGATAAGACAAAAGCACCTATTATGTATGTTTGTAATATAGTAACGCAACCAGGTGAGACTGATAATTTTACTGTTAGTGATCATGTTAATTTAATAAATCAATACTTAGGTATGCATAAATTAGATGTAGTTATTGCTTCAAATTCTCCTATATCTCAAGAAATGGCAGAGAAATATGCAAGTGAAGAAAGAAAAGACCCAGTTAAAATTGATTATGCTGTTTTAAAATCATTAGATGTAGAATTTATTGAAGCAGACTTGTTAACTATAGCTGATAATACATTGAAACATCATAGTCAAAAATTAAGCTCACTGATATTTTCTTATTTAATGAGGTGATGGTATGTCTTTTACGACTAAGATAAAAGAAGAGATAGTATCTAAAGACTTATCAGAAACAGAAAAATATTCTATATTAGCAGGTTTTGTTAGAAATAATGCTACCTGGTATGAAGATAAACTACAACTTATTAATGAAAATGGTGATATAATTAATTATTTTAAAAATATATTAGATATGTTTAAAGGAATCAAGTATGAAGAATATACTAAGGATAGTAACAATTTTACTAAAAATGATTTACATGTTTTAGAAATAGTAGAAGGTAGTTCTTTTCTACTTGATTTAGTAGCTTATCAAAAAGAAGTACCACCTGATTATTTTTTCGATGGAAAGTTAGAAACTAAGGCTTATCTAAAAGGAGTATTTTTAAATGGTGGTAGTGTTAATGATCCGAAAACTTCAAGATATCATATGGAAATATTAATTGACTATCCAGAAGAGGCAGTTTTTGTGCAAAAAGTATTAAATTCTTATAACTTAAATATTAAGATGCTTAATAGAGATCGTAGCTATATGCTTTATCTAAAAGAAGCGGAAAAAATAAGTGATTTTTTAAAAATTGTTGATGCAACAAATTCTGTTTTATATTATGAGAATGTTAGAATTTATCGTGATAAGAAAAATCAAACTAATAGACTTAATAATTGTGAACAAGCAAACACGGATAGAATAATTGCTAGTGCTTTAGAACAACTTAATCAAATAGAAGTACTTAAAGAAAATAATGCTTTGGATTTATTAGATGATAAGACAAAAGAAGCTCTTTATTATCGTGAAAAATATAAAGAAGCTTCCCTAAAAGAGTTGAGTGAAATTATAGAAAAAGAAACTGGTCGCTCTATTTCTAAATCTGGATTAAATCATCGATTTAGAAAAATTAAGGAACTAGCTTCTAAATTTATGAATCAGTAGTTAATATTTTATCAACAAGACCATAGTCTTTAGCATCATTAGCGGTTAAATAATTATCTCTATCAGTATCATTTTCTATTTGCTTAATAGATTTTCCTGTATTTTTAGCAAGAATTTCATTAAGCTTTTTCTTTGTCTTTAAAATATGTTCAGCAGCAATTTTTATTTCTGTGGCTTGTCCACTAGCACCACCAAGGGGTTGATGAATCATAACCTCACTATTAGGCAAGGCATATCTTTTTCCTTCTTTTCCACTAGATAATAAGAAAGCGGCCATACTTGCTGCCATTCCAAGACAAATAGTAGAAACGTCACTTTTAATAAAATTCATTGTATCATAAATAGCAAAACCAGAAGTAACATTACCACCAGGAGAATTAATGTAAATAGAAATATCTTCATGACTTAGTGAATCAAGATATAAAAGTTCTGCTACTACAGTATTTGCTAGTATATCATCTATTTCACCAGATAAAAGAATAATTCTATTTTTTAATAGTCTTGAAAATATATCGTAGCTTCTTTCTCCACCAATTTCTTTATCAACTATCATAGGAATTAAGCTCATTTTATCACCTTTATCTTTCTAAAATTACTATATCCATATAAATAGTTAAATATACTTAAAATAGTTCATCATATTTTGCATATAATTTACATCTTTGAATATAAATGTTATAATTAAGAAAGAATAAGAGGGTGAACTTATGATAGAAGAAATAAAAGTTAAAGTTAATGGAAAAGAAGAGAAGGTTCCTATTGGAACAACATTATTACAACTTAGTAAAAATTACAGTAATAAGTATCGTTTTCCTATTATTATTGCTAGAGTTAATAATACATATAGAGAACTTAGTTATAGTATTAATGATACTTGTGAGATAGAATTCTTTGATTTAAATTCAAGAGTAGGAAATAGAACACATATTGCAGGACTTACTTTTCTTCTATTGGTAGCAGTTAAGGAACTTTATGGGGAAAAAGCAGATATAATTGTTCAACATTCACTAGATAAAGGTATTTATATAGAAACGACTTTTCCAATTAGTGATACTTTAGTTAAGTCTATAGCTAAAAAGATGTTATATTTAGTAGAACAAAATCTTGATATAACTAAAGTTAGTGTTGAAAGAATAAGTGCAATTAAGTATTTTGAAGCTATTAAAGATAATGCTAAAGCTAATATTATGAAGTATAATACTAATACTTATATTACCTTGTATAGATTAGGTAGTTATTATAATTATTTTTATCATTATATGCCAACATCAACGGGACTATTAAGAGACTTCAAGTTAACTTATTTAAATGATAATGGCTTTATTTTACAATTCCCAACAGTTTATTCTAAGAATACTATAACAGAATATAAACATCATCCTAATATGTTTAAAGTATTTAAAGAGTGTCATGATTGGGCTAAGCTTATGCATGTTTCTAATCTTTCTGAATTAAATAGTATTGTTTCAAAAGGACAAGTGGAAGATTTAATAAGAATAGATGAAACTCTACAAAGTAATAGACTATTGGAAGTGTCAAAAACTATAGTAGCAAATAAAAAAGATAAGAAAATTGTTCTTTTAGCAGGTCCTTCTTCTAGTGGCAAAACAACAACTACAAGGAAGTTATGTATGTTCTTAAGAAGTTTTGGTTTAAATCCTAAGATGATAAGTATGGATGATTATTTTGTAGAGCGTGATGAAACACCACTTAATGAAAAAGGAGAAAAAGACTACGAATGCTTTGAAGCAGTTGATCATAAATTGCTTACTGAGCAGGTTTCTTCCTTGCTACAGGGTGAAATAGTAAAAACACCCATTTATAGTTTTATTGAAGGCAGTAAAGAATTTGTGAGAGAAATGAAACTAGAGAAAAATGATATTTTATTAATAGAAGGTATTCATGCACTTAATCCTAAAGTTTTAGATAAAATACCAGCCAAGAATAAATATAAAATATATTTATCAGCTTTAACAGAACTTAATATAGATTCTCATAATCGTTTTTCAACAACAGATAATCGCCTTTTAAGAAGAATTATTAGGGATAGTAGAACTAGGGGATATGATGTTGTTGATACGATAGCTATTTGGCCTAATGTTAGAGGTGGGGAAGAAAAATATATCTTTCCTTATCAAGACGAAGCAGATTCGACTATCAATACAGCTTTAATCTATGAACTAGGAGTATTAAAGACTTATGTAGAACCACTACTTTATTCAGTAGATGAAGACTCTATTTATTATGATGAAGCGAAAAGATTATTGAATCTCTTTAGATTAATATTACCAATACCAAGTGAAGCGATACCAGATGATTCTATTTTAAGAGAATTTATTGGTGGTAGTTGTTTTCATGACTAAAATAAAAATCAAGGAATAGTTAAATCTAAACCTTGATTTTGTTTTGTATATAAATATTACCACAATACTTCAATATCTTTATCAATATCATGCCATACGAAGTTTTGTACCTCTTCCATGTCTTCACCATATTCTCTTATATAATTGTTATGCTTAACAAGTTTATCTTTGCACCATTCATAAAGAGGAGTAGCTCTACTTCCTAGTTTAGGTAAATATTTTAAAGCATCCATTACTAGATGATATCTATCAATTTTGTTTTGAACTCGCATATCAAATGGAGTAGTAATAGTACCTTCTTCAATATAACCATGGACATGTATATTATCATTTTCACGTTTATAAGTTAATTGATGAATTAAAGAAGGATATCCGTGGAAAGCAAAAATGATAGGTTTGTTTTTAGTAAATAACATATCATAATCTTGATCAGTTAATCCATGAGGATGTTCTAAGTTTGATTGTAGCTTCATTAAATCAACAACGTTTACACAACGAATTTTTATTTCTGGGAAAAATTTATGAAGAATAGAAATTGCTGCTAGAGTTTCTAGAGTAGGAGTGTCTCCACAACAAGCCATTACTATATCAGGTTCATATCCTAAGTCATTACTAGCCCAGTTAAATATACCAATGCCTTTACTACAATGGTTAATAGCTTCATCCATAGTTAACCACTGCATACTAGGATGTTTAGATGCAACAATTACATTTATATAATTCTTACTCTTAATACAATGATTACAAGTAGAAAGTAGACAGTTAGCGTCAGGTGGAAGATATATTCTTGCTATATCAGCTTTTTTTGTAACAATATGATTTAAGAATCCTGGGTCTTGATGGGTATAACCATTATGGTCTTGTTGCCAAATATGAGATGTTAGTAAGTAATTAAGAGAAGAAATACTTCTTCGCCAATCAAGTTGTTTACAAACTTTTAACCATTTAGCATGTTGACTGGTCATAGAATCTACAATTCTTACAAAAGCTTCATAAGTATCAAATATACCATGTCTTCCAGTTAAAATATATCCTTCAAGCATTCCCTCACAAACATGTTCAGAAAGAAAAGAATCTATAACTTGTCCTTGTTTACTTAAGTATTCATCATTATCTAAAATTTTTCCATTGAACTGACGATTAGTAGCATCAAAGACGGCATTTAATCTATTTGACAATGCTTCATCTGGTCCAAATATTCGGAAATTTTTGTTTTGTTTAATAACTTCTTCTAAATAATTACCTAAAATCTTTGTGTCTTGAACTTTAATATCACCATGATTTTTAACTTCAACTTTATAATTACGAAAATCAGGTAGACAAAGTTCCTTTAATAAAAGACCACCGTTAGCGTAAGGATTAGCTCCCATTCTTCTGTTACCCTTTGGTGCTAGCTCTCTTAACTCTTCTTTTATAGAACCATCATCATTAAAGATTTGTTCAGGATGATAACTTTTTAACCAGTTTTCTAGTATATCAACGTGTTCCATATGATCTTGGTCTATTGGTACTGGTACTTGGTGTGCCCTAAAAGTTCCTTCGATTTGAGCTCCTTGGAACATCTTTGGACCAGTCCATCCTTTAGGCGTTTTTAAAATAATCATTGGCCATTTAGGAGTATTAAGTGTTTTATCACTTTTAATTTGCTTTATTTTCTTAACTACTTCATCTAGTGCTTCTGCCATTTTCTCGTGAAGAGTCATAGGGTCTTTTCCTTCTAGATAAATTGGATCATAACCATATCCATCAAAAAGATTAAGTAATTCTTTTTTAGGTATTCTATCAAGAATAGTTGGATTTGCTATCTTATAGCCATTTAGATTTAGAATAGGTAAAACAACTCCATCAGTTTCTTTATTAATTAGTTTATTACAGTGCCATGAAGTAGCAAGAGGACCAGTTTCCGCTTCGCCATCTCCTACTACTACTGCTGCTATTAAATCAGGATTATCAAGAACAGCACCATAGGCATGAGCAAGACTATAGCCTAACTCACCACCTTCATTTATGGAACCTGGTGTTTCTGGAGCTACATGTGATGAAATTCCTCCTGGGAAACTAAACTGTTTAAATAATTTTTTTAATCCTTCTTCATTTTCTGATATATTTGGATATACTTCGTGATATGTTCCTTCTAAGTAAACATTAGAAACAATAGCATTACCACCGTGCCCTGGACCTGAGATATAAATCATATTAAGATCATATTTCTTTATAACTCTATTTAAATGGGTATAAATAAAATTTTGGGTAGGAACAGTACCCCAGTGACCAACTACTTTCTTTTTTAAATCCTTTTTTTCGAGTGGCCTTTTTAATAGGGGATTATCTTTTAAATAAAGTTGTCCTACTGATAAATAATTAGCTGCATTAAAGTATCTATTAATTCTTTCTTTTTCCTTTTCTGTAAGTACCATACATATCCTCCTTATTCTAATTAAATTATAAGATATAAATACTTATTTTTCAACAAATAATAGGAAAAGAAATTAAAGTATGGTATACTTTCAGTATAGATAAAAAGATAAGTTGGTGAAAAAAGTGAAGATATTTATTTTAGATGATTATAAAGTCAATTCTTATAAATTACCTCAAAAAGTAGAAGATTCATATTTGATAAATTATCATTTTGATAATGAAGAAAAAAGTATTAGTGTTCAATCAGTTAATGGTATTTGGAATATTCAAAGTAATGATAGTATTACAATTGTTGATAATGGCAAAACAGTAGATTCATGTCAATTAACAAACTATAAAATAGTGAAACTTTTCTTTACAGATACTGATCAAAATGTTGTTTTAGTATCAGTACCATCATCTGTTAACTTAAAAAAAGACTATATATTAACAAACATAAATGAATTAAAAATAGGTTCTCTTTCTACTAATAATATAGTTTTTCCGATATTAGATGAAGAACATGCAATAATAACTAAAGAAAATGGTATGTGGAAATTATTAGTAAAAAGTAGTAATATACCAATTTATGTTAATAAGAGAAAAATAGTCAGTTACAATTTAACATTCGGTGATGAAATATTTATTTTAGGATTAAAGATTATCTGGTTAAATAATTCTGTTCGTATTAATACTATTAAAGATTTAATTACTATAAATGGTCTTGCTGAAACAAACCTACCTAAAGAAGATAATAGTATGTATACTAAAATTACTGCTAAAGAAAAAAAGAGTAGTCTATATAAAGAAAATGAATACTTTTTTCATACTCCAAATTTAAAACCAGTTATTGAAAAAGTTGTTATTGAAATTGAAAATCCACCACTTAAAGAAAGAGATATGCAATTACCACTATTTTTAAGTATAGGAGCATCTGCTGTTTTCTCTATCTCGTCATTAGCTACTTGTATCTTTTCTTATGTTAGTATTGTCCAAGGTAATAGTACTTGGAATGATGAAGCAATGAATTTTGTAATAGGTTTTTCTTTATTGATAGGTAGTTTATTATTTCCAATACTAACTCATTATTATGAGAAAAGTATGAATAAAAAAAGAGAAGCAAAAAGACAAAAAAAATATAGTCAGTATTTACAAGAAAAAAAAGAGTTAATAGACACCACTATTAATCATCAGAAAAATATTTTAAAAGAATTATACTTAAATGCTAGTGAATGTCAAAGATTGTTTGAAACTAGAAATGCTAGTTTGTGGAGTAGAGAAATAAGTGATAAAGATTTTTTAACTATAAGACTTGGTATTGGTAGGAGAAAAGCTGATATTGTTATAGATGCTCCTAAAAAACAGTTTTCTATAGATGATGATAATTTGAAAGATAAAGCTAGTGAACTAATGGATTCTGACTTATCTATGACAGAGGTTCCAATAACAGTTTCTTTGATAGATTATCCAATCTTTCCTATTATTCTAAATACTACTAAGAAAAAGAGTTATATTGAGGCGATACTTTTACAATTAATGACTTACTATAGTAGTATTGATTTGAAACTAGTTTTTCTTGTAAGTGAAAAAAATAATGATATATGGAATCAATTTAAATACTTAGCTCACTCTCTTGATAATCAAGGAAAAATTAGAATGTTTGCTTATACTGATGAAGAGGCAAAGACAGTATCTTATCATTTAGAAGCTAAATATCAAGAAAGATTTAATTTTGTTAAAGATACTCCTAGTAATTCTGAAATTGATAAAATAGAAAATAAAAAAGACCTTTATCAAATGTTTTCTAGTTATTATTTAATTATAACTGATAATATTATTAAGTATCGAAATTTAGAGATAATAGAAAAATTATTTAAATCTAATTCTAATTATGGCTTTTCTATCCTAATTTTTGAAAATGCAATAAGAAATTTACCTAGTAAATGTAATTATTTTAGCAATATTTCTGATACAGAGGCAGGATTATTTAGCAAAGATGTAAGTAGTAACAGTTTATCTGTTTTCTCACCAGAATTCTTTTTAGGAAATAATCTTTTGCCTTATATAAATGCAGTATCAAATATTCCTGTTGATTTGTCAGATGGTACGTCCAATTTACCTCAAACTTTAGAGTTCTTAGAAATGTATAAAGTTGGTAAAATAGAACAATTAAATATTACTACTAAGTGGCAAGAAAATGATCCGACTATTTCTTTAACTGCACCCGTTGGAGTTCATCCTAATGGTAATTTGTTTGAACTTAACTTACATGAAAAAGAACATGGTCCACATGGACTAATAGCTGGATCAACTGGAAGTGGTAAAAGTGAATTTATTATTACCTATATCCTATCAATGTGTATAAATTATAGCCCATTAGAAGTTCAATTTGTTTTAATCGATTATAAAGGTGGTGGCCTTGCTGGAGCTTTTGAAAATAGAGAGAAGAAAAGTAGAGTACCACATATAATTGGAACAATAACAAACCTTGATACATCAGAAATGAATAGAACTTTAGTATCAATTAGAAGTGAACTTAAAAGAAGACAAAGAGTATTTAATGAAGCTAGAGATATGTTAGGGGAAAGTACGATAGATATTTATAAGTATCAGAAATATTATCGTGAAGGACAGGTAAAAGAACCTATAGCTCATTTATTTATTGTATCTGATGAGTTTGCTGAACTTAAAAGTCAACAACCGGACTTTATGGATGAACTAGTATCAACTGCTCGTATTGGACGTTCACTTGGAGTTCATTTAATACTTGCAACTCAAAAACCTAGTGGAGTAGTAGATGATCAGATTTGGTCAAATGCTAGATTTAAAGTATGTTTAAAAGTTCAGTCAGAAGCAGATAGTCAAGAAATGTTAAGAAGACCAGAAGCTGCTACTTTAAAAGAAATAGGAAGATTCTACTTACAAGTTGGATATGATGAAATATTTGAGATTGGTCAATCAGCTTGGAGTGGTGCTAAATATATTCCGTCTGATATTGTTGAGAAAAAAATAGATGACTCTATAAACTTTATTAGTAATAATGGAACAATTATTAAGAGTGTTAATAATACAGTAAAGAAAGATGAACAAAAAGATTATGGTGAACAATTAACTAATATAGTTAAATACCTAATAAATATTGCTCAAAAAGAGAATATTCAAACTAATCAATTATGGTTACCTTCTATTCCTAATGAAATATATTTAGGCAATATTGTTAATAAGTACAACTTTAAACCATCTAGTTATAATTATCAAGCTATAGTAGGTGAATATGATGATCCAGAAAATCAATTACAAGGTATTTTAACATTAGATGTTGCTGATAGTGGAAATATCTTGATATATGGTACGACTGGTAGTGGTAAAGAAAATCAATTATCTACAATTCTTTATTCATTATGTATCTACCATTCACCAGAAGAGATAAACATTTACATAATGGACTTTGGTGCTGAAGTATTAAAAGTGTTTAGTAGAATGCCTCAAGTTGGTGATTATGCTTCTAGTTATGATAATGAAAAAATAGAAAATTTATTACAAATGCTTGAGCGGGAACTAAATAAAAGAAGAAATATTTTATCAAATTATGGTGGTAGTTTTATCACTTATAATAGTAGGAATGCAAATAAACTTCCATTAATATTTGTTATTCTTAATGGTTATGAATCCTTCTTTGAAAGTTTTAATAATCTAGAAGACGGATTTAATAGGTTATTTAGAGAAGGTAGTAAATATGGAATAATTTTTGCTGTTACAGCTTCTGCTACTAATGCTTTAGCTACTAGAGTATCACAAAACTTTATGACAATTTATGCTTTAAGATTTAATGATGATTTTGAATTTAGATATGTTTTAAATGCTCCATTAAATCTTGTTCCTAAAAAAGTCTTTGGTAGAGGATTAACTAATTTTAGAGAAAAAGTAGTAGAGTATCAAACAGCTTATATAAATTTATTTGATATGATTAATGATACTGTTAAAGAAACAGCTGCTAAATTAGCATCTTATTATACTATTAAAGCTAGACAAATTCCTACTATTCCTAGCAAAGTAAATGCTGAAACTATGACTAAATATATAGATAACTTAACTAATTTACCAATAGGAGTTAATTTTGATGATGCTAGTATTTCTACTTTTAACTTTAAAGAGAATAAAATTACACCAATAATAGGAAATGATTTATTAATAAATACAGGTTTTTTAACTGAATTATATAAAGAACTTGTTAGTTTACCAAAAACAATAGTATTAATGCTTGATTTGTTATATACAGTCTCAGTTCCTAGTGAAATTACATCAACTACAGATGGAACTGAATTTGTTACTACTATAAAACAAATATTAAATAAAGAAGAGCAACCAGAAGAAGATAGAGTAATAATAATAGCTGGTATATCTAAACTATTTAATGACTCTAATATAAATGATAGTATAAAAAAAGATTTATCAGATATTTTAAATAATGTAGATAAATTTACTACTACTAGTTTTATTATAATAGAAGAATATCAAAAATATCGTAATTTAATGGTTGAAGACTGGTATCAAAATAGAGTTTCCTTATCTAAAGGAATATGGATAGGTGAGGGATTTGAAAATCAGATAGCTTTTCAAGTTGATTCTATAAGTAATGTAAATATTCAAGAATATTCAACAGATGCAGGCTACATTGTTTCTAATGGTAAATTTGAAATTATAAAAACAATAGAAGGTGATGAATAATGAAGAATAAAGTCTTAGTAGATTTAATAGTTCCTGAGATAGATGAAGAGTACTCAGTTTATTTACCAATAAATAAGAAAATAGGCAATATAATAATACTACTTAATAAGGCAATATATGAATTAACTAATGGAGATTTTGAACTGTCTTCTACCAATTCTTTATATAATAAAGATACTTGTGAACGGTATAGTTTTGATACATTATTATTTAATACCAACATTAGAAATGGAACTAGATTAATACTAATATCATAAACATTATAATTAGTTATAGTTTATTAACGTTAAAAAGTGTCAAATTATTTGATTTATGTTGTGAAATAAAGTGGGTTGTGCCATACTTAGTATAGTAGAAGGTAACTTTTACTAGCAGGTGAGAGAGGTATAGAAATGGAAGATGTTTCAGGAATTAATAGGGAAGAAATGTTAACTCTTAGCAAAAGTTTTTTGAGATATCATGATGATATTAAAGACATATTTTTAGAATATAAAAAAACTGTAGATGCTACTGTTAGATATTATCAAGGTGATGTGTCAGAGGCATATAGAAGTAAGTTTAAAAACTTTGACGCAAATCTTGCTGTAGTATTGAAAAGTTTCCTTGATTACAGTGAAACTCTTATGGAAGTAGTAAAGAAATATGATGACTTTTACTTTGACTCATCTATGAATAATTATTGATAAGGAGGTGAAATAATGGCATTAACTATGAAAAAAGCTGATGTTGGTGTATCTACATCAGGAATTAATGATTTGGAAAAGCAAGTATTAAAAGAGGTATTAGAGGCTACTCAAGTATGTTCAGTTAATAGTAAAGAATATAAAACATTAGTCACATCTATTAGACAATATTGGAGTGGTGAAGATTGTAATAACTACATAGCTGATTTAAATCAAGCTGTTAAAGATCTTAATGATGCAATAGGTTATATTAATACTTCTATTAAGAACGGATTAGAAAAATACAAAAGTGAATTTTCTTCTTTCCAACAAAGTAATTATAAAAAAGGTACCACAAAAATTAAATAAGTAAGGAGGGTGATAATATGGCAATTAATGTAAGGGGAATTGATGTTTCAGGAATTAATAATATGAAAAATGCAATTGAAACTTATAGAAAGATATTAATTAAAAAAGTAAACGATGTTTCGCGTATTGATGAAGGTGTGTTAAATCGTGCTATTAAAGGTACTGCTGCTAGAACTGAGTATAATGCTATGGTACAAAGAACTAATAATAATGCTAAAAAGTTAATTAATAAATTAACAGAGTTTGAGACAGCTTTAAATGGTATGAAAAACAAATATACTTCTTCTGATAAGGTTTCAGGTAAGACAAGTTTTAGTACAATTGCTAAGTAATTATTATGTATGAAAATTATAACTTAAAGAAAAATTATACTATTTTAAACGAAAAATTATGTTTTATTAGTGAATCAATTAGAAAAAGTTTAGAAGAAATTGATAGTATAAAGAAGAAACTAGATAATGGTTATAAAATAGATGGTAATACAAAAAGAGGATTACTGAGGCTAGAAAATGATTTATCTGTTCTTAATAAACGTATAAATAAAGTGTTATTACTTGAAGTTGATAAACAGATTAAATTGATGAATAGATAGGAAGATAATTATGAGCTTGATTCAAACTGATATAGATAAAATGATTGAAGATAGTAAAGTCTTGTTTATTTTAGCTAATAGATATAATCAGTATATTAATCAAATTAAGAAAATCACTACTAAAGATGATTTTTGGAAAGGTATTGATGCTGAAAATTTTAAAAAAGATCTTATTTCTAGTTGTAAAGTTTATGATGAAGTAGGCACTATTTTAAAAGAATATGCTATATTTTTAGATAACAATGCAAAAGAAATAGATAAAATAGTATCAAAAAACTGGATAGA
This sequence comes from Clostridium sp. CAG:451, assembly GCA_000438295.1. Classification (GTDB taxonomy): domain Bacteria; phylum Bacillota_I; class Bacilli_A; order RF39; family UBA660; genus Onthousia. Next base: position 25,265 of record FR901041.1, read on the forward strand.
ATGAGAAAGAGTATTAGAATAGACACTGATTACTTACAAAAGAATATATTATCTTCTTTTACATCAATTGATACATATCTTACTAAGTCTTTAGAAGCTAGTAAAGAGTTTATTATTCCTAATAATTTTATATATAAGAAAGATTTAAATGAAATTAAGTTATTATTAGAAAAATATAATGACACTATTAAAGATTATGAAAATTTAATTAGTAAAAATATTAATGAATTTAATGATTATCATATTAAAGCTTTAGAGGAAATTAAAAATATAACCGATATTACTATCAAAAATGAATAAATGCTTATTTATTAGGCATTTTTTCTTATTATTTATTAATCTCTTTAAAAAATGATTAATAATATAAGAAATATGTTTGACAAACTTGTAAAGGAATGTTATATTATAATCGCTGATTAAATTTAATTTTGTTGAGAGACAAAATTTTATTTATAAGTTAAAATGATACACCCGGATATGTGTAAAGAAAGGAGATAAGTTTTATATGCCTACAGTTCAACAATTGGTACGTAAAGGAAGAGGAAATAAAGTTCGTAAGAGTAAAGCTCCAGTATTAGGTGTTGGTGTTAATACAATTCGTAGAAAATCAACTAGTAATCCATCACCACAAAAACGTGGAGTATGTACTCGTGTGGGAACTAAGACACCTAAGAAGCCAAACTCAGCTTTAAGAAAGTATGCTCGTGTTCGTTTATCAAATGGAAAAGAAGTAGATACTTATATTCCAGGAATTGGACATAACTTACAAGAGCACAGTGTTGTATTAGTACGTGGCGGACGTGTTAAGGACTTAATCGGAGTTCGTTATCATATCGTTCGTGGTACATTAGATACTGCTGGAGTAAAAGATAGAAAACAAGGTCGTAGCAAGTATGGTGCTAAACGTCCTAAGTAGAATTAATAATTAGTATTGGAAGGAGGAAATCTATATGCGTAAAAGACGTGCTGTAAAAAGAGATGTTTTACCAGATCCTATATATAAATCTAAGACAGTAGCTAAATTAACAAATACTATTATGTTAGATGGTAAAAAAGGAACTGCACAAACAATTCTTTACGAAGCATTTGATATGGTTAAAGAAAAAACTGGTCGTGATCCACTTGAAGTTTTCAATGAAGCAATGGATAATATCAGACCAGCTTTAGAAGTTAAATCACGTCGTGTTGGAGGAGCTAACTATCAAGTGCCTCAAGAAGTAACACCTCGTCGTGCTGAAGCTTTAGCACTTCGTTGGTTAGTTAAATATTCTCGTCTTCGTGGAGGACGTGGTATGGCCGATAATTTAGCAAGTGAAATTATAGATGCTGCAAATGGAACAGGAGCAGCTGTTAAGAAAAAAGAAGATACTCACAGAATGGCAGAAGCAAACAAAGCTTATGCACATTATCGTTGGTAGAAAGGATAATATATGGCAAGAGATACGTCTTTAGAAAAGACAAGAAATTTTGGAATTATGGCACATATTGATGCCGGAAAAACAACTACTACAGAACGTATATTATTCCATGGTGGAAATATCCATAAAATTGGAGAAACTCACGATGGAGCTAGCCAAATGGACTGGATGGAGCAAGAAAAAGAACGTGGTATTACTATCACTTCTGCTGCTACAACAGTTCATTGGAAAGGATATCGTTACAATATCATCGATACTCCAGGACACGTAGACTTCACTATTGAAGTTAGTCGCAGTTTAAGAGTACTTGATGGATCAGTAGCTTTACTAGATGCCCAAGCGGGTGTTGAGCCTCAAATGGAAACAGTTTGGCGCCAAGCTGATGAATTTATGGTACCTAGAATTATTTTTGCTAATAAAATGGGTAAGATGGGAGCAGACTTTAGTTACAGTCTTAAATCTATTAAAGACCGTCTAGGAGTTAATGCTAAACCAATCGAATGGCCTATTGGTGCAGAAGATGATTTTAGAGGAGTTATCGATTTAGTTACTAAAAAAGCAATTGAATTTGATGGTAAACCAGAAGAAAATGCTAAGGAAATTGAAATTCCAGCAGATTTAAAAGATTTAGTAGAAGAAAAACATGCTGAACTTATTGATGCAGTAGCTGAATTTGATGATGAAATGATGGAAACTTACCTTGAAGGTGGAGAAGTTACTATTGAAATGATTAAAAGAGCTATTCGTAAAGGATGCCTTGCTACTAAGTTCTTCCCAGTTATGTGTGGAGATGCTTTAGGTAATAAAGGTATTAAACCATTAATGGATGCTGTTATTGATTATTTACCAAGTCCATTAGATATTGCTTCAATTAAAGGACATAATTTAAAAGGAGAAGAAGAAACTCGTCATCCAAGTGACTCTGAACCTTTCAGTGCTTTAGCATTTAAAGTTATGACAGATCCATTTGTTGGACGTTTGACATTCTTCCGTGTTTATTCAGGACATCTATCAAGTGGTAGTTATGTTTTGAACTCTACAAAAGATAGTAAAGAAAGAATTGGTCGTATTTTACAAATGCATGCTAATACTCGTAAAGAGATTACAGATGTATACACAGGTGATATTGCTGCTGCTGTAGGACTTAAGAATACAACAACTGGTGATACTTTATGTGATGAAAAGAAACCAATTATTCTTGAAAAATTATCAGTTCCTGAACCAGTTATTCAATTAGCTGTTGAACCTAAGAGTAAAGCTGATCAAGATAAAATGGCTTTAGCTTTACAAAAATTAGCTGAAGAAGATCCAACATTTAAAGTTCATACAGATCATGAAACAGGACAAACTGTTATCGCTGGTATGGGTGAATTACACTTAGATGTATTAGTTGATCGTATGAAACGTGAATTCCACGTTGAGGCTAATGTTGGTGCTCCACAAGTTGCTTATCGTGAGACAATTAAGCAATCTGCTGATTGTGAAGGTAAATATATTAAACAATCTGGTGGACGTGGACAATACGGACATGTTTGGGTTAAGTTTGAACCTAATCCAGATAAAGGATATGAATTTGTTGACCAAATCGTTGGTGGAGTTGTTCCTCGTGAATATATTCCAGTAGTAGATAAAGGTTTACAAGAAGCTATGCAAACTGGTATTTTAGCAGGATATCCTATGATTGATGTTAAAGCTACATTATTTGATGGTTCATACCATGATGTAGACTCTAACGAAATGGCTTTCAAAATAGCTGCATCTATGGCTTTAAAAGAAGCTAAAAATAAATGTAATGCTGTTTTACTAGAGCCAATTATGAAGGTTGATGTAACTACACCAGATGAATATTTTGGTAATGTTATGGGAGACTTAACAAGTCGTCGTGGTAGACCACTTGGACAAGAGAGTACTGGAAATGCAGTAAAATTATCTGCTATGGTACCACTTTCTGAAATGTTTGGTTATGCTACTAACTTACGTAGTAATACCCAAGGTAGAGGAAACTTTGTTATGACATTTGATCATTATGAAGAAGTTCCAAGAAACATTGCAGAAGAAATCATTAAAAAGAGTGGAAATTAATTTAAACTCTTAAAAAATAGTTCTAAACAGTTGCAAAATTGCTAATTGTTAGATAAAATAAATATTGAACATGAAAAAGGAGGAAATTTAATTATGGCAAAACAAAAATTTGATCGTTCAAAACCACATGTTAACATTGGTACAATTGGACACGTAGATCATGGTAAAACTACTTTAACTGCAGCTATTACTAAATGTTTACATGATAAGAACCCTGAATGGGCTGATTTCACTGATTATGCAAACATTGATAAAGCTCCAGAAGAAAGAGAACGTGGTATTACAATTAATACTGCTCACGTTGAATATCAAACAGAAAATCGTCATTATGCACACGTTGACTGCCCAGGACATGCTGATTATGTTAAAAACATGATTACTGGTGCTGCTCAAATGGATGGAGCAATCTTAGTTATTGCTGCTACTGATGGTGCTATGGCTCAAACTCGTGAGCATATCTTATTATCACGTCAAGTTGGAGTACCTCGTATGGTTGTATTCTTAAACAAATGTGATATGGTTGATGACCCTGAGTTAATTGACTTAGTAGAAATGGAAGTTCGTGACTTATTAAATGAATATGGTTACGAAGGAGATGAAACTCCAATCATTAAGGGTTCTGCTCTTAAAGCTCTTGAAGGAGAACAAAAGTATGTTGATGCTATCTATGAATTAATGGATGCTGTTGATACTTGGATTCCTACTCCAGAGCGTGATAACGACAAACCATTCTTAATGAGTATTGAAGATGTATTCACAATCACTGGTCGTGGTACAGTTGTTACTGGACGTGTTGAACGTGGACAATTAAAACTTAATGATGAAGTAGAAATCGTTGGTATTAAACCAACTCAAAAGACTGTTGTTACAGGAATTGAAATGTTCCGTAAGCAATTAGACTTTGCAGAAGCTGGAGATAATGCTGGTGTATTATTACGTGGTATTTCTCGTGAACAAGTAGAACGTGGACAAGTTCTTGCTAAACCAGGAAGTGTTCATCCACATCACCAATTCAAAGCTGAAGTATATGTACTAAGCAAAGAAGAAGGTGGACGTCATACACCATTCTTCTCAAATTATCGTCCTCAATTCTATTTCAGAACTACAGACGTAACTGGTGTTATTACATTACCTGAAGGTGTTGAAATGGTTATGCCAGGAGACAATGTTTCAATGGATGTTGAGTTAATTCACCCAATCGCTATTGAAAAAGGTACTAAGTTCTCTATCCGTGAAGGTGGACGTACTGTTGGTGCTGGTGTTGTTTCTGAAATCGAAGGATAATAACATTATAGACAAAGACTGTAAGATCAAATTACGATTTTACAGTTTTTTTTGTTTGTTAAATGTGATATATTTAATATACTAAGGATGTGTTAAGATGAAACATAAAAAGGAAATATTATTAGTATTAATTGGTGTTATATTAATTTTAGTAGGAGCTTATTTGACCTCAAGAATATCTGTTAAAGAGAAAACAGAAAAGAAAGTGGAAAAAGAAGAATTAAAAGTTAATGGAGAAGTTATTAATTTAAAGTTATACAGAGTAGATAAAGCTTTCTTTTTAAAGATACCTGATAGTTTTGTATCAGTTACTGGTGATGCTTTAAATCAAAAATATGGTACTAGTGAAAGACCAGAGTTAGTGTTTGAAAGTAAAGACGATTTAACGCATGTATCAGTTACTAGAGGCAAAGAAGCAATGACTGATGATATGCTTAATAATTATGTTAGTTCTATTAAAGAAGGATTAACAGGATTTACTGATGTTAAAATGGAAAATTATCAAAAGTATGATAAGAATTTTGTAAAATTAACTGCTACTAGTACTGATGAAGCGGCTAAGTATTATGATATACGTTATTTTACTTTAGAAGATAAGTTAGTAACAGTAGAATTTTATACTACTATTAATCAGAAAAGTGAATGGGAGAAAGTAAGTAAAAAGATTCTTGATAGTATATGTTTTAATGAGGAAGATAGTAAAGATATAACTAATTAATAAAGAAAGAACCAATATTAGATTTTATTGGTTCTTTTAATAATAATTAATTTGCCTTTTTCTTATCCTTGTTTAAATTTCTATATAAGTTATATGGTAACTGATTTATAATAAAATCAAACTCTCCTACATATTCGCTAATGACTGGATTAAAACCTAGCTTCATTTCATTAAGACCAGAGTATTCAGTTATATGCTCAAAGTCTCCACTTACAGCATTGAAGTTTATATACTTTAAGTTCATATTTTTGTATTTAGAAATCAATTCCCATTTCATAAGATAACTTGGATTTAATGATTTAAATTTAGAGTTTAGGCCTTCAATTATTAGAAAAGCGGCATGGTCATACCTTAAAACAAATGATGAAGAGATTAAAATACCATTTGGATTTTCTTTTAATAGATTAGTAGCCCATACTAAGTTTTTCTTGTAAGTATTTATTAATTTATCAGATTCTATTTTTTCATTAATTAATTTTTTTCTAGTATTGGCATTTTTTGCTTGTTGAATTTTATAAGCTAGATTATCATTTATTTCCATTTCCTTTTCATATAGTTTTTTACTGTTAATAACGAAAGTTTCAGTATTTAACTTAGCAAAGTATAAATCAACATTACCTTCAAACTGTCTATAAAACTCTTGATAATATTCTATTGGTCTTGCGTATTTTTTCTTAACAAATTCATAAAATAAAGGAATATTTTGTTCGCCACCTTTAATGATTTCTACACCACTTCTAATAGCCTTTTTGATCTTGTAACGAACTCTTTTTTCAAAACTACTATAGATAGTATTAATATCTTTATCAAGTGAGATAACTGCTTCAAATCTTGGCTTTTCTGTTTCAAAGAAGAGTGTGGGACCATGGTATTCCCAGTGACTGGCTTTTAAATTTTCTACAATTATGTTAGATTCGGGATTAATATTTAAAATTTTACCAGTTGCATTATGAAGGGATACTGGTATTACTGGGTCAATTTTAAGTAACATGAATCCTTGTTTTGATAATAACTTTTTTAATCTTTCGGTAAATTCTTTTAGGAGAGCTCCATTACTATAGTCAAATAATAATCCTCTAGGAGCATATGCTATTTTATAATTCATGAATACCTCTTTATATAGTAATAAAGAAGCACCAATAATATTTTCATTATCATCAATAACACCAAGATAGTGAATATCATAGCCGAATTTTTTCATAATTTTACCATAAGCACTAGATTGATAATAACTGCGGTATTTGTGATTTTCAGCATACTTATTAAATTGATGTTCTTCTAGAGTAATTATTTTCATGGAATTCCTCCTTTAATCTCTTATATTATAACAGTGATTTTTATAATTTTCAATGAAAGGGGGTTTAAAGATTTGTAAAATTTAGTATAATGTTAGTGGAGGGAGCAGATATGTTTGAAAATAAAAAGATACTAGTTCTTGGCATGGCAAGAAGTGGTTATGAAGCAGCTAAATATTTAATTAAACACGGAAATACTGTTATTTTAAATGATGGTGGAAGTGAAGAGAAGCAAAAAAAAGAACAAGTAGAAGAATTAAAAGAATTAGGAGTAACTTTAATATTTGGAAGTCATCCTGATGATTTACTAGATGATTCTTTTGATTATTTGATTAAAAATCCGGGTATACCTATTGATCATAAGTATGTCTTGAAAGCTAGAGAATTAAATATAGAAGTTATTAATGAAGCAGAAATGGCTTATAGATTATTACCAGAATCTGTAACTTTAATAGGAATAACTGGTACTAATGGTAAAACAACTACTACAACATTAACTTATGAAATGATTAAAGAAAGTGGAAAGAGAGTTCATTTAGCAGGAAATATTGGTTATCCTTTAACTAGCTTTTTAGATAAGTTAGAAGATAATGATATTATTGTGATGGAAGTATCTTGTCAACAACTAGAAAATATGAATGAATTTAAACCACATATTGCTTTAATGACTAATTTAAGTGTTGCCCATGTAGATTTCCTAAAAAGTTATGAAAATTATAAAAGAGTGAAACTAAAATTATTTAAAAACCAAACAGCAAGTGATATAGCAATTTTGAATATCGAAAATGATGAAGTGATTGATGGTACTAAAGATATTAAAGCAACTACTAAATACTTTTCTAGTAAAAGAGAAATCAACGGTGCTTATTATAAAGACAATGCTTTATGGTATTATGGTGAGAAAATATTAGATAGAGATAAATTTTTATTAGCTGGCAATCATAATGTTGAAAATGCTTTAGGAGCTATGATGATTGCTAAAGAAGTAGGGGTAGATAATGAATCCATTGTTAAAGTTTTAACTACTTTTAAAGGTGTTGCTCATCGTTTAGAATTTGTTGATGAAATAGATGGTGTTAAATACTATAATGATACAGAAGCTACTAATACTAAGTGTACACAAATAGCTTTAAATTCATTTAACTGTGATATAGTTCTTATTTTAGGTGGATTAGAACGTGGACAAGACTTTCATGATTTAGATAAATATATGGGAAATGTTAAAGAAATAGTTGGTATCGGACAATGTAGAAATAGAGTTAAAGAGTATGGAACTGAATTAAATATCAATACTCAAATATTTGAAACTTTAGATGAAGCAATGGATTATATCAATGAAATTAAACAAAGTGGAGAAGTAGTTTTATTAAGTCCTGCTTCTGCATCTTGGGATCAATATAAGCAATGTGAAGATAGAGGAGATGAATTTAAAGAAAAAATTAGAAAAATGAGAGAAAACTCTTAATATTTTTTAAAAATATGTTATCATTTTAAGAGGGATTATTAATTCCTGCAGTATAATATTAAAGAAAGGAAGACTAGATTTATGAAGATTAAAAATATTATAGGTAGAGAAATTTTAGATTCAAGAGGTAATCCAACAGTTGAGGTTGATGTTTATCTAGAAAATGGTGTTATGGGTAGAGCTGCTGTTCCATCTGGAGCTTCAACTGGTGAAAGAGAAGCCTTAGAAATGAGAGATGGAGATAAAACAAGATTTTGTGGAAAAGGTGTTTTAAATGCTGTTAATAATGTAAATACTGTTTTACATGACAATATAATTGGTATGGAAGTTGAAGACCAAAAAGCAATAGATGAAGCTATGTTAAAACTAGATGGTACTAAAACTAAGAGCAATTTAGGTGCTAATGCTATATTAGGTGTTTCAATGGCATGTTTAAAAGCTGCTGCTAATAATAGTGGAAAACCTTTATATGCTTATGTTGGTAAAGGAAGAACTTTACCAGTACCAATGATGAATATTATTAATGGTGGAGCTCATGCTGATAACTCACTTGATTTTCAAGAATATATGATTATTCCACAAAGAGATACAATTCATGAAAGGGTAAGAGTTGGGGCTGAAGTATTTCATTCTTTGAAAAATGTGTTAAAAGAAAAAGGTTATGCTACATCAGTTGGTGATGAAGGTGGATTTGCTCCTAACTTAAAAAGTAATAAAGAAGGTTTTGAATTAATTACAGAAGCAGTTGAAAGAGCTGGTTATAAACCATATGATGATGTTTGTTATGCTATTGATGTAGCTGCTAGCGAGTTTTATCGTGATGGTAAATACCATTTAGATGGTGAAGGAAAAACATTAACTACTGATGAGTTGATTGATTATTATAAAGATTTAGTAAATACTTATCCAATTATTTCAATTGAAGATGCAGTTGATGAAAATGATTGGGAAGGATTTAGTAAAGTAACTAAAGAATTAGGTGATAAGATTCAATTAGTTGGAGATGATTTATTTGTTACTAATAAAGAATGTCTTCAAAAAGGAATTGATAATAAAGCTGGTAATGCTATTCTTTTAAAGGTTAATCAAATCGGTACTATTACTGAAACTTTAGAAACTATTGAACTTGCTAAAAGTCATGGTTATAAGACTATTATTTCACATAGAAGTGGTGAAACTGAAGATACTACTATTGCTGATTTAGCAGTTGGTTTAGATTTAGGTCAAATTAAGACTGGTTCTATGTCAAGAACTGATAGAATTTGTAAATATAATCAATTAATGAGAATAGAAGAAGAATTAAATAAATAATTATCATTAAATTATGAGAAATGCTAAAGATAAGTATCTTGCATTTCTTTTTTTTCTATGGTAGTATAGTGTTGTTTATTCATGGAGGTATATTTATGAAAATTGCATTAGTTATAATATCAATTTTATTAATTATTATTGTTTTGTTACAAAGTAGTAAAGCTGAAGGTGGAGCACAAATTCTATCAGGTAATACTACAGATTTATTTAAGAATCGTAAAGAAAGAGGAGCAGAACTAGTGGTTACTAGAATAACTATGGTTTTAGGACTTGCATTTTTTGTTATTTGTTTAATAGAATCTTTCCTATAAACATTGACAAACAGAAAAAGTTATGATATTTTACAAGTAAGCACTGATAGGTGTTTTTCTTTTGATAAAAAGAAAGGGAGTTAAAAAAATGGCAAAAAAAGAAAAGAACTTAGAAGTTAAAGAGAAAACTACTAAGAAAAAAGAAACAAAAAAAGATGGAATTTGGGCTAAAATTGTTTTATTCTTTAAAGGAGTAAAATCTGAATGGAAAAGAGTTAAATGGCCTACTAAAAAAGAAATGATTAAATATTCTGTGGCAACAATAGTATTGATTGTTGGTTGTTCAGTATTTTTCTATGTAATTGATGTTTTATTAGCATTTTTACATAGTTTAGGTAAATAGGAGGGTGAAATAATGGAAAAAGAATGGTTTGTAGTTAATACTTATTCAGGACATGAAAATAAAGTAAAAGAAAAATTATTAATGCGTGCTGAATCTATGGGAATGCAGGATTATATTTTTCGTGTTATTGTTCCTGAACAAGAAGAAACAGAAATAAAAGATGGTGTTACTAAAAAAAGAGTTAAGAAATTATTTCCAGGTTATATATTAGTTGAGATGGTTATGACTGATGAAGCTTGGTATGTTGTTCGTAACACTCCAGGAGTAACAGGATTTATTGGTTCAAGTGGAAAAGGAGCTAAACCTACTCCATTACCACCTCAGGAAGTTGACAATGTTTTAAAAGTTATGGGAATGTCACGTATTGATGTTGATAAGGACTTAAAAGTAGGAACAAAAGTTAAAATTATTGGAGGACCATTCACTGGTATGTTTGGTACTATTGAAGAAATTGATAGTAATAATCAAAAGATGGTTCTTAATGTGGATTTATTTGGACAGGAAACTCAAGTTGAAGTTGAATTTGAACAAGTATCTAAAGCTTAATTATGCAGTTATTAGAAGAAAAAATAGAAATTACTAATTTTTTATATAAAGAAGCTTTGAAAAGTGGTTATCTTAATGATATAGAGAAAAAATTTATTTTAAACACTACATATTTGCAATTTTCTACTATTGAATCTAATTTAGACTTGGAAAGCTTTAGTGAATTTTATCATCAATTAGATGAAATAAAAAAAAGAATATTTGTTGATACCTCACTTTATGAAAAATGGTTATTTTCTTGTGAGTTTTACTCTTATAAATTAATGGAAGAAGTCAAAGACGGAAAAGATTATGTAGAATTGGTTGGTAAAAATAATGACATTATAAACTTTTTTCAGTTGTATCAGTTGAAAAGTGAGATGCTATTATTTTATAAAAATTTGATAATATGTTCGTCAAGTGCAAATGAGCATTTTATAAAAGATCAGATGTTAGCTTTTAAAAAGGTACCTGTAAACATTTCGATGAATGGTTTAGATGAAGTTTCTAATATAATTGATGAAAGTTGTACTAGAATGGATAAAAATTGTAAAAAATTGCAAAAAATTAAGACAGAGTTCAATAAATGATTGATAAAAATTAAAAAGTATGATATTATTTAGGGGCTATATTAGTTTAATATAGATTAAGTGGGAAGCAAAAGTATAAAAAAGCTATTAAAACCACTCGCGAAAACGAGGGAAGAAAGGATGTGTTTTTCGTGGCAAAGAAAGAAGTTGTAAAAAAAGTAGGTTTACAAATTCAAGCAGGAAAGGCTAACCCAGCTCCACCAGTTGGTACTGTACTTGGACCTTTGGGAATTAACTTACAAGAATTTTGTACCAAGTATAATGATGCAACAAGAGATAAAATGGGAGATGTTGTACCTGTTGAAATTTCAGTTTATGATGATCGTAGTTTTGATTTTGTAATTAAAACTCCACCTACAAGTTTCTTAATTAAGAAATATGCTAAAATTCAAAAAGGTTCTGTAAAAGGAAAAAATGAAATTGTAGCTACATTAACTGAAGATCAACTTAAAGAAATAGCAGAAATTAAATTACCAGATTTAAACTGTTATGATGTTGAAGAAGCTAAGAAAATAGTTGCAGGAACTGCTAAGAATATGGGCGTTGCTGTAGAAGAAAATAAGTAATAACATATAGGTTTAGAACCTATGTGGGAGGAAATTAAGCTTTGCTTACCCCGTAAAAACCACATAAGGAGGAATAAAAATGAAGAAGAGAAGCAAAAAATATTGTGAAGCTCTTAAAAAAGTAGAAAAAGGTAAATTCTATACTAAAGAAGAAGCTGTTAAATTAGTAAAAGAAACAAGTGTTACATCATTTGATGCTTCAATTGAGATTGCAATGAGACTTAATCTTGATACTAAAAAAGCAGACCAACAATTAAGAGGAGCAATAGTTTTACCAAAAGGAACTGGAAAAACTACTAAAGTTCTTGTTATTGCTAAAGGAGATCAAGCTAAGGCTGCTCAAGAAGCAGGAGCTGACTATGTTGGAGATACTGATATGTTAGAGAAAATCGAAAAAGAAAATTGGTTCGATTTTGATACTATGATTGCTACTCCAGATATGATGCCTTTACTTGGTAGATTAGGACGTGTTTTAGGACCTAAGGGATTAATGCCTAACCCTAAGACTGGTACTGTTACCACTGATGTTGCTAAAGCTGTATCTGATGCTAAAGCTGGTCGTGTAGAATACCGTACTGATAGTTTTGGAAATATTCATGCTATCATTGGTAAGGCTTCATTTACTGATGAAGATTTATTATCTAATATGAATGCTTTTGTAGGACAAATTATTAAGATTAAACCAGCAACTGCAAAAGGTGAATATATTAAGAATGTTTCAATTTCATCAACAATGGGTCCTGGAATAAAAATTGATACAAATAGTTTTGACAAATAATAATTAATAATATATAATAGTGTTAATTTGTTGGTGCCAAAGACAGTAGGTATAAAAATAAATCCTACCGAGGACAACGTTTCGTTAGAAAGTTCTCGAAGTCTTTTGAGAACTTTTTTGCACCTTCAAACTAGATAGGAGGATGTTATGGCAAATAAGAAAATCTTAGAGAAAAAGCAAACAGTAATTGATGAAATCAAAGATAAAGTTAATGATAGCTCTAGTTTTGTATTATTCGATTATCGTGGTTTAACAGATGCTGAAATCAAAGAATTAAGATGTGCTTTAAGAAATGCTGATGCTAATTATAAAGTTTATAAAAACACATTAATGGCAAGAGCTTTTAATGATCTTAACATTGATTTATCATCATCTTTAGAAGGACCAAGTGCTTTTGCTTATAGTAAGGATCAAGTAGCACCTATTAAAGTACTATCTGATTTTGCAAAAGATCATGAGGCTTTAGTATTAAAAGTTGGTGTGGTAGATGGTGAAATAGCTGATACTGAAAAGTTAAAAGAATATGCAACTATCCCATCAAGAGATGGATTACTTACTATGCTTGCTGGTGGTATGATAGGACTTGTTCGCGACCTATCAATCTGCTTAAATTTATATGGTGAACAAAAAGAAGAAAGTGAAAAATAAGGAGGAAATAAAATGGCAAAATTAACAAGAGATGAATTTATTAGCTCATTAAAAGAAATGAATCTTTTAGAGATTAAAGAATTAGTAGACGCAATGAAGGAGGAATTTGGTGTTGATCCATCTGCTGTAGCTGTTGCTGCTGCTCCAGCTGCTCAAGAAGATCAAGGACCTGCTACTGTTACAGTATCTATTTCTGATGCTGGAGCTGCTAAAGTAGCTGTTATCAAAGTAGTTCGTGAAATTACTGGTCTTGGATTAAAAGAATCTAAAGATTTAGTTGATAACGCTGGTTCTCCAATCAAAGAAAACATTTCTATGGAAGAAGCTAATGAAATTAAAGCTAAGCTTGAAGAAGCTGGAGCTACTGTTGAAGTTAAGTAATTGATGTAAAACAGGTACAAAAATAATGAATTAATTTTGGAAAAGGTAGCAATATGCTATCTTTTTTGTTATCCTAATAATAGGAGGCTTGTAACTATGATTTGTGATAAATGTAAGAAAAAGATTGATACTTACCCTTGTTATATATGTGGTTATGAAGGAAAAGAAAGCGAAAAACAAGTTTCTTCCTTTTCTATTACAGATATTATAGATCAAGTATTTCATCCACCATATCAGGATGATTCTAAGAAAGAACTTTTAATAATTTTTCTATCTTGTGTAGTGGGATTTATTACCTTTTTAGCTAATTTGTTGTTTTTTAAAGGAAAAAATTTAACTTTAATGGCATCCTATGGAATTAACCCTTATGTTCAGTTACTAGTAGCCATAGTATTTGGAACTTTTTTCTATTATCACCGAAAGGTTTCTTGTCTTACTTCATTTGTTACTTGTGTAGTTATATCAGCTTTTAATTTTTTTATAACAGCTTTAATGTTGTTTAGAACCACTTATTCGTTTGTTTATTTAATTCTTATTTATTATTTATTCATGAAAGTTTTCTTTACCTTCTTCATGAAGAAAATATCTAGTTATTGGCTTATACCAACAATATTTGTGTATTATGCTATTAATTATTTTTTAATATCATTAACTTTAATATTATTATATTGTTAGATTTAGTAAAATATTGTTAACTGGAATAAAAAAATTAAAAAAATGTTGACGATTTAACAAAAGTATTGTATTATAACCATACGAAAGGAGACAACTGTTTATCTATAATGATGGAAGGTTGTCTTTTTCTTGTTTGGAGTGATAAAATGAGTCACTATTTTGAAAATGACCAAAATTTAAAAAGCCAGTTAAAAAAGACTAGCTGTTCTATCTTTAATAAACAATTTACTTTCTATACAGATAATGGTGTTTTTGCTAAGAAAGGTGTAGATTATGGTAGTAAATTATTATTAGAATCAATTAAAGATGAGGACTATAGTAGTATTCTTGATGTTGGATGTGGTTATGGAACATTAGGAATAATTTTAAATAAGAAATATAATTGCTATACAACTATGGTTGATGTTAATAAAAGGGCTTTGCATTTAACTAAAAAAAATATAATGGAAAATAAGTGTGATAATGTAGAAGTGTTTGAAAGTGATGCTTATCAAAATGTAGATAAGAAATATGACTTGATAGTTACTAATCCACCAATTCATGCAGGCAAAAAGAAAGTCTATGAAATATTAATAGATGCTAAGAAATATCTTAATGATAATGGTAAACTTTACTTTGTAATTCATAAAGACCAGGGGGCTAAATCAGTAGTAAAAGATTTGAGTGATATTTATAAAATTGAAGTAGTAAAAAAAGATAAGGGATTTTTCATAATTTTAGCTGAAAACAGTTGACTTGTTGCTAAGATTGTGTTAATAATATAAATTGGCAACGTGTTATTTTTGAAGTAACATTTGTACGAAAAATTGTGTATAGGGGTGAAGATGAGTGGCATATAAAATAGTAAAATATGGAAAACATCATGAAAGAAGAAATTATTCAAAAATAAGAAATACTTATGAATTAAAAGATTTATTAGAAATTCAAAAGAAATCATATGATTGGTTTATTACTACAGGAATCAAAGAGGTATTTGATGATTTATTTCCTGTGGAAAATTTTTCTGGTACTTTATCTTTAGAGTTTGGTGATTATCATTTCGATAGTCCAAGATATACTATCAAAGAAAGTAAAGATAGAGAAACAACTTTTGCATCTCCTTTGAAAGTTGATGTTCGTTTATTTAATAGGGAAACTGGTGAAGTAAAAGAACAAGAAATTTTTATGGGTGACATGCCTACTATGACTGATAGTGGTACTTTTGTAATTAATGGTGCGGAGCGTGTTATTGTATCACAATTAGTCCGTAGTCCAAGCGTTTATTATAATAGAGAGATAGACAAAAATGGTCGTGAATTGATTACATCTCAAATCATTCCTACACGCGGTACTTGGTTAGAATTTGAAACAGATGCTAGAGATGTTTTATATGTAAGAATTGATAGGACTAGAAAAGTAACACTTACTACTCTTTTACGTGCTTTTGGACTTTCTTCTGACGAAGAAATCTTAAAGATGTTTGGAGAAGATGATTACTTAAAAAATACTATTCAAAAGGATTCAACTAAGAATACAGATGAAGCCTTAATTGAAATATATGAAAAATTAAGACCAGGTGAACCTGCTACTCTTGATTCTTCTAAGAATCAAATTATTACTAGATTTTTTGATGAATTTCGTTATGACTTAGCTAAAGTAGGACGTTATAAATTCAATAGAAAATTAAATATACTAGATCGTTTGTTAAATCAAACATTAGCTGAAGATGTAAAAGTTAATGGTGAAGTTAAATTTAGTAAAGGAACTAAGATTAATAAAGACGTATTCCTAGAATTAAAGGATATTCTTGCTGACGGTTATGGGGTTAAAGAAGTAACAGTTAATGAAGACTTAGATACTTATAATAAGATTCAAGAAATTAAGATAGTTGATCCATCAGATAAGAAGAAAAACTTAACTGTTATTGGTAATGATCAAACATTAGAAGTTAAAAGATTAACTATTTCTGATGTATATGCTTCAGTATCTTACTACTTAAATTTATTACATGGTGTTGGTAACTTTGATGAAATAGATCATTTAGGAAATAGACGTATTCGTCAAGTAGGAGAACTTTTACAGAATCAATTCCGTATTGGTGTATCAAGAATGGAACGTGTTATTCGTGAGAGAATGACTACTCAAGAAATGGAAGAAGTAACTCCTAAGACATTAATTAATATTCGTCCAGTAACAGCTGCTATGAAAGAATTCTTTGGAAGCAGTCAGTTATCACAATTCATGGACCAAACTAACCCAGTTGCAGAGCTTACTAATAAAAGACGTTTATCAGCTTTAGGACCAGGTGGACTTTCTCGTGATAGAGCAGGTGTTGAGGTTCGTGACGTTAATGCTTCTCACTATGGTAGAATTTGTCCAATAGAGTCACCTGAAGGACCAAATATCGGACTTATTACTTCACTTGCAAGTTATGCTAAGATTGATGAATATGGATTTATAATGACTCCATATCGTAAAGTTGAAAATTGTAAGATAACAGAACATGTGGATTATTTAACAGCTGATGAAGAACAAGACTATATAATCAGTCAATCTACAGTAAATACAAATGAAGATAATGTAATTATAGATAAACAAGTATCTGCAAGATTCCGTGACGAGAATATTCTTGCTAAACCAGAACAAGTTGATTATATTGACGTATCACCACAACAAGTTGTATCTGTAACAACAAGTTGTATTCCATTCCTAGAACATGATGATGCTCATAGAGCCTTGATGGGAGCTAATATGCAACGTCAAGCTATGCCACTTTTAAAAACAGAAGCTCCTTATATTGGAACTGGTGTTGAACATATTGCAGCAAAAGACTCAGGAGTTTGTATTGTTGCTAAAGCAGATGGTATTGTTTCTTATGTAGACGCTAAAAAGATTAAAGTAAAAACTAAGAATGGTGAAGATACTTATTATTTGGCTAACTTCGAACTAGCAAACTCAGGAATTTGTAATCATCAACGTCCAATTGTTCAAGTTGGCGAAGAAGTAGAAGCTGGTAAAACAATTATTGCTGATGGTAATAGTACTGATATGGGTGAACTTGCTCTTGGTAAAAATGTTACAGTAGCATTTATGACATTTAATGGTTATAACTATGAGGATGCAGTAATATTAAATGAAAACTTAGTAAAAGATGATAAATATACATCACTTCACTTGGAAGACTATGAAATGCAATGTAGGGAAACTAAACTTGGACCAGAAGAGATTACAAGAGATATTCCAAATGTTAGTGAAGAAGCAAGAAAGAATCTTGATGAGAATGGTATTGTAGCTATTGGTACTGAAGTTAAAGAAGGAGATATTCTTGTTGGAAAAGTTACCCCAAAAGGAATGGCTGAATTAACTAGTGAAGAAAAATTGTTACATGCTATCTTTGGTGAAAAGACTCGTGAAGTTCGTGATACTTCATTAAGAGTTCCACATGGTGGAGATGGTATTGTTCATGATATTAAAATTTATTCAAGAAAAGATAATGACGAATTACCTGCTGGTGTTTCTAAAGTAATCAGAGTATATATTATTCAAAAGAGAAAGATTCAAGTAGGAGATAAGATGTCTGGTCGTCATGGTAATAAAGGTGTTATTTCCCTTATTCTTCCACAAGAAGATATGCCATATTTACCAGATGGTCGTCCAGTTGATATTATGCTTAACCCTCAAGGTGTTCCATCTCGTATGAACTTAGGACAGATTCTAGAGTTACATATGGGAATGGCTGCTAAGAAGTTAGGTGAATATGTAGCTACTCCAGTATTTGATGGAGCTCACATTTCTGATATTGAAGAAATGATGGAAGAAGCTGGTATGGACAAAGATGGAAAAACAGTTCTATATGATGGACGTACTGGTGAACCATTTGATAATCGTATTTCTGTAGGTATCATGTATATGATTAAACTTCATCACATGGTTGATGATAAACTACATGCAAGAAGTACTGGACCTTACTCATTAGTTACCCAACAACCACTTGGTGGTAAAGCTCAGTTTGGTGGACAGCGTTTCGGTGAAATGGAGGTTTGGGCATTATATGCTTATGGTGCTGCTTATACATTACAAGAAATGATGACTGTAAAATCAGATGATGTAGTTGGTCGTGTTAAAGTATTTGAATCAATTGTCAAAGGACAAGAAATAAATGAAGCCGGTATTCCAGAATCATTTAGAGTATTAATGAAAGAATTCCAAGCTTTAGGACTTGATATTTCAATCATAAATGATGAAGGACAAGCTTTAGATTTAAAGGAAATAGAAGAAGCTGAGGAGAAAGCTGAAGCAGAAGAACTTGATAGAGTAACAAGAGAAGCTATAGAAGATAATACCAGAGATATGGTAAAAGAAATTAAAGAAGAAATCATTGAAGATGATGAAGATGATAGTGATTTAATGGAAGGGGATGACGAAGATGATGGAAGTAAATAGATTCGATGGAATTAAGATTGGAATTGCATCTCCAGAAAAGATAAGAGAATGGTCACATGGTGAAGTTAAAAAGCCTGAGACTATCAATTATCGTACTTTAAGACCAGAACGTGATGGACTTTTCTGTGAAAAGATTTTTGGACCTACTAAGGACTTTGAATGTGCATGTGGAAAATATAAACGTGTTCGTTATAAAAATATTGTTTGTGACCGTTGTGGAGTTGAAGTTACAAAGGCTAAGGTAAGACGTGAGAGAATGGGACATATCGAACTAGCTAGTCCTGTTTCTCACATCTGGTTCTTTAAGGGTGTTCCATCTCGTATGGGATTAGTACTAGATATGAGTCCAAGAGACTTAGAGGAAGTATTATACTTTGTTAGTTATGTTGTAATTGATAAAGGTAATGCTCCACTTGAAAATAAACAAACATTATCTGAGAAAGAGTATCGTGCTTACTATGAAAAATATGGTAATGGTTTCAAAGTAGGTATGGGTGCTGAAGCTATCAAAGCTTTATTAAAGAAAGTAGACTTAGAACATGACATTAATGAAATTAATAAAGAACTTGAAACTGCTCAAGGGCAAAAGAGAGTTCGTTTATTAAAGAGATTAGATGTTTTAAATGCTTTCTATCAATCAGGACAAAAACCAGAGTGGATGATTTTAGACTGTATTCCAGTTATACCACCTGAGTTACGTCCAATGATTCAACTAGATGGTGGAAGATTTGCTACTAGTGATTTAAATGATTTATATCGTCGTGTTATTAACCGTAATAACCGTCTAAAGAAATTAATTGATTTAGGAGCTCCTGGAATCATTATTCAAAATGAAAAGAGAATGCTTCAAGAAGCAGTAGATGCCTTATTTGATAATGGTCGTCGTGGA
>FR901041.1:44996-59572 GCA_000438295.1 Clostridium sp. CAG:451
GTCGTGGAAGAAGTGTTACAGGTGCAGGAAATCGTCCTTTGAAATCACTTTCTAGTATGTTAAAAGGTAAACAAGGACGTTTCCGTCAAAACTTATTAGGTAAACGTGTTGACTATTCTGGACGTTCAGTTATCGTTGTTGGACCATCTCTAAAGATGTATCAATGTGGTATTCCAAAGGAAATGGCTCTAGAGTTATTCAAGCCACATGTTATTAATGGGTTAGTAAGCAGAGATATTGCTCATAATATTAAAGCTGCTAAGAGATTGATTGAAAATCAAGATCCAGTAGTTTGGGATATTGTTGAAGATGTAATTAAAGAGCATCCTGTTTTATTAAACCGTGCTCCTACATTACACCGTTTAGGAATTCAAGCTTTCGAACCAGTTTTAGTTGGTGGTAAAGCAATTAGATTACATCCATTAGTATGTCCTGCTTTCAATGCTGACTTTGATGGTGACCAGATGGCTGTTCATGTACCATTATCAGAAGAAGCTCAAGCAGAAGCTAGATTACTAATGTTAGGTTCTAATAACATTCTTCACCCAAAAAGTGGTGATCCAATTGTTACACCAAGCCAGGATATGGTTTTAGGTAACTATTATATTACTATGGAAAAAGCTGGTGAGGATGGAGAAGGGCGTGTTTTCAAAGATTGCAATGAAGCTTTAATGGCTTATGAAAGACGTGAAATCACTCTTCATACTCGTATTGCTATACCAGTAGATTCATTTAAATATAAAATATTTACTGAATCACAAAAAGGTAAGTACTTAGTAACTACTACTGGCAAAATTAAATTCAATGAAATCTTACCAGATTCATTCCCATATATTAATGAACCAACTGATGAGAATATTCAAAATATTACTCCAAATAAGTATTTCTTACCACAAGGAGCTAATATTAAAGAAGAAATTAGTAAAATGGATTTAGTTAAACCATTTGCTAAAGGAACATTAGAAAAGATAATTGCTCAAGTATTTAAGCGTTATAAAACCACTGAAACTTCTGCAATGCTTGATAAAATGAAAGACTTAGGTTTCTATTATTCAACAATAGCAGGTATTACTGTTTCAATGGCAGATATTGCTACAAGTCGTCATAAACAAGACTTTGTTAATGAAGGACAAGCAATGGTTGATAAGATTAATAAACAATATTCTCGTGGTTTAATTACTGAAGAAGAACGTCATGAAAAAGTTATTGAAACTTGGTATGGAGTTAAAGATAAAGTTCAAGCTGAACTTGAAGATATTTCCAAAGAACAAATTGATAACCCAATCTTCATGATGATGCACTCTAAGGCTCGTGGTAACATTTCAAACTTTACTCAGGTTGCTGGTATGCGTGGTTTGATGCAGAAGCCAAATGGAGACCCAATTGAAATTCCCGTTCTTTCAAACTTTAAAGAAGGACTTTCAGTATCTGAATTCTTCTTATCTACTCACTCTGCTCGTAAAGGTGATGCCGATACAGCCTTAAAGACAGCCGATTCTGGTTACTTAACACGTCGTCTTGTTGATGTCAGTCAAGATATGATTGTACGTGAAGAAGATTGTGGAACTGAGCAAGGAGTTATAGCTCATGCCTTCATTAATGAAAAAACAGGTTCTGTTATTGAAAGTTTAAAAGATCGTATCGTTGGTCGTTATGCTAGTAAAAAAGTAATAAACCCTAATACAAAAGAAGTAATTATTGATCGTAATGAATTTATTACTGAAGCTCTTGCTGATAAAGTAGTAGCTGCTGGAATAGAAACTGTAGAAATCCGTACAATTTTAACATGTAATACTGAAAAAGGTGTATGTCAAAAATGTTATGGTAGAAACCTTGCAACAGGAAATTTAGTTGAAATTGGTGAAGCTATCGGTGTTATGGCTGCTCAATCAATTGGTGAACCTGGTACACAGCTTACAATGCGTACATTCCATACTGGTGGTGTTGCCGGTGGAGAAGATATTACTCAAGGTCTTCCTCGTGTTCAAGAGTTATTTGAAGCTAGAAATCCAAAAGGAAAAGCAACTATTGCTGAAATTGATGGTAAAGTTTCTAAGATTACTGAAGACCATGGTAAGTTTAAGATCAGTATTACTAACAAATTAGAGACTAAAGAACATGTATCTAATTATGGTGCTAAACTTGCTATTGAAAAAGGTCAAGAAGTTCATTGTGGTGATAAATTAACAGAAGGAGCTATTAGTCCAAAAGAATTGTTAGCAGTAACAGACCCTATTACAACGCAAGAATACATCTTAAAAGAAGTTCAAAATACTTATCGTTCTCAAGGTGTTGATATTTCTGATAAGCATATCGAAGTTATCGCTCGTAGAATGATTAGTAAGATTCGTATTGTGGATAGTGGAGATACTACATTCTTACCTGGTAGTCTTGTTAACTTCCGTGAGTTTACTGAAGGAAATAAAGAAATTATCATCAAAGGTAAGAAACCTGCTACTGGTCGTCCTATTCTTTTAGGAATCACTAAAGCATCACTTGAAACTGATTCATTCTTATCTGCAGCATCATTCCAAGAAACAACAAGAATCTTAACAGATGCATCTATTCGTGGTAAAGTCGACAAACTTGAAGGACTTAAGGAAAATGTCTTACTTGGTAAACTAATTCCTGCTGGTACTGGTTTAAAACATTATCGTGATGTCTCTTACAACTTAGAAAGTGAATTAATGGATGATGAACCATTAGATAAATTAGAAGATGAAATTATGGAGTAGTTTGACTACTCTTTTCTTTTTGTAAAAATTATGATATTCTCTAAATGAGAGGTATTGTTATGAAATATGTTAAATTATTAGTTATAGTAGGTTTATTTATAGTATTTTCTCTACTTTTTGTATATAAAGATCAAAAAGTAGCAGTTTTAGGATATCATTCTTTTAGTAAGGATAAAGAAACTGATATGTTTATTATGCCAATAAATGAGTTTGAGGAACAATTAAAGTATTTAAAGAAACACCATTATAAGACATTAAGTCTTGATGAATTTTATGATTACTATAAAGGCAAAAAAAAGATTCCTAGAAAAAGTGTTTTAATTACAATGGATGATGGTTATCAATCTAATTATGATTTAGCCTTTCCTTTACTAAAAAAATATGGAATGAAAGCGACTGTTTTCTATATTGGTTCTAATGAGACTGGTGAGAATAAAAATTATATGAATAAAGAGACATTGGATTTAATTAAAAAGAATTATCCTAATATAGAAATAGCATCTCACTCTTACGGACTTCATTATGATAAATCGATAGAAAAAGGGATAGATTATTTAACAGCAGATTTTGATAAAATGGGGGATGTTGTTAATACTAAGTACTTTGCATATCCTTATGGACATTATAATGAAGATATCATTAAAGTATTAAAAACAAAAAAATATAAAATGGCTTTTGGGTTTGGACCAGGTAAAGAGCATAGGAAAGCTAGTCGTAGTGATAATATTTATATAATACCAAGACTTAACATTACTAATGGAATGCCACTATGGAAGTTTTCTCTTAGATTAAGTTTACCTTATTAATGTGAAAAAGTGTCAATAGCTATTTTGTCACTTTTCTTTTTATCTAATATTTGTTAGAATAAGAATGGAATAAGAAGGTGTTAGTATGCGTATAGGTGTAGATGTAGATGGAGTATTAAACGATGTGGCTGAATGGCATTTTGCTTATGGTTCTAAGTTTTGTACAGATCATAATATTAATCGTGGTTTTAATCCAAATGGTTATTATATGGAAGAACAATTTTATTTAACGGCAGAAGAGAATAGAGAATTTTGGAGACAATACATATTTGATTTGTTGCTAGCAATCCCACCACGTCCTTTTGCAACTGAAGTAATTCATAGATTAAGACAAGATGGTCATGAAGTATTTATTTTAACTGCTAGAGATAATCAATACTTAACTAATCAGTATGATGGTATGAGTGATTTCTATGTAAAACATTGGTTAAATAAATATAATATTGAATACGACGGGATAATAACGGGTACTACTAATAAAAAAGAAAAATGTATAAATGGGAAATTTGATATTATGATAGAAGATAAGAAAACTAATGTTGATATGATTAGTAAAATTATTCCAGTCTTTGTTTTTGATGCTCCATATAATCAGACATGTAGTGGTACTAATGTGATAAGAGTTTACTCTTGGTATCAAGTATATCAAGAAATAACGGAAAAATTTGCTCCAGTAGAAATATTATAAGGGGGATGAATATGAAACTAAATAATAAAGGTTTTGGTATGGGAACATTAATTTTCTTTATATGCTTATTCTTTGTAATATTACTTGCTGTAACTTATATAGCATATACAAACGGGATAGAAAAAAAAGATAATAATAGTAATTCTATACCAGAGATTAGAGAACCAGTAGATGAATAGGAAAGGAAGAGATACGAGTGAGAGTAGCAATTAATGGTTTTGGAAGAATAGGAAGACTAATTTTTAGGATAATGGATCAAGATAGTGATTTTGAAATAGTTGCTATCAATGATTTAACAGATGCTGAACAGTTAGCATATTTATTAAAATATGATACTGCTCATCGACCTTATAGAAAAGATGAAATATCTTTTGATAATGATATGCTTATTGTAGGAGATAAAAAAATAAAAGTATTAAGTGAAAAAGATCCATCATTATTACCTTGGAAAGAATTAGATATTGATTTAGTCTATGAATGTACTGGACTATTCACTTCCCTTGAAAAGGCAAATGCTCATATAGAAGCAGGAGCTAAAAAAGTAGTTATCTCTGCACCAGCTAAAGGTGATGTTAAGACAGTAGTATACAATGTAAATGAAAATATTTTAGATAAAAATGATAAGATTATATCTGCAGCAAGTTGTACTACTAATTGTTTAGCACCAGTTTTAAATGTTATTGAAAATGAATTTGGGATAGAAAGTGGGTATATGACTACAGTTCATGCTTATACTAATGACCAAGCAAATCTAGATGTCGCCCATAAAAAAGGTATATATGCAAGACGCGGTAGAGCTAGTGCTGCTAATATAGTACCAACTAGTACAGGGGCAGCTAGTGCTATTGGAAAAGTAATCCCTTCACTTGATGGTAAATTATCAGGAATGGCAATGCGTGTTCCAGTAGTTACAGGTTCAGTTGTTGACTTGGTTTTAAAACTAAAGAAAAATACAACTAAAGAAGAAATAAATGAAGTCTTAAAAAATAATCAGAATGAAACATTAGGATATACTACTGACCCAATTGTTTCTAGTGATGTAATAGGAATGAGTTATGGTTCTTTAGTAGATGGTTTATTAACTTCTGTTAATAAAACTGATGATATGGAACTTGTTAAAATAATAGCTTGGTACGATAATGAAATGAGTTACTCTTATCAAATGGTAAGATGTGCTAAATACTTCTTAAGTCTATAAATTTTAGGGAAAAGCTTAGCTTTTCTTTTTTTCTTCTTAAAAAAATGTTATACTGTCTTTAGGGTGAGTTGGCAATATGAAAAAGACAATAAGAGATTTTAATTTAAAAAATAAAAAAGTAATCATAAGATGTGATTTTAATGTTCCTATAAAAGATGGAAAAATAATAGATGATACAAGAATCAAAAATAGTTTAGAGACTATTAAATATGCAATAGATAAAAATGCTAAAGTAATATTACTTAGTCACTTAGGAAGAATTAAAGAAGAAAGTGATAAGGTAAAAAATAACTTAGACGTAGTGGCTAAAAGACTTAGTAAACTACTTAATAAAAAAGTAATATTTGTAAATGAGGTAGTGGGAGAAAAAGTAGAAACTGCTATTTCGAAAATGAAAGATAAAGATGTTATCTTACTACAAAATACTAGATATGAAGACTTAGATGGAAAAAAGGAAAGTAAATGTGATTTAGAGTTTGCTAAACTGCTAGCAAGTTATGGTGATATATTTATTAATGATGCTTTTGGTACTATTCATAGAGCACATGCATCAAATTATGGAATTAGTAAGTATCTAGAAAGTGGTATTGGCTTTCTAGTAGAAAAAGAATTAGAAAAGTTATCTATCTTAAATAATCCTGAAGATCCATTTGTTATTATTATGGGAGGAGCAAAAGTTGCTGATAAGATTGGAGTTATTGATAACTTATTACCAAAGTGCGATAAATTACTAATTGGTGGAGGAATGGCCTTTACCTTCTTACAAGCTGAAGGATATGAAATAGGAAATTCAATTTTTGATGCAGATTCACTAGAATACTGTCAAAAATTATTAAAAGAGTATCCAAATAAAATAGTCTTACCAATTGATGTTGCTTGTAGTACGGAATATAAAGATAGTGATGAAAGAATAGAAAAAGATATAAATGAGATAGACTTTCATGAGATGGGGTTAGATATTGGTGAAAAGACTCTTAATCTTTTTGAAAAGTATTTAAAGGAGGCAAAGACAGTCTTTTGGAATGGTCCATTAGGCGTATATGAATTTTCTCTTTATGCCAAAAATACTGATGAATTATTAACTTACTTAGGAAAAAGTAAGGCTAAAGTAGTACTTGGTGGTGGCGATATTGTAGCAGCAGCTAGTAAGCTTTCGATAACGGATAAGTTTTATCATGTTTCAACAGGAGGTGGAGCTACTTTAGAATATCTTAGTGGCAAGAAATTACCAGGACTTGAAAATATAGAAGAAAAAGAGGCATAAAGATGAATAAGAGATATGTAGAAGTAGTAACTAATAAAGACTTAAATAAAATAGAGGCACTAAATGATTTTTGCCTTCATAATGATATAGAAAATATAAGTAAAAATATTTTAACTAGTAAAGAGTTATCACCGGTTGTTTTTGAAGATTATTTAGCTTACTTTGATGATGATAAAGTAATAGATTACTGTTTTATTCATGGTGAAAAAGATTTAGGAAGAGGATTTTTATCATTTCCTCGTACTTTAAAACCAAGAAAAAGTACTACTTTTGTTGAAATATCTACTGATTATGCCTTTTCTAAGGGACTTGATGAAGTATCCATTATGACTAAAGATAATAATTTAAAAAACATTTTAGATAAGATGGGATTTATTTCTTTAGGTACATACAATGATATGTCATCTTACGTTTTAGGAAGAGAAGATAAAGAGAAAGGGAAAATAATGGTATGAAAAATTTAAAAAGAAATAGTTTTATTATTTTAATTGTAACATTATTTGTTTTATTTTTAGTACTTAAAGATGATTATAAGAATATTATTGCTATTATTACAACAATGGATATAAAGTTTGTTCTTATAGCAGTTATTCTTTATATTGCTTATCTTTTTTTCCATGCCTTAGTAAATTACTTGTGGGTAAATGAAAAAGAAAAATTATCACTACCACAAGCCTTTCAACATATAATCATTACTCAGTTTTTTAATGGTATTACTCCTTTTTCAACAGGTGGTCAACCAATGGAAATATATATGCTAAAGAATCATGGCTTTCGTTATACAAAGGCTACTAATGTTATTATGCAAAACTTTATTGTTTATCAGTTGGCCCTTGTTATTTTTGGACTATTTGCTGTTATCTATAATTTTATTACTGGTGTATTAGTTTATAAAAGCGTCTTAACTACACTTATCATCCTAGGGTTTTTAATAAATACTATAGTAGCAGTTGTTATGTTATTTGTAGCTACTAGTAAGAAGTTTACAAAATCACTATTAAATATCATTACTAGATTAGGTAATAATTTGCACTTTATTAAAAATAAAGAAAAGTTTTTAGCTAAATGGGAAGAAAGATTAGAAGACTTTCATAACTGTACTAAGGAAGTTAAAAAAAAGAAAGGATTGTTTGTATTAGGAATTATCCTAAATCTTATTAGTTTAACTTGTTATTATGCTATTCCCTTATTTCTAGTTTATAGTCTTCATGATTATAACTCTATGACATTCTTTACATCAATAGTTGCTAGTGCCTACGTTTTAATAATAGGTTCTTTTGTTCCTATCCCAGGTGCTACTGGTGGAATTGAATATGGATTCTTAGAAATATTTTCTAGTTTCTTATCAACTACTAGTGTTAGAGCAGTTATGATAATTTGGCGCTTTATTACATATTATTTAGGAATGATACTAGGTGGAATATTATTTAGTTTTCATAAGGAAGGAGACAAAGAATGCGAATAGGACTTTTTACAGATAGTTATCCTCCATATATAAATGGGGTTTCTACTAGTGTTGAGACTTTGAAATATGCTTTAGAAGCAGAAGGACATACAGTTTACGTTGTAACAGTTGGTCAAGATGCAACTACTTATTCTTATGATGAGGAAAGACATATATTGAAAGTACCAGGTGTACCTTTAGGAATATATGATTATAGAGCAGCTAGCATCTACCCTTTAAAGGTTATTAAAAAGATTAGATCATGGAATTTGGATGTAATTCATTCACAAACAGAATTATGCATGGGTATCTTTGCTAGGCTTTTAGCAAAACAATATCGTATACCTTTAGTACATACTTATCATACTATGTATAAAGATTATACTTATTATGTTTCTAGGAATCATAAATACTTTGATATGGGATGTAAGAAAGCAGTGGAATACTTAAGTAAGTTTTATTGTGATAATACAGCAGATGCATTTATTGTACCAACAATTAAAACTTATCATTTATTTAGAGATGAGTATCATTATAATAAAGAAATATATATAGTACCAACTGGTATCGATTCATCAAGATTTAATAAAGAAAATGTTGATATGTTAAAAGTTAATGAAATGCGAAAAAAATTAGGCTATAAGAAAAATGATTTTGTTTATTTGTTTGTAGGTAGAATGGCTCAAGAGAAAAATATCTTATTTCTATTAGATGTGATGAAAGAGATAAAAAAGAAAAGAAGTAATATTAAACTTTTATTAATTGGTGATGGTCCTGATAAAGACTTATATGATAAGAAAATGAAGGAGATGAATCTTACCGATTGTGTTAGATTCTTTGGTTCTGCTCCATGGAGTGATATGCCGCTATACTATCATCTATGTCAAGCTTTTGTGACGGCATCTGTTACAGAGACTCAAGGATTAACAGTTATTGAAGCTTTAGCAGCTGAAAAACCAGTACTATGTATAGAAGATGAAGCTTTTCACACAATGGTTGTGGATAAAATGAATGGTATGTTCTTTGAGGATGTTTCAACCTGTGCAAAAGAAATGTTAGAGTTAGCTCTTGATAAGAAGGAGTATAACTCTTTGAAGAAACAGACAAAAAGTTCAATAAAACTTTATTCATTATCATCATTTGCTAATAGTGTATTAGATGTCTATAAAGTAGCAATAGATAACTTTAATAACAAAAAAGATTTTCCTAATATGATTCATAATACCGTTAAGAAACTATTTGATAAAAAGGAGGATGAAGAGTGAAAATTATCTTAAATCATAAAAGTAATTTAACTTATAAAGAGATAATTAATTACTATAAAGAATATAAAGAACTAGACACTAAACATGACTTAATTGTTTGTCCTACAACGTGTTATTTACCTATTTTTAAAGATGTAGTCTTAGGTAGTCAAGATATAAGTCCTTATAAAATGGGAAGTTATACCGGCGAAGTATCTGGGGAAGCTTTAAAATCATTAGGTGTTAAATATGTCTTTATTAATCATAGTGAAAGAAGACATTTAAATAATGAACCATTAGAGCTAGCAAAAGAAAAGTTAATAAGAGCTAAAGAAGCAGACCTAATACCAATTCTTTGTGTAGGTGAAGAAGATGGTGAAGATGCAGTTGAAGTGTTAACACATGATTTAAACTATTTACTAAAAGATTTAAATATTGACAACTTATATATATCGTATGAACCTTGTTATGCGATAGGTTCAGGTAATATTCCTAGTAGAGAAAAACTTGCGACTGTATTTAACTATTTAAAAGAAAATTATAATTATCCTTTATTATATGGTGGTAGTGTTTCAAAAGATACTATAGAACAATTAAAAGATATTCCTTATCTAGAAGGAGTACTACTAGGAAAAGCTAGTCTTAGGATAGAAAATATTAAAGATTTCATAGATAAACTATAAAGAGAGATTCGACAAAATCTCTCTTTTTTTGCTCTATCATTTTTTTATTTATTGTTATATAATAAAATTGCGTAGGGTAGTATTGATGCGTGGTAGTATATGGAAGGAGAATTTATGAAAAAAACCAACGTGTTGATGATTGATGACAACGTAGAACTAGTAAACATGGTAAAAGAATATTTTAGTGATAATGAGGATGTATCTATTACTTTAACTGCTCATGATGGAGTAGAAGGTTTAAAACTAATTTTAGAAAGAGAAAACGAATATGATGTTATATTACTTGATCTTATAATGCCTAAGAAAGATGGGATGCATGTCCTAAAAGAATTAAAAGAAAAGAATATAATGAAAAGGATCATAGTATTAACATCATTTAATGCTCAAAATGTTATAAGAGAAGCTAGTGAACTTGGTATAAGTTATTTTATCTTAAAACCTTTTGAGTTAGTAGAGCTAGAAAAACGAATAATGGAGTGTAATAGTGATAGTAGTTATAGTAAGAAGACAATTGATATGCGATACAATAACTTACAAGTATCAATTACTAAAATTTTACATGAATTAGGAGTTCCATCTCATATTAAAGGTTATCAATATATAAGAGAAGGAATAGCAGTTTTATTTGAACATCCTGATGTAGTAGGTGGAATAACTAAAGAACTTTATCCTGATATAGCATCTAAATACGATACAACAGTATCAAGAGTAGAAAGAGCAATAAGACATGCCATAGAGGTTAGTTGGAATAGAGGCAATTGGCAGTTGATGGAAGAAATATTTGGACATAGTGTTGATATAGATAAAGCTAAACCAACTAATTCAGAATTTATTGTAACAGTAGCAGATAAGCTTAGATTAGAGTTTCATCAAGATGCGGTTAGGAACTAGTATTAGACTTTTAATCTAATGCTTTTTTAATGAATAGAAAAAACAGACTTAGTATTTTGCCTGTTTTAAAGTTATTTTTAATGAATTCCGTATTCACTGAATATTATATTGTTTTTGTAGTTGTATAGAGCAGTTTTTATATAAGGGATTATATTATCAGGAAGATTATCTAATTTATAAAAAGCTAAATCATCACACTTATTTGGTTCCATTATTCTGATGTTACCAGAAAACTTATTAGTATAAAGATAGTAATCTATACTCTCATCACCATCTTTTCTGTGCATAACACCAACTATTTTTAAATGTTTATCATCAATAGTTATATTTGCTTCTTCTAAGCCTTCCCTTATCATTGCTTCTTTTATTGTTTCGTTTCCATTAAGATGACCGGCGATAACACTATAATTTCCATCTTCATATCCAGTATTATATCTTCTTAGTAATAGAAATTCATTATTATGTTCTAGAATTAAGTGAACAGCTACTCTCATTTTAAATCGTTCCATTTTTACCTCCAATAGCAAGAATATATCACTTTTTAAAGCGTAATGTAAAATATTAATTTTTGAATATGTGTTGACTTTAAAGTTTTAATAAACTATACTTAAACTGTATTAAATATGTGAGGTGAATACAATTTATGGAACGAAAAATAGAAAGATTCTTTTTAAAATGGAAAGAAGATAAGATAAGAAAACCATTATTACTATTTGGACTTAAACAAATAGGTAAAACTTATACTGTCTTAGAATTTGGTAGAAAGAACTATAAAAATATTGCTTACTTTAATACCTTACATAATGAAGAATTATTAAAAATATTTAAGAAGGAACGTTCTATTGAACGACTTGTTAAAATTCTATCAGAGTTTTCTGATGTATCAATAGAGAAAAATGAGACTTTAATTGTATTTGATAATATTGAAGATGAAGAGATAATTAAAGGAGTAAAGTTATTTGGTTTTGATAGAAACGATTATCATGTAATGGCTATTACCTCAAGAAGAGAAAATCTACTTAAATTTAGTGGTGAAGAACTACAATATAAGTTTATGACAGAAATGGACTTTGAAGAGTACTTGTGGGCAAAAGGTGAGAAAGAATTAGTGGACCTTATTAGAAAAGCTTATCAAAATAGAAAGGCTTGTTCTAAACATGCTAAGATAATGGATTTATTTTATGATTATTTATTAACTGGTGGTTTTCCAGAGGTAGTTAAAGAATCATTTCAAAGTATTAGTAGAGGTTACTATGAAAGTGTAAAAGAAAAAGTAGCAGAAATACTTAGAACCTTCTTAACAGAGTGTGATAATTTAATAGATATTCCAAGAGGATTAGAAGTATTAGATAGTATACCTAGTCAATTAGCTAAAGAAAACAAGAAATTTCAATATGGAGTTTTAGGATATGGTAGAAGAGCTAAGGAATATGAAAATGTTATTAAATATTTAGTAAGTAATCAACTACTTTATAGAAGTTACAAAATAAGAACAATAAAATCACCACTTTCAAGTTGTCGAGAATTAGATAGCTTTAAGCTTTATTATCCTGATGATGGTATTTTATCTGGAAGATATCATTTAACTAAAAAACAATTATTAGAAAAAGCAGATTTAAAATATGCTCTTTTTGAAAACCATATTGCTCATACTTTATTTGAAGCAGGTTATTCTTTATATTATTATCAGTCAGAGGGAAAAGCTGAAGTTAACTTTGTCATTCAAAATAGAATGGGTAAAGTTATTCCAATAGAGATAGTTAAACAAGGATCTAAATCTAAGAGTTTATCTGTTTTTATGAAAAAATATGTAGTAACAGATGCTTATAGAATTACAGAAAATAATTTTTCTATTAAAAAAGGTGTATATTATTTACCAATTTATGCAGTTTTTTGCTTAAATGAACAAATATATTAGAAAGAAGGATATAAATGAAAAAAGTTTTATTAACAATAATAGATGGATTTGGTTATCGTGAGGAAGAAAAAGGTAATGCTGTAATAAAGGCAAATCCTAAAAATATTATTTCTTTGTGGAATAAATATCCTCATACAACATTAGAAGCTAGTGGGGAAGCAGTTGGTCTTCCTAAAGGACAAATGGGAAATAGTGAGGTTGGTCATTTAAATATTGGAGCAGGAAGAGTAGTAGATCAACCTCTTATGCAAATTAATCATGCGATAGAAGATGGGAGTTTCTTTAAGAATGAAGTTCTTTTAGATGTAATTAACCATTGTA
Organism: Clostridium sp. CAG:451; assembly: GCA_000438295.1. GTDB lineage: Bacteria > Bacillota_I > Bacilli_A > RF39 > UBA660 > Onthousia. Next base: position 58,189 of record FR901041.1, read on the forward strand.
AGAAAAACAATTCAGATTTACATTTGTTTTGTTTACTTAGTGATGGAGGAATTCATTCGCATATAAATCATTTATTTGCTGTTTTAGAGTTATGTAAAAAAGAAGACTTTGCTAATGTTTATGTTCATGCTTTTCTAGATGGACGGGATACCCTACCTAACGTAGCTTTAAAATACTTAGATGAGCTGGATGCTAAAATAAAAGAACTTGGTATTGGTAAATTAAGAGATGTATCTGGTAGATATTATTCTATGGATAGAGAAAGAATGTGGAACTTAACTAAAGAGTATTATGATTTATTAGTACATAATGAAGGTGAGAAAATTTCATCTTATAAAGACTATATTAATTCATCTTATGAAAAAGGAGTAATGGATGAGTTTATTGTTCCGGCAAGATTAATGGATGAAGGTAATTTAAAAGAAAATGATGGAATGATAATGGTAAACTTTAGACCAGATAGAATTACTCAATTATTTACTGCTATAACTAATAAAGAATTTAAAGAGTTTCCAAGAGTTGACTTTAAAAATACTAAACTAGTAACAATGATGATGCCTGAACATACAGTTATTTCAACTCCTGCCTTTCCACCAATGCATCTTACTAATACTTTAGGTGAATATGCCGCATCTAAAGGTCTAAAGGTTTTAAGAATAGCAGAAGCTAGCAAATATCCACATGTTACTTACTTCTTTGATGGTGGAGAAGAAAAAGATTTACCTAATACTGATAAAATTATAGTTCCAAGAAAAGACGTGGCTACTTATGATTTATATCCAAAGATGAGTGCTTATGAAGTAGCAGATAAATTGATTGGGACAATGGAAAAGTATGATTTAATTATTTTAAACTTTGCTAATTGTGATATGGTTGGACATACTGGTAAGTTTGATAAAGTAGAAGAAGCGGTTAGGGCAGTAGATGAGAATATTAAAAGACTATATGATACTGCCATTGAAAAAGGGTTTACTATGTTTATAACAGCAGATCATGGTAATGCTGAGATAATGATTGATGATAAAGATGAAATTATTACATCACATACTACTTCACCGGTTCCATTTATAATAACTGATAATAATATAGAAAAAATCAATAGTGGTAAATTAGGTGATATTGCTCCAACAATTTTAGATTATATGGGACTAGATATTCCTGTAGAAATGACAGGTAATAAATTGATTTAGTCTAGAATTTTGTATAACAATAAGTAAGAACTGTTATTTATGTAAAAAGAAAAAAATAAATTTGTCAAAAACTGTTGACATTATTATTAAAGACTGGTATATTGATAACAACACCGAAGCAAACGGTGTAAAATTGTGCTAAAAAGTTGTGAAAAAAATATAAAAAAGTGTTGACTTTATCACTTAAGTTTGTT
>FR901042.1 GCA_000438295.1 Clostridium sp. CAG:451
AAAGATAGAGGTTCTCTTTTTTTTGTTGATATGAATATATATGAGTGAAAAGAATTGATAAAAAACACAGTAGAAATAATTATAATTTTGGTAAATAAAGATAAAGGAGTTATGTAGGAAGACTTATATACTTAAGACTATAAATAATCATGATTAAATAAAATTACTAGTAAAACCATTCTAAAAATTATATAATATAAATATAGAAAAGAGTTGATAACGATGAAAAAAATTATGGATGGTAATGAAGCTTGTAGTTATGTAGCTTATAACTTCACAGAAGTAGCAGGGATTTATCCGATAACACCAGCATCGCCTATGGCAGAACTTGTTGATAAGTGGTCTAATGAAGGAAAGAAAAACTACTTTAATCAAAGTGTTAAAGTAGTAGAGATGGAAAGTGAAGCAGGAGCTGCTGGTATGGTTCATGGTTCTTTACAAGCAGGGTGTTTAACTACTACCTTTACAGCTAGTCAAGGACTTTTATTGATGATACCTAATATGTATAAGATAGCTGGAGAAATGTTACCTTGTGTTATACATGTAGCTGCTAGAAGTCTTGCAACTCATGCTTTGTCTATCTTTGGCGATCATCAAGATATATATGCTGCTAGAAGTACAGGCTTTGCTTTTCTCTCTGAGAGTTCACCTCAACAAGTAATGGACCTTACTGCTGTTAGTCATTTAGCTGCTATTAAAGGAAGAATTCCTTTTCTAAACTTCTTTGATGGTTTTAGAACTAGTCATGAACTACAGAAAGTAGAAGTAATTGACACTGATAAAGTTAAAAGATTAGTAGATAAAAAAGCCCTAGCAGAGTTTCGTGAGAGATCACTTCATCCCACTCATCCAGTAACTAGGGGAACTAGTGAAAATGATGATATCTACTTTCAAGCAACTGAGGTTAGAAACAAATATTATAATGAACTACCTGATATAGTAAATGATTATATGCAGGAGATTAATAAAATAACCGGTAAAAATTATGCTCCTTTTAACTATTATGGAGCTGTAAATGCTACTAAAGTAATTGTAGCAATGGGAAGTGTTTCCGAAACTATTAAAGAGACAGTTGATTACTTAATAAGTAAAGGAGAAAAGGTAGGATTTGTAGAAGTACATTTATATAGACCATTCTCTAGTAAATATTTCTTAAAGAGTATTCCTAAGACCGTTTCAAAAATTGCTGTACTTGACCGTACTAAAGAACCAGGTAGTAGTGGTGAACCATTATATTTAGATGTCGCTAGTATTATAAAAGATGTTAATAAAAAAATAAGTGTTGTAGGGGGTAGATACGGATTATCTAGTAAGAATACAACACCTAGTATGATAAAAGCTATTTATGATAATATGGATAGTCTAAGACATAATTTTACTATAGGTATTGAAGATGATGTTACAAACTTAAGTATTTCTTATGATAAAAACTTTAACATAATCATTCCTAATCAAACTTCTTTTAAAGTCTTTGGCTATGGTAGTGATGGAATGGTATCTGCTTGTAAAGATTTTATGAAGATAACAGGAGAAGCGACTGATGCTTATGTTCAAGGATATTTTCAATATGACTCTAAGAAAAGTGGAGGAGTAACAATAAGCCATTTAAGATTTAGTAAGAATGAGATTAGATCAACTTACTATGTTGATAAAGCTAAAGTAGTTGTATGTACAGAAGATGCTTATCTTAAGAAATTTGATGTTATGTCATCGATTGAAAAAAATGGTACTTTTATACTTAATACTAGTAAAAGTAAAGATGAGCTTAATACTTTATTTAGCAAAGAGATGGTTAATTATTTAAAGAGTAATAATATAAAACTATATATAGTAGATGCTAATAAGATAAGTGTTGACCTTGGACTTGGTAATAAGATTAGTTCTATTATGGAAAACTTAATGTTTAAGTATGGACATGTAATTGACTATAATTATGCTAGTAGTAAAATGAAAGAGAAACTTATCGAAAGATTTAAAAATAAAGGTAATAACTTAGCTGATAAGAATATTAAAGCGATAGAAGAAGGGGCTAACTCTTGTCTATTTATTGAAAGTATCAGTGGCGATAGTTATGCTAAAATAGATGATATAGCTGATAGTTTCTTTAAGATAATTGATAAGAGAAAAGGTAATGATTTACCAGTTAGTGCTTTTCTTAATAGAGTAGATGGTACAATGGAAGCTGGTTTATCAAGACTTGAGAAAAGAGATATCAGTGAAACTGTTCCAAGTTATAATAAAGATAATTGTATTAACTGTAATTTATGTTCACTAGTTTGCCCTCATGCTGTTATCAGACCATTCTTATTAACGGAAGAAGAGAAAGAAAAAGCTCCTGAAAAAGTAAAAAATCAGTTAGTTAAAACTGGTTTAGGAGAAGGTTATTACTATACAATAGGTGTTAGTTATAAAGACTGTACTGGTTGTGGTTTATGTGCTAATATCTGTCCAGGTAAGAAAAAAGTTAAAGCTTTAGAAATGATTGCTAAGAAAAGACTTGTCAAAGAAGAATTAGAAGCTAATGACTATTTATTTACGGAAATAACAGAAAAGACACCACTACCATTAACAACTATTAAAGGAACGCAGTTTAAACATCCTAAGTTTGAGTTTAGTGGAGCTTGTGCTGGGTGTGGGGAAACACCATATCTTAAATTAATCACCCAATTATTTGGGGATAGATTAGTAATTGCTAATGCAACTGGTTGTTCATCTATTTATGGAGCAAGTTCACCATCCACTCCTTATAGTATTCCTTGGGCTAATTCTTTATTTGAAGATAATGCAGAGTTTGGTATGGGTATTAAAATAGCCGATGAAGTAAAAAAGAATCAATTAAAACAAATAATAAGTGAGAATTTATCTAAAGTAGAAGAAGAAGAAAAAGAAATTTATCAAGCTTATTTAGATAATATTAATATGGAAACAGCTAAGAATCTTTTAGAAGTTATTCCTCATACTAAAATTAAACCATTAAAATCTCTAAAGAAGTATATCACTCCAATCTCTTTATGGGCTGTAGGAGGAGATGGCTGGGCTTATGATATTGGTTATAATGGAATTGATCATACATTAGCAAGTGGAGAAAATATTAATATTTTAGTACTAGATACTGAGGTATACTCAAATACTGGTGGTCAAGCTAGTAAATCAAGTAGGGTAGGTGCTGTTTGTAAATTTGCTTCAAATGGTAAAAAGACTGCTAAGAAAGATTTAGCAAGAATAGCTCTAACTTATCCTAATGTCTATGTCGCTTGTATATCTCTAGGAGCAAATCCACAAACTACTATTAAAGTTTTAAATGAAGCTGAAAAGTATAATGGACCAAGTTTAATTATCGCTTATGCTCCTTGTATCGCTCAAGGTATTTTAAAGGGAATGAAAAATAGTATTATGGAAGAGAAAAATGCTACAGAATCAGGCTATTTCCCAATCTTCCATTATAATCCAGAAACTGGTATTTTCAAGATGGATTCTAAAGCAGATTTTAGTAATTATAAAGAGTTTTTATTAGGTGAAGATAGATATAAATCACTAGATAAATTAAATAGTAATGCTAAAGAATTACTTGATGAAAATCTAAATAATGCTAAAGAAAGATATAATAATTATAAAAATTTAGAAACAAAAGAAAAATAAAAGATTTCCATGATGACTCATGGATTCTTTTTATTTTGTAAAGTTTAGGAAAACATTAGGGGTATTGAGTTCCTTTTTTAGTACGAGAAAAGTTAAAATATTAAGAAGTTATTATTTAATTATAGTAATAAGTAAGTATCTATGATATAAAGTAATTGAAAATTTTTTTGTCAGATGCTAATTTAGTAAATCTCAGTAAAAGTATACCCTCAATTTACTAAATTGAAGGCCTGAATTTAATAAAACCCCTAATTTGAAGGAGTGAATTTGGAAAATTGGCTGTTTGCAAAGTGATATCCATATCTGTT
>FR901043.1 GCA_000438295.1 Clostridium sp. CAG:451
GCCAAAATATATTCAAATGATGAAAAAGTTAACGATATGTCAAAACCGATATACGCTACACCTCTATCTGAAACAAACACTACTTATGCTTATAAGTTAACAATAGGGGGGAAAGATGGAATTATTGCAAATGAAAGTATGATAGGTTATTTTTATGAATTTACTAATATGACATCAATAGATTTGTCAGTCCTTGATACATCAGAAGTTACAAATATGTCTAATATGTTCTCTGCTTGTATCAGTTTAACAAGTCTAGATGTAAGTAATTTTGATACATCAAAAGTAATAGATATGAGTGATATGTTTGATCAATGTTACATGTTAACTAGCTTAGACTTAAGGAACTTTAATACATCAGAAGTTATAGATATGAGCTCTATGTTTTCTGCTTGTATCAGTTTAACAAGTCTAGATGTAAGTAATTTTGATACCTCAAAGGTAATAAATATGAGTGATATGTTTAGTGAGTGCAGTAGTTTAACAAGTCTAGATTTAAAGGAGAGCAGATTTTGATTCAATGCACATAGAAAAAATAAATGTAAGCAATTTTGATACATCAAAAGTAATAGATATGAGTGATATGTTTGCTGGATGTAGCAGTTTAACAAGTCTAGATGTAAGTAATTTTGATACCTCAAAGGTAATAAATATGAGTGATATGTTTAGTGAGTGCAGTAGTTTAACAAGTCTAGATTTAAGTAGCTTTGATACTTCAAAGGTAACTACAATGAATTGGATATTTAATAAATGTAGTAAATTAACAAAAATAATGGTTTCTAATAAATGGGTAATAAACTCAGGAGCATCAACTGATAGAATGTTTGATAATTGTGGAACAGACCATGTAACTGTTGTTTAATAAGAAGTCTAGAGATAGGCTTTTTTCTTTTTAAGTGATTAGAAAATAAAAAATACTCTTGACAAATATCTATAGATTTAATTATTCTAATAAGTAGAATGAGGAGGAAAAATGATGGAAATTGAAAGAGTGATAACTGGTACTTTAGATGAGAATTGTTATATCTTAAAGAAAGATGGTAAGTGTTTATTAATAGATCCGGGATCTGATAGTGATAAGATTAAAAAGTCTATGGGGGATAATAAATTAGTAGGGATACTTGTAACCCATTCTCATTTTGATCATGTAGGGGCATTAAGAGATTTCTTAAAAAGTAATAGAAAATTAATGGTATATAAGAAAAGTAATTTAAGTGATTTAGAAGAGAAAGAAATAGAACCATTTAAGTTTAAATGTTATTATACTCCTGGACATAGTAATGATTCTGTAAGCTTTTACTTTGATGAAGTTAATACACTGTTTGTTGGGGATTTTATCTTTAAAAATACAATAGGTAGAACTGATCTTCCAACAGGTAATGAAACTGATATGAAAAACTCATTAGCAAGATTAGCAGAATTTGATAATGATACCAAGATATACTCTGGACATGGTGATTTGACTACTTTAGAAGAAGAAAGAAAAAATAATCCATATCTATAATATCTGTGATATAATTTAGTTGAAGAAGAGAAAGGTGGTTACTATGTATATTGATTTAATTGTACTTATAGTATTAATATTATTAGTCATTATGTTTTTTAGACAGTTTTCTAGTTTTGTCTATTTTATTGCTATAGCAGATATATTTCTTAGAATATTAACCTTTATTGGGGAGAATATTCCTCTTGCTGATGTGTCTGCTGTTATAAATAAATATATTCCAAAGAGTATTTTAGCTATTATAGGTAGTTATACTAGTGGACTTTTGTATACAATACTAGCGTGGGTATTTGTTGTAATAATGATTATCTTTGAATCATATATAATTAAGTTCTTTATTAAGAAAAAGAAGGTGTAGAATGAAAAATGGTTTATGGACTAAGATAGTAATAGTAATTATTACTTTAGAAATATTAGTAGGGGCTATCTATTATGGTTATAAAAAAATAGTTACTACTGATTCAGGTAGTTTATCTACTAAGAATAAAACTGTTACTACTCTATATAAAAAAATAGCACATGAAGATTTAGAAATACTAGATGTAATGGAGAATAAAGCAATGCTATATTATGCTTATAATAATATAGATAATAAAGACTCTATTAATTGTGAAGTAGTAACTACTACTAAAGAAGGATATACTTGTAGTGGTTTAACTACTTTTGTTAAGAAAGAAGCATTAGAAAAAGCAGTTAAAGATTTATATGGAAAAGATATTAGTGTAAATATAGAAGACTTTGAAGTATCTAAAAAAGAATATGCTTTATATGATGAAGAGCATAAAGGAGTAGTAATTGTTACTAAAGAGGATAACTCTGAACCCATTAATATTAAATTAAAGAGTGCTAGAAAAGAAGATAATAAAATAATATTAACTACTGAGGTTTTAGATGGTATCTATGGAACAGTTAAAAATACTTATCAGTATACATTTGAAAAAAGTGGGAAAGACTATTATTTAACTAAGAAAGAAAAAGTAAGGACGTGATAATATGTATGATAGTATTAAAAGTGAAATAGTTAAAGCGATGAAGGAACATAATAAGGAAAGACTTAATGTCTTAAGAATGGTTAAAGCTGCTGTTGATTTAGAACATATTGATAAGAAAGTTGAAATTAATGATGAGTTAGTTTTAAGTGTAGTATTAAAACAAGTAAAGATGAGAGAAGACTCAATTGAACAGTATTCTAAAACATCAAGAAGTGATTTAGTAGAGAAAGAAACTCTGGAACTTAATATTCTAAAAGAGTTTTTACCAAAACCATTAACAGATAGTGAAGTAGATGAATTAATTAGTGAAGCAATAGATGAAATAAAGCCAGAAGGTATGAAAGACATGGGTAAGGTAATGGGATACTTATCACCTAAAGTAAAGGGTAGAACTGATCAAAAAGCTTTATCTATGAAAATAAAAGAAAGATTACAATAAACTTTTCCTAGTATGTTGGAAAAGTTTTTCCTTGGGAGGTAAAATGGATACATATATATACGAGAGAGAACTAAGAGAAAAAGGGATAAACTTAATAGCAGGAGTAGATGAAGTGGGTCGTGGTCCTTTAGTAGGACCCGTAGTAACTGCTTGTGTTATACTTCCAGAGAAGTTTGATTTAGAAGGACTAACTGATAGTAAGAAATTAAGTGAGAAGAAAAGAGAAGAATTATATAAAAAGATAGAAGAACAAGCTTTAGGAATTGGTATTGGTATTGTAGATAATGAAGAAATAGATAATATTAATATTTTAAATGCTACTAAGAAAGCAATGAAGATGGCTATTAATAACTGTAATATAAGACCAGAACATGTCTTAATAGATGCCGTTAAACTAGATATTGATATACCAACAACATCAATAATTAAAGGTGATTTAAAAAGTATTACTATCTCAGCAGCTAGTGTTATAGCAAAAGTAACAAGAGATCATATGTTATATGAACTAGATAAGAAATATCCAATGTATGACTTTAAACATAATAAAGGTTATCCCACTAAGAAGCATATTGAAGCAATTATGGAATATGGTATTATTAAAGAACATAGGAAAAGTTTTTCTCCTGTTAAAGAATATGTAAATAATAAGTAAATTTTAAAAAACTATTGACAATTAGTAGTAACTTTAGATATAAGAATATGGAAAAGGAGGAATTTCATGACAAAGAACTTAGTAATAGTAGAAAGTCCTAGTAAGAGTAAAACTATTGAGAAATATCTTGGAAAGAATTATAAAGTAGTATCTAGTAAAGGGCATATTAGAGATTTAGCAACTAGTGGTAAATTAGGCTTAGGTGTCGATATAGAAGATGGATTTAAACCTAATTATGTTCCTTTAAAAGGGAAAAGTAAATTAATTAAAGAGCTAAAGAAAGATGTTAAAGAAAGTGATCATATAATACTTGCAACCGACCCAGATAGGGAAGGAGAAGCTATCTCTTGGCACTTAAAAGAAGCTTTAAATATAAAAGATGATGATTATTCAAGAGTACTTTTTCATGAAATTACGAAAGATAGTGTTTTAGAAGCTATTAAACATGAAGGTAAGATTGATCAAAATCTTGTTAAGAGTCAAGAGACAAGAAGAATACTTGATCGAATAATTGGTTTTAGATTATCTAAGTTATTACAATCTAAGATAAAAGCTAAGAGTGCTGGACGTGTTCAAAGTGTAGCTTTAAAACTAATTGTTGATAGAGAAAGAGAAATAGAAGCGTTTAAACAAGAAGAGTATTATACTATAAGTGCTTTCTTTGATGATGTTGAAGCTAATCTATTTGAATATAAAGATAAAGAGATTAAACTTACTTGTAAGGAAGATGCTGATAAAGTAATTAATAGTCTTGCAAGTGACTATAAGGTATATTCAGTAGAAGAGAAACTAAGAAATAAGAAAAGTAAGGCACCTTTTACTACTTCAACACTACAGCAAGAAGCAGCTAATAAATTAGGTTTTCCTACTAAGAAGACAATGATGATAGCACAAAAGCTTTATGAAGGAATTGATCTTGGTAGTGAAACTACTGGTTTAATCACTTACATGAGAACTGACTCTATTCGTTTATCTGATGAGTTTATTCATAATACTTTTAATTATATTGAAAAAAATTATGGTAAAGAATATATTGGTTATCCAAAACAAGCTAAGAAAAAAGATAATGTTCAAGATGCTCATGAAGGTATAAGACCAACTAGTATATTAAGACGTCCAGAAGATGTTAAGAGTCATTTATCAAGTGATGAGTTTAAATTATATCGTTTAATCTATTATAGAGCTTTAGCTAGTTTGATGGCTGATGCTAAAGTAAATCAGACAACAGTATTGTTTGATAATAATGATTATCACTTTAAAGCGACTGGTAGTGTTATTGTCTTTAAAGGTTATTTAGAAGCATATCAAGTTTATGAAACAAGCGATGAAAATTATCTTACTGGTTTTGTTAAAGACCAAGTGTTAAAAGCAACTGACCTTGTTAGTGAACAACACTTTACGAAACCACCGGCAAGATATACAGAAGCATCTCTTGTTAAAAAAATGGAAGAGTTAGGTATTGGTAGACCCTCTACTTATGCTCAGACTATTGATACATTAAAGCAAAGAGCTTATGTAACTTTAGAAGAGAAGAAATTCCATCCAACAGAGATGGGAGTTGAGACTACTGATAAGTTACAAGAGTTCTTTAAAGATTTAATTAATGTAGAATATACAAGTAAGATGGAAGAAGACTTAGATAAGATTGCTAGTGGAGAATTGGTTTGGAATGAAGTATTAAAAGAGTTTTATGATGAGTTTGAACCACGCGTTAAGAAAGCTTTTGATGAGATGGAAAAAGCACCTGACCAAGAAACAGGAGAGAAGTGTCCAGAATGTGGACATCCACTAGTTATTAGAAAAGGTAAGTATGGTGAATTTACCGCTTGCAGTAACTATCCAGAATGTAAATATGTTAAGAAAGAAGAAAAACAAGTAATAGAAGTGGCACATTGTCCTAATTGTGATGGGATGATTCTAGAACGAAAAACAAGGAAAGGTAAAACTTTCTATGGTTGTAGTAACTATCCTAAATGTAAAACAGCTTTTTGGGATAAACCATTAGATTTAAAATGTCCTAATTGTAATTCTATACTATTAGAACATGGTGATGAAATAAAATGTAGTAGTTGTGATTATACAAAAAACAAATAAAGAAGTTTTATCCTCTCTATTTGTTTTTTTCTTTACTATGATAGATTTTTAAATATCTATCATACTCAAATAAATCATTAGGTGTCATTCCTAGAAAATAACATAACTCAGGAATTAATACAGATGGAAAGCTTAATTTTCCATTTTCATATCTTGAATATAAATCTTGACCAATACCAAGATGAGCTGCTATTTCTACTTGTGTAATATTCTTAACTTTTCTTTGCTCTTTAATCTTTTCATGAAAATCCATTTGCATATATAAATCACCGTACTTAAAGTGTAAACTAATTAACTAGAGAAAGTCAATCAAGAATTTAATAATTTCTTGCAAACAAATGTTTTTCTTGTTATACTTATAGTGGAAAACGTGGTGGAAGTATGAATAAAAAAGAACTATTTATAGATGAAATTAATTATTTGAAGAATGATGATATTAAGAAAAGTGTAGCTATTCTTATTGAAATGTTACCAGATTATTTCTTTCATGAAGCAGCCTCATCTACTGGAAAGTATCATCCAAAATATGCCCTTGGTGATGGTGGCTTATTAAGACATACTAAAGCAGCTTGTTATATAGCTCATGAATTACTAAACGATCCAGCAATTGGGGAGAAGTATACATCAAGAGAAAAGGATTTGATGATAGTTGGTCTTATTATGCATGATGGACTAAAAAGAGGTTTACAGGAAGAAAGATATACTAGATTTGATCATCCATTACTAGCTGCTAACTTTGTGTATGAAAATAGAGAAAAAGCAGGGATTAGTGAAGATGAAGCATTATTCTTAAAAGAAGTTATATCATCACATATGGGACCATGGACAAAAGATTATGATGGTAATGAAGTACTACCATATCCTAAGAATAAATATCAAAATTTTGTTCATATGTGTGACTATTTAGCTAGTAGAAAAGGATTACTTGTTCCTTTTGATAGCAATAACAATATAATATTATAAGAGGAAAGATTATGGGAAAGATAATAGTAATTGAAGGAGTAAATGATTCAGGAAAAGAAACCCAAAGTAAATTACTTGCTAAAACTTTGAAGGAAGAAGGATATAAAGTAGTAGAATTTTCTTTTCCAATGTATAAAAGTCCAACAGGAAAGATATTTAAGAACTGTGTTTTAGGAAAAGATGGTAATGGTTATTTTGAAGAAGGATATGAAAATTTAGATCCTTATGTTGTGTGCTTATATACAGCAGCCGATCGAAAATATCATAAAGAAAAAATAGAAAGATATTTAAAAAATGACTATATAGTAATTTTAAATAGATATACTAGTTCTAATATGGCTCATCAAGGTAGTAGATATAGTGATAGTGAAGAACGCTTTTATATGTACCAGTGGATAGATAAATTAGAATATTGGCTCTTAAAACTGCCAAAACCAGATTGTACTATTCTTTTAAAAGTACCTGCTAAATATCTAAACCAACTATCGGAAAAACAAGTAGCATTTAACTTTCAAGAAGATATCTTTGATCAAGACTCGGTTTTAAAAGCTTATATTGAATTATCAGAATTATATAATTGGGATAGTATTGATTGTGTTTCTAATAATAAGATGAAGTCAGTAGAAGAAATTCATGAAGAAATAATGAAAATAGTAAGAATAAATTTAAATAATTAAGTAAATAATAGTGTTAGGTGATAAGGATGGATTTATTAATAGTTCTTGTTAAAACACTATTTTTTTATTGGATAATCGTTTTAGTGTATCGTTTTATGGGCAAAAGAGAAGTAGGAGAATTAAGTATTGTAGACTTAATAGTGTCTATTTTAATAGCAGAGCTTGCAGCAATGTCGATAGAACAATATAATAAAAGTATCTTTCTAAGTCTAATTCCGATGATAGTATTAGTCTTATTACAAATAGTTCTTGCCAAACTTTCTCTTAAACATCCAAAACTTAGAACATTATTAGATGGAGAACCATCATTTATTATTGAAAAAGGAAAAGTTAATTATAAAGAACTAGTAAAGCAACGCTACAACTTAGAAGATTTATTAACCCAGTTAAGAGCAAGAGAAATTAAAAGCTTGGAAGAAGTTGACTATGCTATTTTAGAAACATCAGGAAAACTATCCGTCTTTCAAAAACAAAGAGGTAGAAGTGTTTATCCACTAGCAGTAATATTAGATGGTGTTATTCAAGAAGATACGTTAAAAGCAATTAAAAGAGATAAGAGATGGTTAGAAGATATGTTAAAGTTTAAAAACGTTAATTTAGAAGATATATTTTATGGCTTTTATAAAGATCATCAGTTATTTTTAATAAAAAATAGTGATTGTATCACATAAACGACAAAATAAGTATAAAATACTATGTAAAATAGAATAAGGTGATTAGATTGAGAAGATACCTTATTCTTATTTTTGTATTCATTTTAACACTGTTTTTATTATTCTTTCCGAAAGAAGAAAAAGAGGTAAGTAAGATGGATGAGAAAAGATTTATATTTATATCCTATATTGAAATAGCTAAATACTTAAAAGGAAAAGATGAAACTGCTCTTAAAAATACGATTGATGATATGATAAGTCAATGTAGTGAGTTTGGTTTTACTGATATTATTTTACAAGTAAGAAGCTTTTCTGATGCTATATATTATTCTGATATTTATCCTAGTAGTTCTATGATAGTAGCTAAAGAGGGTGATAAATTACCTTTTGATATCTTAGAGTACTTTATTAAAAAAAGTCATGAAAATAATTTAAAACTTCATGCTTGGATTAATCCTTACCGCATTAGAAGTAATTTATCTAAAGAAGAGATAACTGATAAGAATCCAGCTTTTAAATATTTAAATACTAATAAAGTAGAAGAAAGTGATAAAGGAATATTTTATAATCCAGCCGATAGTGAAATTAGAGATTTAATAATTAATGGGGTAGAAGAAATACTGGATAATTATGATGTAGATGGGATTCATTATGATGATTATTTTTATCCTAGTAAAACAATAGATTTGGAAAATTATCAAGAAGAATTACTAAAAAGAGAAAATCTTACTATAGATGAATATAGACTTGAAAATACTACTAAATTAATAGAAAAAACTTATGAAGTAGTAAAAAAGAAAGATAAAAATATTTTATTTGGTATTAGTCCTGAAGGAAATATTGATAATAATTATACTAGTAATTATATAGATACTAAGAAATTTGCTGGGAATAGTGGTTATGTTGATTATTTAATGCCTCAGATTTATTTTGGTTTCTTTAATTCTATTAAGCCCTTTTATGAAACAGTAAAAGAATGGAATAGCTATATTAAAACAGATACGGTTAAATTAATACCTGCCCTTGCTTTTTATAAAGTAGGAGAAGAAGATTTATATGCTAAAGATGGACAATATGAGTGGATAGAATACAATAATATAATAGCAAGAGAAGTTTTAGCTAGTAGACCTTTATCAAATTATCAAGGATTTGCTATTTTTAGATATGATTCTATATTTAATGATAATTTAACCTCATATGCTTTTAAAGAAAAAGAAAATTTAAAAAAGATACTTAAATAAGTTTTGATGTGTTATACTTAAATAGTAGAGGAGGTTAGCAATGAATCAAAAAGGTTTTACTTTAATAGAACTTTTAGCAACAATTACTATTTTATCTATGATTATGTTAGTAGCAATACCTAATATTATGAGTACTCTTGATAAGAGTAAGAGAAGAACTTATGTAGAAGATGCTAAAAAAATGATAACTCTTGCAGAATATAAATTTAGATCAGATACTACTGTTGAAGCCCCAAATGGAACTAAAGCCAATGTTTTTCCATTAGCTTCTATGGATTTAACAGACTTTAGTGATGGACCAGAAGGAGGAAGTTATGACTTACAAAGTTCTTATGTCGTTATGATTAAAAAAGATAATACATATAACTACTATGTAACTTTAGTTGAAAGTTATGGCTCTGTTAATAATTATAAGTATCGAGGCATTTCTTTAAAAACAAGAGATGATTTACTAAATCAAGATTCAATAAATAGTGTAGTTGATTTTTCAACAAAACCAAGTAAATTAGTAAGAAATAATACAGTTAAGATAAATGGTACTAATTATACAGTTAATTATGTATATAGTTAAAAAAGTGAACTAAAAAAATTGACATATAATAGATTGTTATGTTATTATCGTTATAGAAAGATATGGAGGATGTAGAGAGAATGGAAAAAAAGAGAATGAATCAAAAAGGTTTTACTCTAATTGAATTATTGGCAGTTATTGTTATTTTAGCAATATTAATGACTTTAGCTGTTACAAGTATGCAAAGATATATTAATAATGCAAAGAAAGATACTTATATTACTACTGCTCAACAATTCATAGATAGTGTTAGATTAGGAATTACTAACGGCGAGTATGATACCCCTGATATTGGTAAATGTACTGCTGTATCGGTTGAAAATATTGAAACAACAACAGAAACAAAGCAAAGTCCTTTTGGAAAAGCTTATAATGGTGCAAAAAGTTATGTTTTAGTTTATAATACGGCTACAGCAGGACAAGAAACTAAACTTGCTTATTATATGGCTATGGATGATACTTTAGATAATGGTTTCCCACTTACTATTGAATCAGGTTTAGATAGAAAAATAGTGTTTGCAAGAAACTCTACTAAAGCTAATGCTATACCATCAATAACAGCAGCTGGTTCTACAGAAATTACCTTGGCTGGTTCAACTAAATGTATAGTTACAAAATATTATTAAAATTAAGTCTACAATAGTAGACTTTTTTCTTTTAGTTTGCTATTCTTAAGTAGGAGGTAATTAATATGCTAATAATAGGTAGTCATGTTGGATATAAAAAAGATAGTGGATTAGTAGGAAGTGTAAAAGAAGCATTAAGTTATAATGCTAATACTTTTATGTTTTATACAGGTGCTCCACAAAATACTAAGAGACTTCCAATTGATTTGGAAAAAGTAAAAGAAGCAGATCAATTAATGAAAGATAATAAAATAGCTAAAGAAAATGTTATTGTTCATGCCCCTTATATCATTAATCTTGCTACTGATGATTTAGTAAAAAGAGAATTTTCTTGTAACTTTCTAAAAGAAGAAATTAAAAGAGTAGAAACACTAGGGTTTTCTTATTTAGTTCTTCATCCAGGAAGTCATGTTGGAGCAGGGACTGATAAGGGAATACAAAATATTGCTGACTCATTAAACAAAATTATAGATAAAGATACAAAAGTAGTTATTTTACTGGAAACTATGGCCGGAAAAGGTACAGAAGTAGGTAAAAACTTTGAAGAGTTAGAAAGTATTATTTCTAAGATAAAACAAAGGGAAAATATTGGCGTATGTTTAGATACTTGTCATATAAATGATGCTGGTTATGACTTAAATTATTTTGATAAGGTACTAGATTCATTTGATAAAATAATAGGTCTTGATAAGTTAAAATGTATTCATGTAAATGATAGTAAAAATATAATGGGATCTCATAAAGATAGACATGAAAATATTGGCTATGGTCATATTGGGTTTGATAACTTAATCAATATTATTTATAATAAGAGACTCGATAATATTCCAAAGATATTAGAGACACCTTATATAGATAAAACTTATCCACCATATAAATATGAAATAGAAATGATTAGAACTAAAAAGTTTAATAAGAATCTAATTGATGAGTGTAAACAATTGTAAAGATTAATTAAACTTTATCTTAAATAAACTATCTATGATATTATTATGTAAGGGAGTAGTTTATGCAGAAAAAAATAGAATTTATAGTAAAAGCTTTTTTATTAAGTAGTCCTTTTCTTGATATGTTAACAGCTTTTGCACTTCATGTATTTAAAACTGATTTGACAATGGGAATAGTTATAAAAATTTTATTCTTAATCTTTTCACTTATCTATTTATTCTTTTTCTATCAAGGTAATAAGAAAAAACTTTATAAAGGATTTAGTCTTTCTTTAATAATATATATATTATTTTTTATGGGAATAGTATTAGTTAATAAGGGTAGCGATGTCCTGTTTTATGAACTTAAGAATGTTTTTAAGACTCTTTACTTTCCTTTTCTTTTAATTAGTTTTTCAGCTATGTTTGAAAAAAAGTTGGAGATAGTACCAAAGAAATATTTTTCTTATATAATGTTTACCTATCTCTTAGGTATTTTTATACCTTCACTTCTAGGAATAGGGTTTGATACTTATGAAGTAACTAAGAAAGGAAGTTTAGGATTCTTTAATAGTGCTAATGAAGTAGGAGGAATAATCTCTATTCTAATGCCATTTTTCTTTCTTAATTTATATAAAGAGAATAATATTATTAAATCAATATTTTCTCTTACTATCTTACTATATGTCTTATTAAGTATGGGAACTAAAACACCACTTCTTACATTCATTCTTATTCTAACTTGTTATTTATTAATATTTTTATATAAAATGATTAAGAAGAAAGAATATAAAAAAGTTTTAGGAGTAAGTACAATATTTATTACAATACTTTTTTGTCTATCATTACTAATTCCTAAGACAACCTTTTATAAGAATATTAAGATTCATTTAGATTACTTGAAAGTAGATAAAGTAACAGATATATTTAAAAGTGAAGAGTTAGTTGATCATTTTATCTTTAGCTCAAGACTTAAGTTTATGAAAAATAGTGTTAACTATTATAAGACGGCACCACTAATAGAAAAACTAGGGGGTATTGGTTATATAGAAGGATATGGTACAGATAAAGTAAGTATTAAGATGGTTGAGATGGACTATATTGATATCTTTTTAAGACAAGGTATTATTGGTTTTACTATTTATATGGTTATTTATCTATACTTTTTAAGACTAGCAATTAAAAGATATTTAGAGTCAAAATCATTTACTAAGAAAGTAACATATCTACTAGCTTGCTTTTTAACAATTATATTAAGCTTCTTTACAGGACACATTATTATGGCACCAGCAGTTAGTATTTTAGTAGTACTTATCTTAACTGCTAAAGATAAGAAAGGAGGATTAATTTGAGAGATTTAGTTTTCGTTATAATAAATTATAATACTAGTAAACTAACTAAGAGATTAGTTAAAAATATAAAAGATTATAAATCTATCAGTAAGATTATTATTGTTGATAATGCTTCAACTGATAATTCATATAAAATATTAAAGAAATTAGAAAATGATAAATTAGAAGTTGTTAAAGCAGATACTAATAAAGGTTTTTCTGCGGGTATGAATATTGGTGTTAAAAGAGCAATAGAGTTATATGGAAAGTGTGATATTATTCTTTCTAATACGGATATAGTAATATCAAGTGAAGAAACTATTACTACTTTACAAGAAAACTTAAAGATGCGAAAAGTAGCAGTAGCAAGTCCAGTAGTCTTTCAACAAAATATGATAAGTAGAGGTTGGAAGATACCAACTGTTAAAGAAGAGATGTTAATCAATCTACCGGTAATTGGTAAGAAATTTCAAAAGAAATATATGGACTATGATGAAGAACACTATAAAGGAAAGTATTCTTATGTAGAAGCAGTATCAGGTTGTTTCTTTATGATTAAAAGTGAAGCAATAAAGAGAATTAATTATTTTGATGAGAATGTCTTTTTATACTATGAAGAAAATATTTTAGGAGAAAAACTTAAAAATGTTGGCTATGACTTAATAGTCTGTAATGATGTTGTGATAATTCACGATCACTCAGTAAGTATAGATCATAATGTAGGAACTATTAATAAGTTTAAAATATTAAAAGAAAGTCAAAGATACTTTGAGAAGAAGTATCACTATGCGACAGAAAAAGAGATTAAAAGATTAAAATTTACTAGTGATTTAACATTATTAACAATATATCTAAGAGTATTTTTAAAAGGAGGATTTAAAAAATGAAGGGAATTATTTTAGCAGGAGGTAGTGGAACAAGACTATATCCTTTAACAGAGGTAACTAGTAAACAGTTAATGCCTATTTATGATAAGCCAATGATATATTATCCTTTATCAGTACTTATGCAAGCGGGTATTAGAGATATATTAATTATCTCCACCGAAAGAGATTTACCTAGATTTGAAAAGTTACTTGGAACTGGGGAAAAGTATGGAGTCAATTTCTCTTATATCGTACAACCTAGTCCTAATGGTTTAGCAGAAGCTTTTATTTTAGGTGAAGAGTTTATTAAAAATGATAGTTGTGCAATGGTTTTAGGAGATAATATTTTCTATGGAGCAGGTCTTAAAGATGAACTATCTAGGGCTGTTATAAAAGCAGAAGAAGGGGAAGCTACTGTTTTTGGTTATCATGTTCATGATCCAGAAAGATTTGGGGTAGTAGAATTTAATAGTGAAGGAAAAGCAGTTAGTATTGAAGAAAAACCAACTAATCCTAAGAGTAATTATGCAGTAACTGGATTATACTTTTATCCTAAGGGAGTAAGTAGTAAAGCTAAAAGTTTAACTCCATCTAAACGTGGGGAACTAGAAATAACTGATCTTAATAGATTATATCTTTTAGAGAATAATTTAGAAGTAATCTCTTTAAAAGAAGGTTATGGTTGGTTTGATACCGGAACTTTTAAAAGCTTATTAACAGCTACTAACTTTGTAGGAACTATTCAAGAACATCAAAATATAACTATCTGTTGTCCTGAAGAAATTGGATATAAGAACGGTTGGTTAGCTAAAGAAAAGTTGAAAGAACAAGCACTATTAATGAAGAAAAACACTTATGGTGAACATTTAATGAGTATATATATGGAGGATGAAGATGAAAATAATAGAAACTAAATTAAAAGATTGTTACATAATAGAACCTGATGTCTTTAATGACGAGAGAGGTTACTTTATGGAGTTTTATAGTGATAAAAAGATGGATAAGGCAAGAAGTGTCTTACCTAAGGTAGTACAAGGGAATCGTTCTTTTAGTAAGAAAGGTACTTTAAGAGGGTTACATTATCAAAAAGGAGAGACTTCTCAAGCTAAATTAGTAGAATGTTTAGAAGGATCTGTTTTAGATGTAGCAGTAGATTTAAGGAAAGATTCTCCTACTTATAAAGAATGGGTAAGTGTAGAGTTGACAGCTACTAATCATCGCCAGTTATTAATACCTAAAGGTTTTGCTCATGGTTTTTTAACTCTTGAAGATAATACTTTATTTCAGTATTTAGTAGATTACCCTTATAGTCCTTCTACAGAAGGTGGTATTCTTTGGTGTGATGATGAAATTAATGTTGATTGGCAATTTGAAAAATATAACATTAAAGAGCCAGTCTTATCAGAAAAAGATAAGGTAAGAAAACCACTTAGGGAAACAGAGGTTGATTTTTAATGAGATATTTAATAACTGGTGTTACTGGTCAATTAGGTTATGATGTAGTAAGAGTTCTAAAAGAAAATGGTGTTACTGATATTTATGCACCAACAAGTAGTGAGTTTGATATTACTAATAAAGAAATAGTAGTCTCTAAGACTAAAGAGTTTAACCCTGATGTTATTATTCACTGTGCCGCTTATACTAAAGTTGATCAAGCAGAGATTGATATTGATACTTGTTATAAAGTTAATGTTGATGGTACTAAAAATATGACAGAAGCAGCAAAAGATGTAGATGCCAAAATCATCTATATCAGTACTGATTATGTCTTTGATGGGGAAAAGAAAGGTGCCTATCTAGTAGATGATAAGACTAATCCTAAATCTATTTATGGAAAGACTAAACTAGAAGGAGAGAAAATAGTTAGTAGTTATTTAAAACATTTTATTGTAAGAATATCTTGGGTATTTGGAATTAATGGTAATAACTTTGTTAAGACTATGCTTAATCTTTCTAAGACTCATAAAGAGTTAACCGTAGTAGCAGATCAAATAGGTAGTCCAACTTATACTTATGATTTAGCAAAACTATTATACGATATGAGTAAAACTACTAAGTATGGAACTTACCATGCAACTAATGAAGGAATTTATAGCTGGGCAGACTTTGCAAGATTAATATTAAAAGATAAAGATACTAAAGTTATTGATGTAACTACTTTAGAATATCAAAAAATGATTAATAAGAAACAAGCCCCAAGGCCTAAAAATTCTTTATTAGACAAAGAAAAACTAGTGGTAAATGGATTTAGTAAGTTACCACCAGTTAATGATGCTCTAGAAAGATATTTAAGAGAATTAGAAAAAGAAGCGTAATATTATGCTTCTTTTATTTCCATCTTATTTACTGCTTTAGTTAATCTTGATTTTAAACGAGCAGCTTTATTTTTATGAACTGATCCATGAGTACAAGCTTTATCAACTCTTTGAATAGCAATATTTAAAGTCTTTTTAGCTTCTTCACCTTTACCAGCAAGAATAGCTTTTTCACAGTTTTTAACTGCTGTACGCATACTTGAAGTTACAAGAGTGTTTACATCAGCTTTTCTTTCATTACTACGAACTCTTTTCTTAGCACTTTTAATATTTGGCATAATTTCACCTCACTTCTTGTTTAAACATTTACATTTTATCAGAAAATTATAGATATTGCAAATGTTTTAATTTCTTTCTTATATATAATACAAAAAAGTAGGGGAAAAAGCAAGGAATATAGACAAATTTATTCAATCATCAATCTATGTAAAAGAATTCTTTTAAATAAAAAAACTTATGTTTTCTTTTGACGAAATATTTAACGTATGATATAGTATTTATAGAATAGGAAGGTGAGATGATATGAGAAAGAATATGACGAAAAAAAGAGTTGTAAAAAAAGAAGAGATAGGTTCTTGGGTATATATTTTACTACTAACATCGGTTACTATTTTAGGATGGGTGCTAGGGAAATTTGATTTTTCTATTGGTAAAACAACTTTAACAATAGCTGTTTTTGCTTATCCATTTCGTTATTTTATAGCCAATATTATTACTAAAAAATATGGCTATAAAGAAGCGATGAATGGTATTAGTTATTCAGCTTGTTTACTTTTGTTATTTGCCATAGTTGCTAGTTTATTTGGACAACATGATGTGGATTATGTACCACTTACTGGAGAATTGTTTGGTTATATGTTAAGTCAAATGATTAACTTATCAATTTATTACTATCTATTAATAAATACAAAAGATGACAAGATACCTTATTTAGGATCTTATATTGCAGCTATGCTAGTTGATACTTTAGTAAGTATGCTTTTTGCCAGTAGATTAGTAGTACTTGCAAGTTTCTGGAGAACTTATTTTGTAACTATTCTTATTCAAGCAATTATTTCTATTTTCTTAATTTATTTTGATGATAAGAAAATATATAATCCAAGAAAAAAATAGTTATTTAAAAAAAGTATTAGTTTTAATTATTATCTTAATCATTATTCTTTTAGTTAGTGTTTTAAGAATAGTTAAAGCTAAAAATCTTGAATATTATAGGAAACAAGAAAAGTTGATGAGGCTAGCTACTATTAATTATTTTAAGGACTATCCTTCTTATTTACCTCTTAAAAATGGTGAGTCTAAAAAAGTAATAGTATCTTCTTTAGTTAAAGAAGGATATATAGAGAAAATAACTGATATTAATAATAACGAATGTGATAGTATGAAAAGCTATGTTAAAGTAGTTAAAAATAGTAAAGACACATATACTTATTCTTCATATCTTGTTTGTCCTAATTATAAAGTAAAAAAGTAATCTATAGAAAGAACTGTAGATTACTTTTTTCTTCTTGGCTTGTAGCCTTTTCTCTTATTGATGGTTCACTATCTTTTACAGCATCAGCAATTCTAAATAAAGTTTTTGCATTGGTAACTAGTGGTTTTACTTGATATATTATAGGTATAGCTTGATTAATAACATTAAGTGTCTTCTGTGTATTGTTTAAAATACTACTCCAGTTTATTTTTTTTATACCATTATTAAACTGATAAGGATTCATTTGGTTATACATATTTATCACCCTTATTTTAATATATGTTACTTGTTTTTTTCTTGTGTCATTTATCAAGTAATGATATAATTATTTTAGTAGAGAGGGTGTTGTTAATATGGAAAAAGCTATGCAACCATTTATCTTTATATATCATGCTGTTGCTTATATATTTTCTTTACCAAAAACAATTCTTTCATATTCATTTAAAGGTATTGCCTTTATTTTATCATTATTTAATATTAAACCAAAAGAAGATGATGATAGTAAAGAACTAGAAGAAGAGGTAAAAAAATTAATGACTAAAAAGGAAGAAGAAGTCATTAAAGAAGAGCCATTATTTTCTTATAGATATAAAGCTAAAGGCGTTAATGGAAAAGAATTCTCCGGTACTATGGAAGGAAGTAGTATTGATGATGTTAAAAACTTTTTAATTAATGAAGGCTATGAAATAGTTGAAATTAATCCTCGTAAAACTTATGATGTTGATGTTAATATAGGAGGTAAGTTTGGTTCAGCTGAATTATCTTTTACTTTAACCCAGTTGTCTACTTACTTAAAAGCTGGTATTTCTTTAATAGACTCAGTAAGAATACTTGAAAAACAAGCTGAGAAACCAGAACATAGAAAAGTTTATCAAAAGATGGTTTATGAATTATTAAAAGGAGAAAGTTTATCAGTTGCTATGCAAAAACAACAAGATAAGTTTCCTAAGTTATTAGTAAATATGGTTAAGACTAGTGAGTTAACGGGAGATTTAACTTCAGTTTTAGATGATATGGCTGAGTATTATACTTCAAAAGAAGAAACTAAGAAAACAATGATTTCTGCTATGACTTATCCAGTTATTGTTATAATAATAGCTATTTGTGTTGTAATATTCATTTTAACTTCAATCGTTCCTAAATTTGTTGATATGTATAGTGCAAATGATGCAAAAATTCCTGCTCTTACTCAGGCTATAATGAATATAAGTAATTTTTTAACCCAACATTATATTATCTTAATACTAATCATAGGTGGAATTGTTGGTACTTTTATTTTACTATTTAAACATGTTCAAGCTTTTCGAAAAAATGCTCAAATTGTAATGATGCATGTACCTGTTTTAAGTAAAATAATTATTTATAATGAAGTTTATAATTTTACTAAGACTTTTGCTTCACTCTTGAATCATGGTGTCTTTATTACTGATAGTATGGAGATACTTGCTAAAATTACTAATAACGAAGTTTATAAGGAATTAATAAATAGAACAATTATAAACTTAAATAAAGGTGCTAATATCTCCGATTCTTTCAAGGGATCTTGGGCTTTTCCAGTAGCTGCTTATGAAATGATTGTTACTGGTGAGTCTACTGGACAATTAGGATTAATGATGGAGAAGGTTGCTAATTATTATCAAACATTACATAAAAATATAGTTAAACAGTTACAAAGTTTATTAGAGCCAATGATGATTGTCTTTTTGGCTGTTATAGTAGGTATTATTCTTTTATCAGTTATGATGCCAATGTTTGATATATATTCAAAGATTCAGTAGGTGATTTAAATGGAAATGGTTTATTTAATATGCTTTCTTCTTTTAGGGCTAGTAATGGGCTCTTTCTTTTGTGTTGTAGGATTAAGACTAGGAAGAGAAGAAAACTTTATAACAGGTAGAAGTTATTGTGATAGTTGTCATCATGAATTAGTTGCTAAAGATTTAGTACCCCTTTTTTCATATATATTTCTAAAAGGAAGATGTAGATATTGCAAGAATAAAATTAATCCCTTATCATTTTTTATAGAACTATTTACAGGGGTTTTGTTTATGATTGCCTTTTATTCTTTTTCATTTAGTATTGATTTACTAATAGTTTTAGTAGCTATTTCACTTACAATGATAATATTTGCAAGTGATACAACTTATCTAATTATTCCTGATGAAGTGTTAACTTTTTTTGCAGTAATATTTATAATATTAGATATTTTTAAGCTTGGGTTTGTTGGTAGTTTAAAAATGATAGGAGGAGCGGTTTTTCTTTTCCTTGTTATGTATGCCTTAATGAAGTTTGGAGATTTTTTACTAAAGAAAGAAAGCTTAGGAGGCGGAGATGTTAAACTATTATTTGTAATAGGTTTAGTGTTAGAACCACTTTTAGGTATAGTTAATATTTTCTTAGGTAGTTTTATTGCTCTACCTGTATCAGTCTTTTTATATAAAAAAAATAAAGAACATGTTATTCCTTTTGGACCATTTCTCTTAGTAGCATTTCTAATAATATTATTTAGTAAAATAACACAAAGTGATATTATTAAACTAATTCTTAATTTAAACTAGTATATTAATAAAGTCTGTGTTATAATAATAAACACTTTAGGAGGGAATATAATGAAAATATCAAATAATTTAAAAAATGATTCAATTTATCTACAAAAAAAAGATATACTTTACTTAGAGAAGGTTTTTAATACTAGTTTTATTCCAAAAGATGAGGAAAAAGACTATAAAGACAATGACTTTATTTTGATTGAAAACAAGGAAAAAGTTGATTTAATTAAATCAAGAGATGAAATATTAGAATTTAAAAAATTTCTTTCTATGACTAGAGAGGAACTAGAACAAAGAATGGATGATGCAGAACAATTGAAATACATTGTTGAGAAAAAGAAAGCACCAGAAAGTGAGATTCTTAGATATAGTTATGAATATAAGAGTGCTATAGATGAATTTCTTGAAAAGGGAAGAGGTTCTTTATCTTTTGATGTACCACTAACTCTTGATATGCTTAATAGTTATTTATTTTATGAAACTAATGATACCTATTATACGGCTTCAACAACTATGCCTAGTACCTATGAAGTAGGAAGAATAGATGGAAAAATAGTTGATACTTATGATACTGTACTTAAAGATTTTGTAAGAAACTCTATGATTACCGCTAGTGATATAGAAAGTAAAAATCAAAATGATGAATTGTATTTAACTAAAATCAAAAGTGCTGATAAGAAAAAGCTTTATTACACAATAAACCGAAAGAAGTGATAAAATGAAGGTTGGTATTTGTACTTTAGGGTGTAAAGTTAATACTTATGAAAGTGAATATATTGAACAAGAATTAAAGAAAAGTGGCTACCAGATAGCCTCTTTTGACGATTTATGTGATGTTTATATAATAAATACATGTACTGTTACTAATCAAGCTGATGTTAAAAGTAGAAAGATGATACATCGTTTTAGAAAAGCTAATCCTGATGCTTGTATTGTAGCTATGGGTTGCTTTATTGAGACTAATTTAGAAAATATTGATCCTGATATTGATATTGCTATTGGTAATAGAAGAAAAGGAGAACTTGTTAATTTACTAGATGAGTTCTTTACTAATAGAAGTAAGATAGTAGCTAAAGGAAATGATAAGTCACATTTTGAAAATATGTACTTAGAAAACTTTGAAGGAAGAACTAGAGCTTTTGTTAAAGTACAAGATGGGTGTGAAAACTTTTGTAGTTACTGTATAATTCCTTATGCTAGAGGAAAGTGTTGTTCTAAACCATTAGAAACAGTAGTAAGTGAAGTTAAAACATTACTTAGTAGAGGTTATCAAGAAATAGTGTTAACTGGTATTCATACTGGTAATTATGGGGTGGATATTAATACTAATTTTGCTACTTTATTAAGAAATTTAGTTAAGCTTGATGGACTTAAAAGACTTAGAATATCTAGTATAGAGGTTACTGAATTAACAGATGAAGTATTAGAAATTATTAGAGAAAATGAAAATATTGTAAATCACTTTCATATTCCCTTACAAGCTGGTAGTGATAAAATCTTAAAACTAATGAATAGAAAATATGATCTTTCATACTTTGAAGATAAAATTAATAAATTAAGAAGTATAAGAAAAGATGTATCTATTACTACTGATATAATAGTAGGTTTTCCTTTAGAAGAAGAAAATGACTTTATAGAAACAATTAATAATGCTAAGAAATTTAACTTTTCTAAGATTCATGTCTTTCCATATTCGGTTAGAACAGGGACAAAAGCTGCTAGTATGAAACAAATTGATGGTAATATCAAAAAAGATAGGGCAAGAAGACTATTAAGAGTCTCTAATGAACTAGCTAAAGCTTATCAAGAAAAGTTTATTGGTAAAGAGGTAGAAGTGCTAATCGAAAAAGATAATTCTGATGTCTCTTTTGGTCATACTGGTAACTATTTAGCTGTAAAAGTAGCAGGAAGTCATAAACAAAATACATTTGTTAAAGCAAA
Source organism: Clostridium sp. CAG:451 (assembly GCA_000438295.1). Taxonomy (GTDB): domain Bacteria; phylum Bacillota_I; class Bacilli_A; order RF39; family UBA660; genus Onthousia. The sequence continues at coordinate 21,812 of FR901043.1, forward strand.
AGTTATTGCAATTGATGGTACAAATTGTCTTGCTAGGGAGGAACAATGTCAGAGATAAAAGGTAAATTATCAAAAATTATTTTTCATAATAATCAAAATGGTTATACAGTAGGACTTTTAAAAGTAAAGGAATCTGATATAGATGATTTAGTTAATAAAACAGTAACCTTTACTGGTAATTTACCAGATCTTAATGAGATAGATACTTATATAATGACTGGTAATTTAACTAATCATGAAAAGTATGGAAGCCAGTTTCAAGTAAAGTCTATTAATAGAATAATGCCTCAAGAGACTGATGCCATGATTGATATTTTATCTAGTAATTTATTTAAAGGAATAGGTAAGAAAACAGCAGAGAAACTAGTATCTGTTTTTAAAGAAAAGACATTTGATGTTATTTTAAATGATACTAGTAATTTATTATTAATACCTGGTATTAGTGAAAAACAAGCTAAGACTTTAAAAGAGGCTTTAAAACAATATCAAGGTAGTTATGAAGATATTTTGATGCTTAATAAATTAGGATTTAGTACTAGTGAAAGTATGAAGATATATCATTATTATAAAGATAAATTAAATGAAGTATTAGATGGTAACTTATATAATATTTATTATGATATTGATGAGATATCCTTTCCAAGAGTTGATAGTATCTTTGTAGCAAAGTATGAAAAAGATTCACCAAGTAGGGTAGCAGGTGCTATTGTTTATATAATTAAGACTTTATCAATGACTTATGGTCATACTTATTTTTCTAAGGAAGAAGTTAATTCTTACTTATTTAGAGTATTAAAAGTAGGGGTTAGTGAAAAAGTAGTAGCTGATGCTTATAACAGCTTGTTAGTTGATGAGAGAATAGTTATTAAAGATGATAGATTATATCTATGGGAAATGTATGAGGCTGAAACTTTAATTGCTAGAAGATTAAGACTTTTAGCTCATGAGGATAAGATTAAGTATAAGAATCTTGATACAAAGATAAAAGAGATAGAGACTCATTATGGAATAGTTTATACTACTGAACAATTAGATGCTATTAAGCTTGCTATTACAAGAAAAGTAGCTATTATAACAGGAGGACCTGGTACTGGTAAAACTACTATTTTAAAAGGTATACTCGATTTATATAAAGTATTATCATCATCTGATAAAATTAGACTAAATGAACAAATAGCTTTGTTAGCACCAACTGGTAGAGCTAGTAAAAGAATGAGTGAAGTAACTAATTTTGAAGCTTCTACTATTCATAGATTTTTAAAATGGAATAAAGATACTAATCGTTTTCAAATAAATGAATATAATAAAAGTAGTGTCTCTTTTGTAATTATTGATGAAGCTAGTATGATAGATACTATGCTTTTAGCTAATCTTTTAAAAGGTTTAAAATCATCTTGTCATATTATCTTTGTAGGAGATGCTAATCAGTTGCCATCAGTAGCAGCTGGAGACGTTTTAAATGATATGATAGAAAGTAAGGAACTTCCTGTTTATGCCTTGAAGAATTGGCATCGTCAAGGGACTGACTCTAAGATAATACCTTTCGCCCATAGGATAAATGAAGGAATACTTGATAGAGAATTATTAAATAGTGGAAGTGATTTAGAATTTATTCCTTGTAAGGATAATGAAATAATTGAAGTAATAGGAAATGTTTGTAAAGATTATAATTCTTATGATTTACAGGTTTTAGCACCTATTTATAAGAATAGAAATGGTATATATGCTATAAATGATCATTTACAAAAATTATGGAATCCCAAAAGTCCTAGTAAAAAGGAAATTGAAGGAAATGAAGGTATCTATAGAGAAAAAGATAAAGTTATTCAACTTTCTAATATGAAAGATGAATCAGTCTTTAATGGTGATATTGGTATAATTGATCGAATTAAGCTTTTAGGTAATAAAGAATTATATATTGATTATGATGGTAATTTAGTAAAATATACTAAAAGTATGTTACAAAACTTTACTTTAGGATATGCTATTTCTATACATAAGAGTCAAGGTAGTGAATTTGATACTGTTTTAATTCCTTTTACCTTTGATTATCGTAAGATGCTATATCGAAAGCTAATTTATACAGGTGTAACTAGATGTAAGAAAAAACTAATATTAGTAGGAGATATTAATGCTTTAGAACAAGCTATTAGAAATAATCAAGAACAGAAAAGAAGAACATCATTAAAACTTTTTTTAGAAAATGGTATACTTTAGAAAAAATTACTCATAATAGGATTAGGGAGGCATAATATTATGAGTAAAAAAATGATGATATCTTTATCAGTTATGGCCGGAATGGCTGGTGGAATGTATTTATATTTCAAAAACAATCCGGCTAAACTTGAAAGTTTAAAACATAAGATGATCGCATCAATTTATGATTTAGAAGATGACATGATGATGTAGTCATCTTTTTTAGTACGGAAAAAGTTAAAATATTAAAAAATTATTATTTAATTATAGTAATAGATAAGTATCAATGATATAAAATAATTGAAAATATTTTTGTAAGATGCTAAGTTAGTCACTTACTGTTTTAGAGATAGTGTTTATCATACTAAAATAGATGGTGTAGAAAGCTATGAGATTTATCTTAGTAACTTTAAAGGTGTTAAGTATAATGGTAAGAACAAGCTTGCAACACTGTGTTCTGTTTTAACCAGTGAGAGCATGGAAGAATTAAAAGAAATAGTAGGAAA
>FR901044.1 GCA_000438295.1 Clostridium sp. CAG:451
TCAAAAATACTGAATGTGCATTATTGTCTAATTCCATCGCATATCATCTTTCTTTATCGACTGACTTTATTATATCATGAATTTTAGTATTCTCCAAGCTTAAGTAAACGCAATTCATCCCCACCTTAGAGGTGAGGGACTTCTTACTATAAAAGGTTAAAAGCATTATAGACTGCTATTTTACCATATTGATAACTAATAGAACCTTGTTGATAAGCGATAAATGGAGATCTTATTGGTCCATCACAAGATAGTTCGATAGATGATCCATTAGTAAAACTACCACTTGCCATAATGACTTCATCGTCATATCCTGGCATAGGAGCTGGATAACAAGTAGAAAAAGAATCTATTGGAGAATACTTTTGTATCCCTTGACAGTATTTAATTAAGTCTTCTTTATTTTCAAAAATAATACTTTGAACAATATCTGCTCTATTAGCATTATATCTAGGTTCTACCTTATATCCCATCTTCTCTGCTATATAAGCGGTTAAAACAGCTGTTTTTAAAGATGCTGCTACTACAGAAGGAGCAAGGAATAATCCTTGATAAAGACTTCTATTAATACCAAGTGATGGACCTACTTCTCTTCCTTCTCCTGGTAGTGTAAGTCTTTCTGCTACTAGTTCAATTAAGTCATGACGTCCTGCTACATAAGCTCCATTTGGAGCAATCGCACCTCCTAAATTTTTGATTAGAGAACCTACTATAACATCAGCTCCTACTTCACAAGGAGTCTTATCTTCTACTAGTTCACAATAACAATTGTCAACCATTATTATTATATCTTTATTAATATCTTTTATAAATTTGATTACACTACTAATCTTTTCGATATTTAAACTAGCTCTAGTAGAATAGCCTTTAGATCTTTGTATTTCAATAACTTTTATTTTTTCACTAGTAATAACGTCTTTTATCTTTTCATAATCAAAATCATTATCTATTAAATCAACTTGTTTATAATTAATATTAAAACTCTTTAAACTAGACTTATTCTCTCTAATACCAATCACTTCATCTAAAGTATCATATGGCTTAGAGGAAATACTAAGTAATGTATCACCTGGTCTTAATAGAGCAAACAAAGTAACGGTTAGTGCATGACTTCCTGAGATAAACTGACTCCTAACAAGGGCATCTTCACTACCAAGTACTCTACTAAATACTCGTTCTAATTTATCTCTTCCTAGGTCATTATAACCATAACCGGTAGTAGAATTAAAATCAGTCTCACTTACTTTTTCTTCTTTAAAAGCATTTAATATCTTTATACTATTTGCTTCTTCTTGTTTTTCTATTTTTTTAAACTCATCTTTTAGTTTTTCTTCTATTAATTCTAAATTCATATTAATCACTCACTTCAATTAAAAAATCATCTTCTGTAAAATAGTTTTGTTCATCATAAATGCTATAAACATTAAATGCTTTATAAACATATAATTTATTATTTTTTATATAGTAATGAATATCATCTAAATAATCTTTATCTCCCCTAAAATATAAGAAACAGTTATAATCACATTCACCACTGTAATACCCCTGGTTTAAGGCATCATTATAAAAGTATTTAAACTTTTCTTCTATTCTATTAGAAACATCTTCTTCTGTCAAATTAAATTTAACAAGTAAATCTTCATCTGATAAAACTGACAAATCAGAAAGATTAATATTATAGGTTCTAAAATCAGGATAATACACTTTATCAAAATAAGCTACTTTTACAACTAATGATAATATCTTATCACTAACATCATAACTATAAGAAATAATACTAGTCGGATTGCTATAATACTTATTTATAAAATTTTCTATATCTTTATTTAATTTATCTATATTTTCCCCTTCAATATTAATAATAGGAACTTCACTTTTCTTACCATCTACAGTCCTTTCTTTAACTGTATATATAAGATTTTTATTTTTAGTTTCTTTTATAGTTTGTAAAGCATCTTTTTTGAAAGTATTAGCATACAAAGAAATAAGTATAGCAAAAACTACTAATCCACCAATAATTAGTAATTTTTTTCTTAATTTAATTTTCTCTTCTTCATTAAATTCAATTTGTCCAAACATCTTTTTATTCCTTTCTTATTAATAATCTGGTGTTCCATATCCATAAACATAACCAGTTGCTCTAGGATGATCTCTTTCAGCTACTGCATTACTGGTATTACCTTCTATTGTGTGAATATTATTTGCATCAGCACTTACTACTATTCCAGTGTGGGTTACTCCACCTGGTCCAAAGAAAACAATATCACCTGGTTGTGGAGTATAACCACTTCCTTCTTTATGAAAAGCATTTTTACTTTGAAACCAAGATACTCCAGTACTACAAGCATTATATTTAGGTATTATTCCTGAATCTATAAAACCAGCTTCATTAGCACACCAGGATACAAAGGCTGCACACCAAGGATCAGAACTAGAAAGTCCACCAAAATTTTCATATTTCATATGAGTTCCATCACTTTCATTATTACCAATTTCTTTTTTAGCTATGTTTATTAATTTTTCTGCTCCTACTCCCGCTACTCCACTATTACCACTACTACTTTGATATTTACTAAGTCCAGATAGATCACCAAACATGCCACTAAGTCCTGTTCCTTTCTCTGTTCCAGCTCCTTCTTTATATGCTGCCTTTTTAATTGCTTTTGCTGAAGTCTTTGAATTTTTAAAACAAGCTATAACACTATAATTAGCATTAGATCCAATCCCAATAGAGTAAAAATCAACTATTATAGTAATAAAATTAGGAATAATAAAAACAATAATAGCAGCAATTATTTTTTTAAAGATACCACCAACACCTTTTTTATCATCAGGGTTAATCATTAATTTTGCCATATTAATACTTGCAAATAAAATGAGGATTATCGGTACTATCACACAAACAATTTTAAAAACTTTATATAAAAAGTTCAAACTACTGGCTATAGCATAATCAGAACAAGCTGAATTAAGATCTACTAAAACGTTTATCATTTTATACCTCCATCTACTTTTATAATTGTATTATTTATATAACTTGCTTTATTACTTGCCAAAAAAGACACAACTGATGCTACTTCTTTTGGACTAGCAAACCTATTTAAAAGTATTTTACTAAGTTCTTTTTGTTCAAATTCTTTATCTAAGTCTTTACTCATTTTTGTCATAATCCAGCCAGGACAAATGCAATTTACTCTAACATCAGGTGCAAAGTATTTAGCCAAATTATTAGTCAAAGATATAAGCCCAGCTTTAGATGCATCATAATCAATACTCTCAGGATAATTTTCTCCTAATGCATTGTTGGAAGAAATATTTATTATTGTACCATTTGCTTCTTTAATTAATGAAGATAGCTTTTGGGCTAATAAAAATGGAGCGACTAAATTGACATCTAAAACATTTAAAAACTCTTTTTTTTCTTTTAATAGTAAATCTGTATCTTTAGAAATAGCGGCATTATTAACTAAAACATCTAAAGAAAAATAATTTTCTTTTATATCCTTTACCATCTTATCTATTTCATCTTCACTAGTTAAATCTGCTTTATACATTCTAACATTTCTTTTATATTTGTTTCTAATATCACTTGCTAGGTTAAGTACTCCTACTTCATCAATATGATAATGAAGTATTAAATCATAGCCATCATTAGCAAGTGTAGTGGCAATTTCTTTGCCAAGTCCTCCAGTACTACCTGTTATTAATGCTACCATTTTATCACTCCTATTCTACTTCATATAAAAATTTTTCATTTTTATAAAATTCTTCTTCCCCAATATTTGAAAATATCATAAAACCATGAAAGAATTTTAGAGTATTATTTTCTACATATAAGTAATTATCTTCATCATAAGAATCAACTTTTCTTCTATTTAGGAAACAAGCATAATTACATTCATTTTTATCTAAATAGTAATTGTCTAATTCTCCTTGATAATATTCTTTAAATTTACTTTCTAAGGTAGTAGAGACATCAGCTTCATTTTTATTAAAAGCAGCAAGCAGTTCACTATCATCTACTAATCCATTAGTACTTAAAGAAAAATTATAAGTTTTAAATATTGGATAAGTATAATTAGTTTCTTCATCTACCAGTAAAGTTATAGTTACTAAGGAAAAATAATTGTTGTTAATACTATACTGATAATTAAAAGAAGAATTACCACTTGCTACTGCTTTATCATAATCAGTTTTAATCTTGCTATTTACCGAAGATGTATCGGTTCCATCAATAGTAACAGTTGGTAAATAAGAAGATATTTTAGTACCTGGTATTGTATAACTTGCCGATTGTTTGATAAAATTAGAAGATTTTAGTTTATCTTTATTTACTATTTTTATTAATGATATTATAAATATAAGAACTCCAATAACAGCTATACCTATAATTATATATCTTCTGATTTTTAACTTTTTCTCTTCAAATTCCATATTCTCTCCTATCTTGATATTTTACTACCATAATTGTTCTTAAATACTAAAGCTAATTCATGAGCTATTTTTTCTTTATTTGTTTCATATTTTTCCATAGCAGAGTGATTATCATAAAATTCAACTTCAATATAAGTCATAGGAATACCTAAATTTTGAAAATATCTTTGATTTTGTAGTCCCTTAGCTATATTGCCATTAGCTTTACCTGTATATTTAACAACAGCATCTTTAAGTTGTTGGTCTATTTTTGATATACCTGCAGATCCTTGCATAAGAAGTGTTCCTTGTCCACCACCGGCATTAAAATGGATTTCAATTACATGAGTGAATTTTTTAAATTTTGGTTCATTATCTTTAAATTCTTGAGAATTAAGATGCATTTCTACATATAATGACTTATTCATTCTTTCATCTGTTCCACCTAACATTTCATTAGCAATAGAAGCCTTTAAATTCATTCCATCAAGTTCTTTTTTTAAAAGTTTAGCAAGTTTTCTCGTTTCTGTTGGCTCAACATAAGTCCAATCTTCTTCACGACATTCTTCTGCTTTATGACAATACGGCTCATAAGAGTGACCTGCTACTATTAATATCCCCCCATCACCTAAACTAGTACTACTATCAATATCATCGTCTTCTTCATTAACATATTTTTTTAAACCTGATAAATCACCATACATACCACTAAGTCCTTTACCAGGAGCTGTTCCAAGACCAGACTCATAATTTCCAGTTCCAATCTTCTTATTAGCTGCTATTGCTGCCTTATAACAGCTAGAAACAGTAAACACTTGGTTGTTGCCAACTGATGCATAATTAAGAAAAGACATCACAACATTTAATATTGATGGAATAAGGAAAATAATAATAGCTGCTATTACTTTTCTATAAATTTTTTTCATCCCATCTTTTTGATTCGGATCAATTGTCATAGATAAAAGAGAAATAGCTAAAGAAAGAATTAAAAGAATTGGTACTATTATGCAAATCCAAGTCATGACTGTATGAATTATTGTTATACCACGAGCTAGAGCTGCATCAGAACAAGTATCACTTATTGTTGCTAACAATTCCATAAAATCACCTTTCTTTTTTCTTACTTACAGCAATTCCATCTCCTATATCATGAATAACTGTCTCATAATTTTCATTATTTTTTAAAAAGGTAATATAATCTTTAATCTTTCTTACTATTCCTCTCACATTACGACTTTCTATTTCTTTTTCATTTTTATTAACCAAACCATGAAAATACATATTATCGGTTATAATGTAACCATCTTTAGTTAGATTCTTTTCAAATAACTCAAAGAATTTTTGACTCTGAGCTTTAGCAGCATCTATAAAGATAAGATCAAAAGTATCATCAAGTCTAACATTTAAAGCATCTTGATAAATTAAAGTTATTCTATCTTCTAGTTTACACTTCTTAATATTCTTTAAAGCCTCCATATAACGTTCACTATCACGTTCGATACTAGTTACTTTCAAGTTTTTATTACATAAAGCCATCATAATAGCCGAATAACCAATAGCAGTACCAACTTCTAAGACTTTAACTCTTTGATTTTTAATTATGAAATTAGTTAAAAAGTCAATTCCTGCATCTTCCATAATTGGTACTTTATTTTCCTTGGCATAATCTTTTATTTCTTTAATTATTTGATAGGTTTCATCTACCATATCCAATCACCTTTTTCTTTTAGTTCTTTTACCTTAGCACTATGTTCACTACTAGTCTTAGTATAATAAACATTTCCATTTTTATCTGCTACAAAATAGTAATAATCTGACTTTGTTGGATTAATACTAGCCATGATACTTTCAATTGATGGATTACAAATAGGTCCTACTGGAAGCTTACCAGCCATCTCACTACTTCTAGTATTATAAGGATTATAAGTATTAAACATTTCACTAGTTAAATCTTTATCCATTGCTTGATTAAAAGCATAATAAGTAGTAACATCACTTCCAAGATTCATTCCCTTACTAAGTCTATTTTGAAATACTCCTACTATTAGCTTTCTATCAGTATCTTTTAATCCTTCTAGTTCAGAAATAGATGCAAGTGTCAACACTTCATGAACATTCATTTTACTTAATGTATCTTTATAAGGAGAAAGATTCTTTTCTTCTTGATCAAGTAAAGTTTTAATAACTTCTTCCACTGTTACATCTTTATCTTTAAAGTTATAAGTGTCAGGGGCTAAATACCCTTCTAATCCATAGTAGATATTACTATCTAAAATAGCATCAGTTAAAAACCAATAAGACTTTATTAAACTAGTTAGGTATGTTTTATCTTTCATCTTAGTAAGGAATTCATCTTCACTAATATTAGTTGTTTCACTTAATACTTTAGCATAATCTTTAATAGTTTTACCTTCTTTAAAAGTAATAGATATATCCGTATTAGAAGCTCCTTTTTCAAGCAGTGATACAATATTATCTAAACTCATATTTTTACTTAAGTAATAAGTTGAAGCTTTAATGCTATCTCTTCTATTAAGTTTCATATACACTTTAAAAAAGAATTCATCCTTTATCAGATACTTCTTCTTTAATAAACTAGCTATTTGACTAGTACTCATTCCTTGTTTTATTACTACTTCTACTTTAGCATTACTACTTTTATCAGTAGGACTAACTTGATACTGATATAACCCAAACATTCCAAGGAGTAACACTCCTATTATCAAAAATATTATTGCAATTTTACGCATCTACTCACACAGTCTTTCTTTTTATTCTTTTTGTTTATTATTAAGCATTTTCTTCTTTATCTTTTACTGTTTCTTGAATAGTATTAAGAATAGTTTCAATTATCTTCCATTCTTTATCAGTCTCAATTGGATCAAGTTTTGCACTAGTCCCTTCTCCTTTTTGATAAGTACTAGCATATACTTGAATATTCCCATCTTCATCTAATGTATTATCAGTATATACTATATAACTTTTATTAGTTTCTTCACTATCGAATGTGAATAACACATCATATACTACTTCTTTTCCTTCTTCATCGATTAATGTAAATTGATTTTTATTTTCCATTTTTACTATTTCCTTTCATATCTAAATAAGTTTGTAATATAATTGTAGCTGCTACTGAATCTATTACTTTTTTTCTTTTCTTTCTACTAGTATCACCTAGTAACAGTACCTTTTCAGCTTCAGTTGTTGATAATCTTTCATCCATAAGAAAAACTGGTAAATTAAACTTCTTTTCTAGTTCTTCTTTCAATATTAATGTTTCTTCTACTCGTTTGCCACAAGTATTATTCATATTCTTAGGATATCCTAAAACAAAGGCTTCTATCTTCTCATCTTTTATTATTCTTTCTAATTCTTTAAAGATTTCACTAGTATCACTATAACGAATGACACCATAATTACTAGCTAAAAAGCCAGTTCGATCAGAAACTGCTAAACCTACTGTTTTAGTACCATAGTCAAGTCCTAAATAACGCAAAATTATCCTCTTAAGAAACTATCTAGTAAAACTTCAACAACTTTACTGCGATCAAGTGATTGCATCTTTCTTCTTGCATCTTGATAACTAGAAATATAACCTAAATCACCACTAATTAAGTATCCTACTATTTGATCAGTCGGATTATAACCTCGCTCTTTTAATGATCGATATACTTCTTTAAGTACCTTTTGTACTTCCTTACTATCTTTTGATTCAATTTGAAATAGCATAGTTTTGTCTTTCATATATTTCACCTCACTACAATTACTTAAACTTATTCTACCATTTTTTTAAGTCTTAGTAAAGCTTTCATATTTTATTTATTTACACATAATCTTTATTAGGTGATAAACATGAGCTATTTTAAATCTCTTTTAAAAACGTTACTAATTAACTTTCTAGTTATTATTATCGGTTCTATCCTTATTACTCTTCTTTATTATTTTAATATCATACCTAATAGTATCTATAATATTTTTAAACTAATACTTCCTATTCTTTCTTTATTTTTCACTACCAAATTTTTTGCTAAAACTGCCAGAGAAAAAGGTTATTTAGAAGGAGCTAAAATTGGAGCTTTAACGGTTATTATATTTATTATCATAACAAGTCTTACTAAACAAGGTTTTAATTTAAAAATGACTATTTATTTTCTACTACTCTTAATAACATCAGCTTTTGGTGGAATGGTTGGAATTAATCAAAAAGAAAAGTAATAATATCTCTAGGTCTACATCTAGAGTTATTTTTTTACTAATTTTTTTCAAAGTAAAAAGACATTACACAACCGCGTAATGCCTAATTTACAAAATGGTCTGATTTATTATTCGCACCAACCACAAGCGAAATCATTTACTAAGTCGCTTACTAAAAGTGACATTATTATTATATGAAGATTTCTTCATTTAATACAACAATAATATATCATTATCTAAATATATTGTAAAGAAATACTATTTAATCGCTGTAATTTCTACTTCGTAATTTCCATTAGGACTTTCAACTGTTATAATATCTCCTAATTTATGATTCATTAAAGCTTTAGCAATTGGACTTTCATTAGAAATTCTTCCTTCAAATGGATCAGCTTCTTGACTACCTACTATTTTGTATTCATCAGTATCATCTGGATCATCCACATACTTAATACCTACAGTACTACCAAGCCCTACTTTATCTTTTGGTACATCTTTAATTATCTCGACATTTTCAAGCATCTTTTCAATAGTCTTAATTCTTCCTTCGATTTGTGCTTGTTCATTCTTAGCTGCATCATAGTCAGCATTTTCAGATAAATCTCCTAAACTACGAGCTTCTTTTATAGATAAGATATTAGCTGGTCTTTTAACATTGATTAAGTCATCAAGTTCAGCTTGTAAATCTTTTAATCCTTCTTCTGTTAAATATATTATTTTTTTATTTCCCATAATTTTCACCTCATTAATAAATTTTAATGATAAGCACCCTTGCTTATCAATATGACTAAGATTTTAGCACAAAACAGAAAAAATAGCAAGTATTTTCAACTAATTTGCTCAACAAAATAGTCATCAGTCATACCCGCTATAAAGTCAATTACTTTTTGTTTATTACTAGTATTAGTTAAATAATTAGGACTTTGATGAGCTAAAAAATCTTTGTAAATTAGACTGTCAATATTATCATTTTCAATATCTAATAAATATCTATGATAAATATCTTTCATTCCTTTACTATATCTATCATATTCATCTTTAGTTAAAGAATACTTATAAATATGATTATAGTTGAAATCTTTTAACATAAATAAAGCTTTATAAACTTCTTCACTCATCTTAATATATGGTTTATCTAAACTATTATTGATTATATCTAATATTATAGTATTCATAATTTCTCTATTAGTACTACCAAGTATATCAGTTATTTCTTTAGGAATATCTTCTCTTTTTATTTTTCCTAAGATAATAGCATCTTCTATGTCTCTACCAATATAACCAATAACATCACTTATTCTAACAACACAACCTTCTAGTGTCATTGGATGATATTTTAAACTTTTCTTAACATCAACAAAAGCCTCATTAAATTCTTTAAGAAACTCTTCTTTAGTTTTCTTAACTGGCTCATAAACTTCACTTACTAACTCACCATTATGACACATAATACCATCTAATACTTGAATAGTTAAATTAGCATTAGTAAGTCTCATATAATAGTAAACTCCTTGAATGTTATGAGCAAAAGAAGTATTTAACTCACTCTTACAAATCTCATCTAACATTGCTTCTCCACTATGTCCTAAAGGAGTATGTCCTATATCATGAGATAAAGCAATTGCTTCTATTAAGTCTTCATTAAGATTAAGGGCTCTACCTATCGTTCTTGCTGTTTTACTAACTAATTGAACATGAACCATTCTCCTACTAATATGATCATTTTCACATTCTGAAAAGACTTGAGTTTTATCCATATATCTACTATAAGATAAGGCATGAATTATCCTATCAATATCATGAAAATATGGTGGTCTAATATCTTCTTTTTCTTCCTTTAATCTAATAGCATCACTACTTTTAGTAGCATAGCAACTTAAATACTTTTCTTTATTTAAAAAATTATCTTTTATCTTCTTCTCATTCATACTAACCCTTCTTAATTAATCTAATCATAGAGTATTCACATAGCTTTTCAGGAAATGGTATTTTTAATAATTCATCAGGATGTCTTGCTACTTGAATAGAGTTATTATTTTCATCTAATAATTTTTCTAAAACAAACTGGTAACTTCTACCATCTGGTGAGAACACTTCAATCGTATCTCCTACTTTAAAATAGTTTCTCTCTCTTAAAATTAAAGCCTTATTAACACTATCATAACCAATTATAACAGCAATATATTCTTGATTAGATGCTTCTTGTCTACCAGTATAATACTGATCAGTATTATCTGCTTTTCTTAAGAAATACTGACTAGTACTTTCTCTATTTGCTACTGATGATAATATTTTCATATATTTACTAGCAAAATCACTAGTTAAAGCATTATTATAATAAGCATCTATTAAAGCTCTATAACTACCAACCACACTAGCTAGATAGTAAATCGACCGCATTCTTCCCTCTATCTTTAGTGATGTTACACCAAGCTCTATCAAATCTTTTAAATATTCTGACATATTTAAGTCCTTAGTAGCCATAGTAAAGACTTTATTATCTAAAGTTTTAAAAGCAAAACGACAAACCTGAGCACATCCTCCCCTATTAGCATCTCTATTAGTTATATAATTAGATAGGGCACATCTACCACTAAAACAAGTACACATTGCTCCATGTAAGAACACTTCAACTTCTAATCCAGTCTTATCAATTATAGATTTTATTTCTTCTTTATTTAATTCTCTAGCAAGTACCACTCTAGTAGCTCCTAATCTTTTATAAAACAATGCTTCCCTACTATTAGTAATAGATGCCTGGGTAGATACATGAGCTTCTAATCCCTTATTAGCTAAATACTCTATTAAGTATGGATCACTTACAATAAAAGCATCTACTCCACACCATACTAATTCATCAATATAACTATCTAAATCTTCTCTATCACTATCATGAAAAAAGATATTTAAAGTTACATAGACTTTCTTTTTAAGGTTATGAGCAAAACTACACCCTTCTTTTAACTCCTCTTTAGTAAAATTAGTAGCATTCGCTCTAAGTCCTAGTTTTCTTCCCCCTAAATAAACAGCATCTGCCCCGTATAGCAAGGTTACTTTTAATCTTTCTAAATCACCAGCTGGTGCTAATAACTCAATTTTTTTCATCGTACCACCTTATATATAGTCTTTCTATTTAAAAATCCTCTATTACGTCCTACTAAATCATCTATTTCTTTAATATTATTTGTTTTAATATCTTCTACAAGCTTATTAACAGTATCATTATCTAAATCATCTTGATAAACTATTCCATAATCTAAATTCATATCTTTTAAATACTTACAACCATTAAATCTCTTTAAAGAGATAAAGCTAGTGCCAAATTCATCTTCTATTAATTTATAGTGTTGTCTAGACTTTGGTTCAATAACTTCTAGTCTTTCTAAATTACCACTATTAGTATTTAAACTTCTTCTACTAGTAGCTACAACTGGATAACCAATTACTAATTGCATTATCTCTAACTTAGTATTTTCTCTTATCATTTTTATCTCATCTAAAGTTATTTCATTAGATAATACTACTCCTTTAACACCATACTTATGATAAAAATTTATAGTGGAAGAATTAGTCATCATATAATTTTTATTAATATATAAGTTTATATTATAGTTATTTTCTATTTTTAGTTCTAATATAGAGTCATCATAATAAAGCACTCCATCTACATTCATTGCAGCTATCTTAGATAATATCTTATCTAAATTATCTAAATCACTTTCAAAGAACATTCTATTAATGACTATAAAACATTTCTTATTAATATTTCTTAAATTTTCTATCTCTTCAATAGTAAACTTAACCTCATAATCCATCGAATAATCTCTTAAGGGAAAGATATAACCGTCTGCTAGACTATTTTGATAAAAATCTTTATCTTTATTACTAGCTAATATTAATATTTTCACAGTACCACCTCTTCTTTTATAGAATAACAAAAAAAAGGAGAAAAAGAAATAGCTTGACCAAATTAATCAAAAGAAAAAGTCTATTGCTAGACTTAACTTGAAAGACTTATCTATTAACTTTATAAAGTTTTTGATAAGCAAAGTGATCAAACTTAGATAAGAATTCCCATTCTAATTTCTTTTCAAAGAAATATTCTTTTACCGTCATAATATCATCTCCTAACTATAATGTACTAAACTTCTTAAACGTTTAATAACTTTTTTCTCTATTCTTGAGATATAAGATTGACTAATTCCTAACATATCAGCCACTTCTTTTTGGGTCTTTTCTTCTTGTCCTAATAGTCCATATCTTAAAATCATAATATCTCTATCTCTTGGTTCTAGTCTTAATACTTCATTTATCATCAGTTTCTTGTCATCCTCTGTTTCTACTCCCTTAGTAACAATATCAGCTTCTGTTCCTAAAATATCTTCAAGTCTTAATTCATTACCATCTTGGTCATAACTAAGTGAAGCATCAATTGATACTTCTGTTTTCATCTTTTTTATTTTTCTAAGATGCATAAGTATTTCATTATCAATACAACGAGAGGCATAGGTAGCTAGTTTTATATTCTTATCCCGGTGAAAAGTATTAATCCCTTTTATTAAACCAATAGTACCAATACTTACTAAGTCTTCTAAGTCAACTCCTGTGTTTTCATACTTCTTAGCAAGAAAGACTACTAATCTTAAATTATGTTCTATCAACTTATCTTTAGCAAAACTATCCCCGTCTTCACTTCTTACTAGATATCCCTCTTCTTCTTCCTTAGATAAAGGTGGGGGAAGAGCATCACTACTTCCAATATAATAAAGATAACTGTAATTTGTTAGTATACTACCAATAAATAATAATAAACTAATCATTGATTTCCTCCTTTAATATTTCTGGCATGATACAATTAGCACCATATAAATTAAGTTTTTCCCTACTCTTTCCTACTAGGTATTTACTACTATCTAACTCTTTCCCATCTAATTCTAAATATTCTGGTTTAATACATTTGATTAGTCCATTAGTCCCAATAGTTTGATATGGTACATAGATAATATCTTCATCATTTATTGGAAAGTCTAGAAAGTAGATAAAGACAGATCTTTTCTTATATGGATCTCTTATCTTATTACCAGTATCTAAGAATGCTTTTAAAGTATAATCCTTTTCTTTATAAGTAAACTTAATGTCATGTAGATAGTTTTCTCTAATATATTCTCTTCTTCTACCTTTCAAATAGAAAAATAATAATACTGGTCCAATTAATAATAATAGTATGAGAATAGATGTATTTTTATTCTTGATAAAAAGAAAACCTTTCTTATATGTATTAAACTGTAAATCAAGAGCATAGAGTATTCCTCCTAAGATAATACTACTACCATAAAATGATTTTAAGTTACTAATAAATGTTTCTTTGCTTTTATAACCAAAACTTATAAGAATTAAGATAAGACTAGTTAGTAATTTAAAAATAAGTAAGAAAAAATTATTTAAGGGTAGAAATAAAAGTATTAAGGTAATGGAGCCCGTAAGACTAGCAAGTAGTAGTCTTTTTATTTTTGGATAAGTTTTATTTTCAATAGTTACTGATAAGAGAAGAAGAAAATCATAACAAAAGTTAAGAATAAATACTAAGTCAAGATATACTTTCATTTCTACCACCGTAATAAGCATACAAAAAAGAAAACGATTATTTTGTCGTTTTCTAGTTATTTAGTACTAAACATTTTAAGTGGTTTAGCATAATCATCTATTTTCATATATAAAGCTAGTTCCTTACCATCTTCTAAGAATAAAAGCATATTTTCATCTATTCTTATCTTACTACCTGATTTAATTTTTTTAGCTAAATCTTTATCTATTTCTCTAGTCTTAACTTGTAGAGCATCTTTAATAGAGATTAGTTCTACATTTTCATCTATTTCTGCTAAATTTTTAGCATCAGTCAAAGAAAAATCTCCTTGTTTAGTTCTCTTTAGTGATGCCATGGTAAGAGGTACACCTAAAATCTTTCCCATATCTTCTATCATACTTCTTATATAGCAACCTTTAGATACTATTGTTTTAAAAGTGAATGTCGTTGGTGTTACTGATAGTAATTTCAAATCAATAATAGATACATTTCTTTTAGGTAGAGTAACACTTTTTCCCTCTCTTGCATATTCATATAGTTTTTTACCATTTATCTTAACTGCTGAATAAATTGGTACTTCTTGCAAGTATTCTTTAGGAAATTCTTTAATCATCTTTAAAACAGCATCTTTTGATAAATTAGCGCCTTCAACTGATTCTAAAACTTTACCAGTAATATCTCCCGTATCAGTTCTAGTACCAATAAGTACTTTGGCTTGATATTCTTTTTGATAAGCAGTTAAAAACTCATTTATCTTAGTAGCATTATTAACAGTTACTACTAATAGTCCAGTAGCCAAGGGATCAAGTGTACCATTATGCCCTACTTTCTTAGTATCAAATCTTTTACTAATGATATTTACAACATCACGAGATGTCATTCCTTTTTTCTTATTAACTAATAATATACCACTTTTTCTATATAGTTTATGATACTCTTCTAGTGTTAATTTCTTATCATGAATAATCTTAGCAGTTGAAGTAGTAACATAACGATAGTGCCATGGTTCATAAGTGTATCCTGTAACACTTTCCTTATCCTTAGGATATCTTAAAATAAGACCACATCTATAAGCTTTTTTCTCTACCTTTTTCCAAAAGTCTATATATTTATCACTTAACATTTCTTTATTTTCTAAGATATTTTTATCTTTATCAATTAGAAATAAATCAAAAGCAAGACCGGTATGATGTTCACTAAACCCACTAGGAGCAGCGTACTCTTTATATAAATTATTTATCTCATCTTGTTCTTCTAAAGAACGGTAACCACTATCTATATCTAATTTTATATCAGTAGTAAACTCTTTTTGTAAATTAAGAAAAGCTTGTAAAGTTCTTCTTTCTAGAATAATTTCTTCACCTAAAGAATTAGTATAACTAACTAATTTTTCATTTTGAAAGTCTTGTTTTTCATATTTATTATCTTTATTTACTAGTATCTGATAATTCATTCTTCTCATCCTCTAATTTTTCTAATACTTCATCAATTCTAGAACCATAAGCGATAGAATCATCATATATAAATGTTAATTCTGGAGTATGTCTAATATCTATTCTTTTACTTAACTCCCCTCTTAAGAAACTTTTAGCATCATTTAATGCTTTTAAAGTTTCATTCTTTTCCTCTTCATCTAATACTGTTACATATACTTTACAATAACCTAAGTCACTTGATACTTCACAATCAGTTATTGTAACATTTTTAAGTAATTCATCTTTTGCCTCTTTAAATAAAATATTCATCAACTCTTCTTGTACGGCATGATTAATTCTCTCTATTTTTATATTAGCCATAATACTTCCTCCTCTAACCAATGATAGTATATCATTTGAAAATAAAAAAAGAAAGAGCTTATCTTCCTTTTCTAACTTCTTTTCTTTAATACTTTTGCTGTATAAACAAGTCCTGATAAACCAATTAAACTAATTACTCCATAGATTAAAGCCTTATCAGAAGTATTAGGATTTTCAATTTGGGTAGTGTTTTCTACTTTTTCATCAACATAAGCTAAAGCGTAACTAGAAAACTTATCTGTTTCAAATGATACTTTATTATCATCAGTTAAAGTAGTATCTAAAATATCAGTTTTTCCATTATGAAGTCTAATTACATAATATGTTCTTTTGTAACCTTCTGCTACTTGTGGAAGTGCAGTAGGAATACTTAAAGTTACTTTAACTTTATCACTAGTTTCTAGTACTTCTTCAAATTTTAAGTCATCATTTAGTCCTTTAAATAGATTAATATCATAAAATCCTGCTACTTTATACTTATCTCCCATAGCTTTATTAAATAACTCATTATCTTCTTTAGAAATAGTACTTGAATCCATTTCTTTAACATCAAGTATATCTTTTATTTCTTTTTCATCTACTGATACTGTTGTATCATCACTAGCACCAATTGGTTTATATTTCTTTACAGTAAAATTAAGAGTTCCACCATCAGTAATAGCAACTTCATCATTTAATAGGTTATATATACCACCATTAATCATAGCAGTACCACCATTATTCCAAATAGGTTCAGTTGGTCTACCTGATTTTTGTCCTCTACCAATATGGTTAAATACACCACCATTAATAACTAATGATTTACTTTTTGGTCCGTTATAAACAACAGCTGATGCTATTTTATTAGTATTGAATGTTCCACCATTGATAACCATTTCACCAAAACAATCATTTTTTATATACTTATTAGTGTCTTTTGTTTCAAATGTACCACCATTAATAGTCATAGTAGCAATAGAATTATCTTTGTTTTCTGACTCTTCATACCAACCATTATCAATTAGTGATGAAGATCCATTTTCAAAATTAGGTGCAGATATTAAAAAATAACCACCATCAATTGTAGCATTTCCCCTATTTAAGAATACATAATATCCATTAGTTGATGTTTCTTCACGACTATAGTTTCCACCTTTAACAACTACTGTACCATAGTTAGCTAAAACAGCCTTTCCCTTAGTGTTACTAGTAACTTTACCATTACCTGTTATTGTTGCTTTTGCTCCTTCTTCAATTTTTATGGTATCATCACCATTTTCATTTGTAACATTATACTTTCCTAAGTTAATTGTTACATCACTACCCTTTTTTACAACAATTCCATCAGTAATATCCTTACTTAAAGTGAAATCAGTTGTAACTTCTGTTTCGGCATAAGTATTAAAAGGTAACATAAAAGCACCTAATAATAACACTGCCCACAACTTCTTTTTCATGTTTTCCTCTCCTTCCGATATGAATGCTTTCCATATCTTAACTAAACTATAACATAAAAATGAAAAGAAAGAAATAAAATTTTCACGTTTATCTGACAGTTTACGTTTAGTTTCTTACTTCTTTCTTTATTAATTTAGCATGCATGACTACTCTATTACCAAAATTATCTTTACAAGTTGATAAAGTTAGTATCTTATCATTAGTATTTACAGTACCAGAAAACTCTTCTTCACTCCTTTCTTTTATTGTTTTTAAGAAAGTAGCATAATCACCATCATTTTTAAAGTTAGTAGTTATATAATAGCTTTCCTTAGGAATTGTATAAGTACTAAATATTTGCCACATAGTATTTTCTTTAGGAGTAGACATTCTAATAATATAATTATCTTTATTCTTATACCAACTACTAGTAAGAATTGTTTTTAAACTACCAAACATAGTTCCATCATATCTACTATGTGCATAAATAATAGTGTTTTGATTAAAAGTATTAGCATCATTTCGATAATCCATAAAAACCCATCCAGCTTTATTTAAAGTTTTATCAAAAGCATGAGATAAGTAGTAGGAATTATCTACGGTTTGTACCACCGGATAATTTATATTAGTGCCACTGACATTTAACCAAGCGACTGTATCTTTATTAGTATTAAGTAAATCATTAAAGTTAACTTCTAAAAGATTCATCTTTATATATCTAAAATAATCACTATCTTGCTTTTCATCATAGTTTACATAGAGAGTATCAACAGTATCTTTCTTTTCTGTAATCTTTGTTTTTTCTAAAACAGTATCTTTAACTTTATTACTTTTCTTAGAATCATTAAACCAGTCAAGCATTTTAAAACTAGATAATAAAAAGATAGTTAAAAAGATAAGAAAAATAACTACTATTACCCATTTACGTAATCTTAATCTTTGTCTTCTTCTCATTCTTTGATATTTTACTCTAGTCATTTTCTTTGCCATATCTCTACCTCAATACAATTATATCAAATTTTTTAAATTTGTGAAAAGGAAAGTGAATTTTCAAAATTACTAAGCTTTAGTGATATCTATTTGTTAAATTAAGGGTAGTTCGTGACATCCTCCCCCGCATAAAGAGGTGGGGGCTTCCTTTCGCACAAAAGCGAACAGTCGGTTCTCGTTCGATAATACCAATG
>FR901045.1 GCA_000438295.1 Clostridium sp. CAG:451
TTTGAATAAATAAGTAAGTAAATAATATGTATTTAGAGAAATAAAGTAGGTCCGAAAAAAATGTAAATATAAAAAAAGAATCTAATGTTTCACGTGAAACAAAAACGGTGGACATAATTTATCTAAGAAATAGTAAACAACAAAATTTCTATTAAAAAATCTTGCAATAGTTTTAAATATAGTATACTATTATGTTGTGCAATAAATAGTTATGGAACTAGGTCAGGATGGAAACATAGCAGCCTTAACATTTCCTATTTATGTGCACTTTTATTTTGATTAAAAATGGGTGATAAAAATGCACGAAAAATTTATGACAGAAGCAATTAAAGAAGCTAACAAATCATTAGAAATAAATGAAGTACCAGTAGGTGCGGTAATTGTTAAAAATGGAAAAATTATATCAAGGGGACATAATATTAAAGAAAAAAAACAATCATCACTTGCTCATGCAGAAATAATTGCTATTGAAAAAGCTACAAGAAAAGTTAAAAATTGGAGATTGATTGATTGTGATATATATGTAACATTGGAACCATGTCCAATGTGTACTAGTGCTATTAAACAAAGCAGAATAAAAAAAATTTATTATGGAGCTGAGTCAACAGACAATAATAATCATAAAATTTTTCAAGATATTTGTAATAGCTCTGATAACAATGATAAAATAAATTACTACCATAATATAATGCAATTAGAATGCAGCGAATTGCTTAGAAAATTTTTTGCTAGTAAAAGATAAAACAGATGTTCTATAAAAATTATGAAGAAATATATTTTACAATATTTTGTTAAATTTTATTTAGTTAAAGTTAAAGACTTTTTACTGAAAATTTGGTACAATATATCTGATTGGAAGTGAAAGTATGTATCAAGCTTTATATAGAAAATATAGACCTAAAAAATTTGAAAATGTTGTAAGTCAAACTACTATAATTCAAACTCTTGAAAATAGTATTAAAACATCTCATATCGGACATGCTTATCTATTTTCAGGTCCAAGGGGAACTGGGAAAACTACTGCAGCTAAAATATTTGCTAGAGCTGTTAACTGTCTTAATTATAAAGATGATCTTTGTAATGAGTGTAAAAATTGTATATATTCAGGTCAAAAGGAATGTATGGATATTATTGAAATTGATGCAGCTTCCAATAATGGTGTAGATGAAATAAGAGAATTAAGAAATAAGGTGAAAATTTTACCTTCAGAGCTGAAATATAAAGTTTATATAATAGACGAAGTACACATGCTTTCAATTGGAGCCTTTAATGCCTTGTTAAAAACTTTAGAAGAACCACCAGAGCATGTTATATTTATTTTAGCAACTACCGATCCACAGAAAATTCCAAATACAATTATTTCTCGCTGTCAAACATTTCAATTTAAAAAAATAAGTCCAAATGATATCAAACAAATGTTGGAAAAAATTGCTTTAAATGAAAAAATAGAAATAGAAGATGATGTATTAACTTCTATTGCATCTGCCTCTGATGGTGGGTTAAGAGATGCCATAGGTTTACTTGATAAATTAAGTAGTTACAAATTGGGAAAAATTACCTATAATGACTTTTTAACTATGAATGGTCAAATCATAGAAAATGAGTTATTAGAATTTGAAAACTCCATTCTAGCTTATAAAACTGATGTTATGTTAGAAAAAATAGAAAATTATTATAACGACGGTAAAGATTTAGTTCAAATATTAAAACAACTTATATATCATTTAAAAGATATACTGATTAATTATTATATGAAAAATGAGAATCTTGAATATAGTGAGAAAGAAATTGTCGAGTTAGTCAGTCTTTTAAATGAAAAAATATCTGACATAAAGAAATCTGATGATATAAAAGTTTATGTAGAAATACTTTTATTACATTTTATAAATCAAAACAAAACGGTGGAAAAAAATATTTCCCGGGAAATAATTTCAGAGAAAAACTCTAAAATTATTGATACTGCATCTGATAGTGATAGTAAACCAACAAAAGAAATAACCCCTATTAATAATAGTGATAATAACGTAAACTATAAACATCTAAAAGAAACAATGCTAATTAGAGCAAAAAATACGCTGGCCGAGGCAACAAAAAACAACTTGAATATTGAGATAAATACATGGAAAAAGATAAACGATTATACGTTTGATGTTAATAATGGATATTTAGCATGTGAATTATTAGATGGGACACCGAGAGCGTCAAGTAACAAATCACTAATTATTAGTTATGAACACAGTTCAACATTGAAACGAATGTCAGATCATTTTCAAAAATTAACAACATTTTATAATGAGATATCAAATTCTAATAAAAAAATATCATTTATAGAAGATTCAGATTGGGAAAATTTAAAAAAGGAATACATAATGTTGTTAAAGTCTGGTAAAAAAATGGAAATAATTGATGAACCTACAGAAGAACCGAAAAAAGGTAAAACAGAAAGTAGCAATGAAAGTTTTCTTAGAGCCAAAGAGCTTTTTGGAGACTTAGTAGAAATTAGATAAAGAAAGAGGATGATAATATATGAATATACAAGCTGTGATGAAACAAGCTCAAAAAATGCAAAAAGAATTACTAAGTAAGCAAGCAGAGATAGAAAAGATGGAATTTGAAAGTAATCAAGGTTTTGTTACTGTTAAAATGAATGGTAAAAAGGAAGTAACAGATGTTAAAATTAATTTAGATGCAGATTTTACCTTAGAAGATATTGAAGTGTTAGAGGATATGCTAATGATAGCAATAAATAATACTTGCAAAAAAATAGATAAAACAACTCAAGATAAAATGGGACCTCTTGCTAATGGTATACCAGGATTTATGTAGAGGATAAAATGTATCCAGAAAGCATAAAAAATTTAGTAGATAGTTTTAAAAGTTTTCCCGGGATTGGTGAAAAAACAGCAGAAAGAATGGCTTTCAATCTACTTGATTTTGATGAAGAAAGAATAGATTTAATTCAGGAAAGTATAAAAGATGCTAGATTAAATATCCATAAATGTCCAGTTTGTCAAACGCTTACGGATAAAGAATTGTGTCAAGTATGTTCTGATGATACAAGAAATAAAGATGTACTTTGTATTGTTGAAGACTCAAAAATAGTTTTCTTGTTTGAAAAAATGGGGATGTATAAGGGAAAATATCATGTTTTGAATGGATTAATATCTCCACTTGACGATGTAAATCCAGAAGATATAGGGATTGATAAATTACTGGATCATTTAAATAAGAATGATTATAAAGAGATAATTTTAGCCTTTAAACCAAATGTAGAAGGGGAAATAACATCTTTGTACATAAAAAAAATATTGGAAAATACTGGAATAAAAATTACAAGGTTAGCAAGTGGAGTACCTATTGGTGCAGATATGGAATATATAGATAGTTTAACATTATCTAAAGCTTTAGAAGATAGAAAAGAAATTGCATAAAACGAAAAGAATATCATAATTATTATTAGGTGAAAATATGAAATTAATAATTAAGATAATTAAAAGAATTATATTGAGTGTTATTATATTATATGGCTATAATTTAATAGCATCTAGATTTAATTTAATAATACCAATAAATATTATGACAGTAGGATCAATTAGTGTATTAGGATTTCCAATTCTTTTTGTTTTTGTTTTATTAAAAGTAATATTGTTTTAAGGGAGTGTTATTAATGTTGGAACAATTGAGAGAAAATCAACGATTATTTTATGAACAAGCTATTGTTCCTCTTAATTCTGGAAGAATTAATCATGCTTATTTGATAGAAACAAATAACAATGAAGATGAATTAGTAGATACTTACTTAAATGAATTTTATAAACAATTACTTATTTGTGGACTTAATGAATCGAATGAAGTTGGTATTTCAAAAGAAAAGCTGATTAATCTTCTAGAAAATAAAAGCTATCCTGATTTATTAGAAATCAAACCTGAAAATAATGTTATTAAAAAAGAGCAATTATTGGAAATGATGGAAAAATTTTCCAATAAATCTGTCTATGGTACATATCAAATATATGTTATTCACCATGCAGAAATGTTAAATCTTAGTTCGGCTAATACTATTTTAAAATTTTTAGAAGAACCTGAAAACAATATAATTGCAGTTCTTTTATCTACACATAGATATAAAGTATTACCTACTATTTTATCTAGATGTACAGTAATGACTCTTAAACAAGAAAAAAGTAATATGATAGATGTTAATGATAACCAGATTCTTATTAAACTATTAAATAATTTATTGATTGATACAGAGCCATTAATAATATTATTTAATGACTATTATGAAAGTTTATTTCAAACAAAAGAACTATCTTTGGATACTTTGAAAAAAATTTCCAAAATTTTACAATATTATATACAGACTAATGACTTAAGTAGCCTAAGTATAAAGTCAAGTGATATCAATTTAAATAAGTTTCAACTATTAGAAATAGTAAGTATAATTGATGAATTTTCTGTAAAGCTTCAGTATAATGTTAATATTAAATTATGGTTAGATTCACTTCTGATCAAATTAACGGAGGTAAAAAATGAAATTTTTAACTATTAGATTTATTAATTCTTATTTGAAAAGAGAATTAGATATTATAAAATTAAAGACAAAAGAATCATTAAAAAAGGGAACGAAAATAATAGTTGAAAAAAATGGAGATTTAAAATTAGCTGAAATTTATTCAATTAATGAAATTTCCAATATATCTGACATTCCACAAAATGTGTGTAATTTTATTAGAACAGCAACGAAAAGAGATTTACAGCAACAAGAAAAAAATGAAAAAGAAAGTGAAGAAGTTTATAGTTATGCACAAAAAAAGGCTAATGAATTAAATTTAGATATGCATTTTGTAGATTCATTTTATACTTTTGATAGAAAACAACTATTTATTAGTTATGTAGCAGACACTAGAGTTGACTTTAGAGAATTAACTAAAATTTTAGCTCAAAAATATAGAACAAGAATAGAACTACGACAAATAGGTGTTCGTGATAAAGCTCAAAAAATAGGTGGCATAGGACCATGTGGATTATTTTTATGTTGTAATACCTTTCTAACAGATTTTGTCAGTGTATCAATAGGAATGGCAAAAAATCAATTTTTAGCTCTAAATCCTACTAAGATAAATGGTGTTTGTGGTAGACTTTTATGTTGTTTGAAATATGAAGATGAGGCATACACCAGCCTCAAAGAAAAATTTCCAGAAGTTGGAAATATAATTAATAATGGTAAAGTTGAGGGTAAAGTAGTAGAAATTAATATTCTATCTGGGACTTATAAAATAGAAACTAAAAGTAAAGAAATAGTGGAACTTAAAAATGACTAATAAAGAATATATAGAACATAATGGAAAGAAAATTAGTTATAGTCAACTTACTAATTCTTTTTTAATAACAAGTGATAGTGTTTTGCTATCAAATTTTATTGATATAAGACAAAAAGATAAAATAATTGTTGATATAGGAACGGGACAAGGATTGATTCCCTTACTACTAAGTACAAGAACAAATACAAAAATATATGGAATAGAAATACAATGTGAATTAGCAACAGTTGCTATAAATAACATAAATGAAAATAGTTTGGCAAATCAAATTGAGATAATTAATGACAAAGTACAAAATTATAAAAAACATTTTACACCACATAGTATAGATATTGTAATTTCTAATCCTCCATATTTTAAAATGAATAATAACTCCAAAACTAATGATTCATTAACAAAAACTATATCTCGTCACGAACTAAAATTAACATTTGAAGAGTTAGCATATTGTAGTAGTCAATTATTGAAACAAAAAGGGCATTTCTATTTTATTCATAGAACAGACAGATTAATAGAGATACTAGAAACATTAAGAGAATTTAAATTAGAGCCAAAAAGAATAAGATTTATACATTCAGACAATAATAATTCTTCATTATTTCTTTTAGATTCGGTATATTATGGAAGAGAAGGTTTAAAAGTAGAAACACCAATTTTTTTAGAAAGAGAGTAAAAAATATGAAAAATAGTAATCTATACTTAATTCCAACACCGATTGGAAATTATGATGATATAACAATAAGAGCTTTAAAGACTTTAGAATTAGTTGACATTATTCTATGCGAAGACACAAGAGAAACTGGCAAATTATTGGCTAACTACAATATAAAAAAAAGACTAATAAGTTGTCATGATCATAATGAAGATAAAATGTGTGATAAAATTATAGAACTTTTAAAAAATGATAATAATCTAGGTTTAGTAACAGATCAAGGAACTCCGATTATTAGTGATCCTGGTTATAAAGTAGTTGAATATGTGACAAAAAAAGGTTATAATGTTATAAGTTTACCAGGTCCTACTGCATTTGTGCCTGCTTTAACCTTGTCCACACTATCACCACAGCCATTTCTTTTTTATGGGTTTTTAAATGCAAAAGACACTAAGCAGAAAAGAGAATTGGACAACTTAAAGAATTATCCTTTTACAATTATTTTTTATGAATCTCCTAAGCGACTTGAAGAAACACTAAAAAACATGCTTGAAATATTTGGAAATAGAAAAATTGCTATTGTTAGGGAATTGAGCAAAAAGTATGAAGAAACAATAAGAGGTAATATAAAAGAAATATTAGTTAATTATAAAGAATTAAAAGGAGAAATTGTTTTGGTAGTAGAAGGTGTAAAACAGAACTTTCAGGATTTATCTATAAATCAGCATGTAGACTTATATATCCAAGATAATTTAAGTTTAAATGATGCTATGAAAAAAGTAGCAAAAGAACGAGGAATACCCAAATCAATCGTATATAAAGAATATCATCAAAATAAGTAAATTATTTCCCGGGAAATAATTTTAGAAGGAGTAGCTAATGAAATTAATAGTAGGATTAGGGAATTATGGAAAAGAATATGATAACACTAGACATAATATAGGTTTTCGTTTCCTAGATGCTTATTTATCAGTAACAAATGTTGTTTGGAAGAATAAATTTAAAGGATTATATTGTGAAAAGACTATAAATAATGAAAAAGTAATTTTTCTAAAACCTCAAACCTATATGAATCTTTCTGGTGAATCAGTTATTCTTTTTGTAAATTATTTTAAAATAAAGATAGAAGATATACTAGTAATAAGTGACGATTTAGCTTTACCTATTGGTACTTATCGCTTACGTTCTCAAGGAAGTGCAGGAGGACATAATGGCTTAAAAAATATAGAAGAATGTTTAAAAAGTAATAAGTATAATAGATTAAGAATTGGAATTAACTCAGAAATAAGAAATACAATGGATCAGGTTTCCTTTGTCCTTTCTAAGTTTACTAATGATGAAGAAAAAAGATTAATAGAATTAGAACCAATAGTTAATAATATAATTAATGATTATGCAAATAAAAACTTTGATTTAGTAATGAGTAAGTATAATCACAGAAAGTAGGAAGTTATGAACCTTATTGATAATTTATTTTCAGATTTATCTTTTAAATCAGTTTCTTTAGACAATATGTCTGAAGAACTTTTTGCAATGTATGTATGGCAAATATTGAATAAAAAGAATAAAAACATCTTATTAGTAACTTCTAATTTAATTGAAGCAAATAAATTATTTCAAAAAATAAGTCTTTATACAAACGATGCTTATTTATTTCCAATGGATGACTTTTTAACGAGTGAAGCTATTGCTATATCACCTGATTTACTTATCACTAGACTGGAAACTTTAAAAGCTATACAAAATGATAAGCCACTAATTGTAATTACACATTTAATGGGATACTTACATTTTTTACCAAATAAAAAAATATATAAAGATAATATACTAACTATATCAACGGACATGGAAATTTCACATAAAACCTTAATAGAAAAATTGCAATTATTAGGTTATAAAAGAGAAACAATTGTAACAAAGACTGGTGAATTGGGAGTTCGTGGCTTTATAATAGACCTGTTTCCCCTGGGAGAAAGTCATCCTATCAGATTAGAATTTTTTGGAGATACTATTGAATCCATTAGATCTTTTGATGAAAATACACAAAGGTCGTTGGAGCATCTAGATAAAATAACTATCTATCCTTGTACTGAATTTTTAGTTGATACACCATTAGATGAAGATGAACCACCAAAGCCACTAGATAACTATATAAAAGTTGATTCAATACAAGACTACTTAACAGATTCAGTAACTATATATAAAGATCCAAGTTCAATAAAGACTGTATATGAAAACATAGTAACAGATGTAAAAAATTATACAGAAGAAAAGAATATAAAAACCACTAGGTTTTTCTTTCCTTATAAAGAAAAATACCAGGAAGATGCTATTTCTTATTTTTCTATTGATAGTGCTATAGAATCTAAAAAAGAAATCATTTCCTTTAATACTAAAAATCCACCTCAATTTTATGAAGATACAGAATCTATTGAGAAGTACTTATCAGAATCTTTGATGCATTCTAAGACCATAATAATTTCTTTAAAAGATTATCAGAAGAAAAGTTTAATGAATAAATTGAATCTTCCTTCTATTGATACTAATTTAACAAATATAGAATTAGGAAAAATAAACTATATATCACTAGAAATGGAAGAGGGATTTATTTATAAAGATTATATATTCCTAACTGCAAATGAATTGTTTCAAAAGAAAACTATTAATAAAAAGTATAAAACTAACTTTAAATATGGTAGTAAAATCACTGATATAAATAAACTTGAAATAGGTGATTATGTTGTTCATCAGAGTTGTGGAATAGGTATATATAATGGTTTAAAGACTTTAAAACAAGGGGAACAATTAAAAGACTATGTTGAAGTATTATATCAAGATAATGATAAACTTTATATTCCTGTAGAAAAAATAGACCTCTTATTAAAGTATTCTTCAAAAGAAGGAGTTGCCCCCAAAATATATAAGTTAGGTGGAAATCAATGGCAAAAGGTTAGAAGTAGAGTTAAGTCTAAAGTACATGATATGGCTCTTGATTTATTAAGACTTCAGTCAGAAAGAGAAAATAGAAAAGGATTTGCTTTTTCTAAGGATGATAGTATGCAAAAAGAATTTGAAGCTAACTTTGCTT
Source organism: Clostridium sp. CAG:451 (assembly GCA_000438295.1). Taxonomy (GTDB): domain Bacteria; phylum Bacillota_I; class Bacilli_A; order RF39; family UBA660; genus Onthousia. Next base: position 9,065 of record FR901045.1, read on the forward strand.
ATCAACCAACAAAAGATCAATTATTAGTAACTTCTCAAATAAAAGAAGATATGGAACAACCACATCCAATGGATAGATTATTAGTAGGTGATGTAGGTTTTGGTAAAACAGAGGTAGCTTTTAGAGCCATATTTAAAGCAATACTTGATCAAAAACAAGTCTTGTTTCTATGTCCAACTACTATTTTGTCTAATCAACACTACGAAACTGCTATGCAAAGATTTGAGTCTTTTCCTATAGAGATAGGACTACTTAATAGATTTACATCTAAGAAAGAGACTAATAGAATAATAGCTGGTTTAAAAGACGGAACAATAGACTTAGTTATTGGTACTCATAGATTATTAAGTAATGATATTAAACCAAAAGATTTAGGATTGCTAGTAATAGATGAGGAACAACGTTTTGGAGTTAGACAAAAAGAAAAAATAAAAATGTATAAAAGTAATATAGATGTATTAACATTAACTGCCACTCCAATACCAAGAACCCTACAAATGTCTATTACAGGTTTAAGAAGTATGTCATTAATAGAAACGCCACCAGTTAATAGATATCCAGTTCAAACTTATGTATTACCTGTTAATAAAATACTAATTAAAGAAGCAATTAACAAAGAATTAGCTCGTAATGGACAAGTTTTTGTACTATATAATCATGTTAGTGATATTGATGATAAAGTGACTGAAATAAGTAACTTAGTAGAAAATGCTAGAGTAATATCAGCTCATGGTCAAATGGATAAAAACGAAATAGAAGATAAAATGATGCAATTTATAAATCACGAAGCAGATGTTTTAGTATGTACTACTATAATAGAGACAGGTATAGATATTCCAAATGTAAATACACTAATTATTTTAGATGCAGACCATTTTGGACTTAGTCAGCTTTATCAAATAAGAGGTAGAGTAGGTCGTAGTAATAAAATAGCATATTGTTATTTAATGTATGAAGAAGGTAAAATATTAACAGAAACAGCTACAAAAAGACTAAAGGTAATAAAAGATTTCACCTCATTAGGAAGTGGCTTTGCAATTGCAACTAGGGATTTATCAATAAGAGGTGCTGGAGATATTTTAGGTAGTGAACAAGCAGGTTTCATTGATAGTGTAGGTATAGACTTATATTTAAAAATGCTAGCAGAAGAAACTAAAAAATTAAAAGGAGAAGAAATAGAGGAAGATGAAAATACTCAACCACTGATTTCTGTATCAACGCATATTTCTGATTCCTATGTAAAAGAGCAAGACTTAAAGATAGAAATACATAGAATAATTAATCAAATAGATAGTAAAGAATCTTTAGAAAAAACTAGACAAGAACTAGAAGATAGATTTGGAAAACTTAATGAAGATATGATTATTTATATGTATGAAGAATGGTTTGAAAAATTAGTTAAAAAGTTAGATATTAAGAGAGTTCATCAGACTAAAAATACAATTGAAATTACTATTTCTGCTGGTCAGATAAAAGACGGAGAAAATTTATTTAGAACTGCTTTTAAGATAAACCCAATGTTTAGATTTAAATCTACAAGTACTGAAGTAACTATAATACTTGATACCATAAAATTAGATAAACATCCAATATATTATCTTACAGAGTTATTATCACAGTTAAAATTAGACTAACTACCTTGACTTATTGGAAAACTATTGCTATTCTTAAATAGAAAAAGGTAAGGTATATAAATATGAAACAAGAAGAATTATTAGAGCAGCATTTATCAATCTATTTAAACTCAATAGAAGAATTAATTAAGAATAATAGCTATTCTCTAGTGGAAGATGATTTATTACCACTATTTAAGAAGCCACCATTAGAAACGATGGATACTATTAAACAAAAAATGCTATCATTGGGAAAACATTATCATGTGATAATTAATACTGAGCAATTAGATAGAGCATTAGAAGAATATAGAAATTCTATGCAAAAGAAAATAAAATCATTAAAAAAATATCGTGAAGACTATTTAATTAAAGACATAAGAAAAAAATCAAAAGATACTAAAGATGGAACATTTAAAATATTAAAGAAAGATCTAACTTATCTAGATAAAAATCTAAAAAAAGAAATTAAAAATGAAATAGAAAATGATATGCAGAAATTAATAGATAATATACCAAATTTCTTCCAAATAAAGGAAATAGAAGATAAGCTTAAAAAGGATGCCACAAAGTATTTTAAGATTACTTATCCAAGAAATTTAATGGAAACTATAGATATGAAAGTTATTGTCAAAAACACAATATTGATAAATGGAGTTAATGAACAAACTGAACACTTTATCTTTGCTAAAGAAAACTCACATCTCTTTGATTAGAGATGTTTTCATTTGGAAATAATTACCACATAAAAAACTATCTTCTACTGTATATAATAATAATATATAGCTTTTAATAGTATAAAATGGGCAAAACTTGGGAGAATACTACTAGAAAAGAAGGGAGCATTTTATGAAATCAACAGGCGTAGTAAGAAGAATAGATGATTTAGGGAGAATTGTATTACCAAAAGAAATTAGAAAAACATTACGCATTAGAGAAGGTGAATCCTTAGAAATATATACTAATGGCGAAGAAATAGTTTTAAAAAAATTTACATCATCATCAGATTTAAAAGAAATATCACAGAATTTAATTGATACCATAACTAATACAATTAAGAATAGTATCCTTGTAGCAGATCGTGATAATATTATTGCTGGAAGTGGTCCATTAAAAAAGGAATTTATTAGTAAACATATTTCAAGCGAATTAGAAAATATATTGCTCAATAATGAAAAAACTAGTAAGTATAGTGTTGAATATAAAGAAATAATAGAATCAGATAATAAGTCTAATAAAATATTTGATTACTTAGTGAATCCTATTCTGTCAGAGGGAGAAGTTATTGGTTTAATACTAATAATAGATGTACATACAGGAAAAATGTTTAGTGAAGAACAAGAACATATGGCTCAAATAATTTCACAATTTTTAGAAAAATATCTTGAAGAGTGAATAAATTTATGATAAAGTAAATCTGTTAAAAACATTGATGGAGAGGCAAATAGAATCTTTTGGTAATAGAGACTTCGGTTGGTGGAAAAGAAGCAAAAAAGACTATATTGTTATGGCTCTTGAGTTATTATATCGATATGTAGGTATAATCGTTATTGAAACGTTATTTCAAATAAGATGTGCAAGTTATTGTGAACAAAGGTGGTACCGCGGAAACATTTCGTCCTTTGGACAGTAACTTTTTTATTTTCTAAGGAGGAAAAAATTATGGAAAAATATTACATTAGTACAGCAATCACATATACTTCAGGTAAACCACATATAGGAAATACTTATGAGATAGTCTTAGCAGATGCAATTGCAAGATACAAAAGACTTAAAGGATATGATGTCTACTTTCAAACTGGTACAGATGAACATGGTCAAAAAGTAGAAGAGAAAGCAAAGAAAGAAGGCAAAACACCTCAAGAATTTACTGATGAAGTAGCTAGTGAAATAAAAAGAATCTGGGATTTAATGAATACTAGCTATGATAAATTTGTTAGAACTACTGATAAAGAACATGAAAAGATAGTTCAAAATATCTTTCAGAAATTATATGATCAAGGTGATATTTATTTAGGTGAATATGAAGGTTGGTATTGTCTTCCTTGTGAATCATTTTTTACTGATAGTCAATTAATAGATGGTCATTGTCCTGATTGTGGTAGAGAGGTTAAAAAGTCTAAAGAAGAAGCTTATTTCTTTAAAATGAGCAAATATCAAAAGAGATTGGAAGAATACATAGAAACACACCCTCATTTTATAGAACCTGAATCTAGAAAAAATGAAATGATTCAAAACTTCTTAAAACCAGGATTGCAAGATTTATGTGTTTCAAGAACAACATTTAAATGGGGAATACCTGTTCCTTTTGATACAAAGCATGTTATTTATGTTTGGATTGATGCTTTAACAAACTATATAACCTTCTTAGGTTATGATACTAAATCTCAAAGTGAAAACTTTAAGAAGTACTGGCCAGCTAATCTTCATTTAATTGGTAAAGATATTTTAAGATTCCATACTATCTATTGGCCTATTATCTTAATGGCTTTAGATTTACCATTACCAGATAAAGTATTTGGACATCCTTGGTTACTAATGGGAAATGATAAAATGAGTAAGAGTAAAGGAAATGTTTTATATGCTGATGATTTGGTAGAAAAGTTTGGTGTAGATACAGTTCGCTATTATTTACTTCATGAAATACCTTTTGCTCAAGATGGTAATATTACAAACGAATTGTTAGTAAGCAAACATAACTCTGATTTAGCTAATATTTTAGGTAATCTAGTTAATAGAACTTTGACTATGGCCATTAAATACTTTGATGGAGAAGTAACTAATAAAAATGTTAGGGAATCATTAGATAATGAATTTGTTACTAAAATAAATAAGTTAGATAAAGAAGTTGAAAAAGCAATGGACGACTTACAAATAGCAAGTGCAATTAGCGAAATATTTGAAGTGTTAAGAAGCAGCAATAAATATATAGATGATACCACTCCTTGGGTTTTAGCCAAAGATGATACTAAGAAAGATAGATTAGAAACGGTAATATATAATCTATTAGAGTCAATTAGAATTTGTGGTAGATTACTATATCCATATCTACCAGATACAAGTAATTCTATATTAGAACAATTAAATACTACGGATAAAGATTTAATATATAAAGATAATAATATTTATAAAGTTAATAAACCATCAATTCTATTTGAAAGATTAGATATAAATAACTTGTAAAAATATTGTCAAGTAGAAAAATAAATTAAAAAACTATATTTATTTTTCATCAAAATATGATATATTCGTATCATGTGGTTGTAGTAAGAAGTATAGAAAGAGGTTACTTTTATGGATGAAGCTACGGGAGTAGGAATATGTCATTTAGCATTCATATTACTCTATCTTGGAGTTGTTTTTACAGCAATAACAGAACGTAATATGTTAGATATATCTTATGCAATATTTCTATCAATTTATTTCGTAAGAATATACATTTATAAGAGAAAAAGTAAAAATAGTTTGCTAAATAGGTAGACTATTTTCTTTTAGGAGGAATAAAGATGTTTATAGATACACATTGTCACTTAAGTAAAAAAGATTATGAAGATATTTCTAAAGTTATAGAAGATAATAGAAATGCTAATGTTTTAAGAATGATCATATCCGGTTGTACTAGGGAAGATTTTGATGAAACTATAGAGATAATTAGTAATTATCCTGATGTTTATGCAACTATTGGTTATCATCCAGAGGAAGCAGACAATATTAAAAAACAAGATTTAATTAAGTTAGAAGAGTTATTAACTCAAGAAAAAATAGTTGGTATAGGTGAAATTGGCCTAGATTATCATTATTCATCTGAAAATAAAGAAAAACAGCAACAACTATTTGAATATCAGCTTTCTTTAGCAGAAAAATATAGTCTTCCGGTAGTAATTCATACAAGAGATGCTACTAATGATACTATTAACATTCTAAAGAAACATAATGTAAAAGGAATTATTCATTGCTTTAGTGGTAGTTATGAAACCGCTTGTCAGTATATAAATATGGGATTTTTGTTGGGAATAGGCGGAGTGATTACTTTTAAGAATTGTCACTTAAAAGAAACTGTAAAGAAGTTGTCTTTAAAAAATATTGTTTTAGAAACTGATAGTCCTTATTTGGCACCAGTTCCATATAGAGGAAAAATTAATTCATCTAAGAATATTCCTGTAATAGCAGAGTTTTTAGCCAAAGAGTTAGAACAAAATGTAAATAGCATAGAAAAAATAACTGAAGAAAATACAAAATCACTGTTTACAAGATTAAAATAAAAGTTAAAAAACAACTTGCTTTCCACTTTTACCTATGCTATATTTGTATTGTAAAGGAGGTTAGACAAGGATGAACAATAACAATTCATCAAAGCAGATTCTATTATCTGTATTAGGAGTTGCAATTTTAGTAGTAGCAGTAGTAGGTATTTCATTCGCCGCATTTAGTTATTCTAAAACAGGAGAAAAAGAAAATACTATCACAACTGGTACTATTACAATGAGTTATACTGAAAATACCAATGGTATTGCCATAACTGATGCACTACCTATTGAAGATTCTACAGGAATAGCTTTAAAGGGTGAAAATAATTACTTTGATTTTACAGTTGATGCTAAAGTAGCAGGAACAACAACTATTAATTACGTAATTACTGCTGTAGAAGACGAAGATTTAAGTACTCTTCCAAATACCGGAGTTAAAGTTTATTTAACAAAACGTGTTGGTACTAGCGATAGTGCAACAGAAACAGCTGAAAGTAATTACCCTCAGAAAGTTAGTGAGTTAACAAAAACTGTAGCAGGAAATGATGCTGGAGCACCAGCAGACCAATATATTTTAAAAACTGGTACTATTACTGCTAACACTACTGATTATTATCGTTTAAGAATGTGGGTTTCAAATGACTATTCTGAGAACGGACAGATTACTTCAAAGAAATATGTTTTAAAAGTTAATGTTTATGGTGCTGCAAAAGCTCAATAGATTGACTATTAAAGTGTCTAATTTCTGACACTTTTTCTTTTGTTAAAAAAAAACTTGTTAAAATGTACAAATATGTGTTATCTTTATATTGTAAGGAGGTTAGACAAAGATGAACGAAAACAATTCTAATTCATCAAAACAAATACTTATTTCTATACTTGGTGTTGCAATTTTAATAGTAGCAGTAGTAGGTATTTCGTTTGCAGCATTCACTTATGCTAGAACAGGTACTACAACAAACACCATTACAACTGGTACTATTACAATGAGTTATACTGAAGGTAAAAATGGTATTACACTAACAGATGCATTACCTATTACAGATGACGCAGGAAAGGCACTAAGTGCTGAAGGTCAATATTTTGATTTTACAGTTAATGCTAAAATTGTAGGTAAAGGTACTACTAAAATTGATTATGTAATTACAGCTACTGAGGTTACAACTTCTTTACCTAGCACAGGTGTTAAAGCATATTTAACAAGTAATACTGATCAAACAGTAGAATTAGCCCCAACGATAGTATCTACATTGCCTTTAACTGAATCAGGAAATAGTGCTGGTGCTCCAGTTGGAGAACATATCTTAAAATCAGGTTCTATATCTACAACAGATAATTCAGTTAATGAAACTACTACATATCGTTTAAGAATGTGGGTTGATCAAAATTATCAAGCACCTTCAACACAACAAGTTTATTCAATAAAAGTAAATGTCTATGGTGCAGCAGCAGCTCAGTAGTATTAAGTGTTTTTATTAAAAAGTGTCTAATCTCTGACACTTTTTTCTTTACCGTAAAATAAAAGTATGCTACAATTTAGACAGAATAGGAGAGGTATATTGTGAATGATGATAAATTAAAAAATGATGAATTAAAAGAGGAAAAGAATGGAAAACTTTATTTTATACTATTAGCTTTATTATTGGTAGTATTACTTGCAATAGGGATATCTGCCGTGGCTGTTACAGTAACTAAAAAAGGTGATAAAGTTAATACTATAACAACCGGTAATATTTCTCTTGATTATACTGAGGACACTAATGGTATAACTATTACTAATGCAATGCCATTAACTGATGCTGTAGGTAAAAAACTATCAGGAGCAGATCAATACTTTGATTTTAGTGTAATTTCTACTATAACTGGGCATGCTAATATTACCTATGAAATATCAGCTTTGAAATTGGCTAAGTCTACCTTAGATGATAAGGATGTAAAATTATATTTAGAAAAGAAAGAATCTGGAACATATAAAGAAGTAATGAAACCAACTACTTTTACTCCATTGGCTAGTAAGTCAGATATTGGTAGTGAAGAAGGAACGATGATCTTATATAAAGATACAGTAAAAAGCAGTCAAACTGATCATTATCGTTTAAGAATGTGGTTAGATGAAAAAGCTAAAATTGATAACATATCAAGAACTTTTACAGTTCAAGTAGCAATACATGCCACCGCCAAACTAAATAAATAACTTTTCTTTTAAAACCTCTTAAAGTGTGATATATTTATAATAAAGTGTGATATATTTATAATAGTGAGAATGATAAGTGGGTGATATAATTGGAAGAAAATGAAATAATAATACCTTTTTCTAATCTTTCTATTTTTGAAAAAATAAAAAGAATAATACATTATATTTTTACAGTTATTATGTATTCTGTTTTTCTAATAATGATTTTAGTGTTTTTGGTAATTATTATTAACTTTATTGATCAAAAAAATAATTTGAAAAAAGGAATCCAAAAGCCAGCACTAGTATCAGCTTATACTATAGTAAGTCCAAGTATGGTACCAAATATTAATGTACTTGATGTAATTATAACCACAAGAGTAAGTGATCCATCTAAAATAAAAGTTGGCGATGTAATAACTTTCAACTCAACTGATTATCGAAGTTCTGGTGTAACGGTAACCCATAGAGTTAAAAAAATAGAAAAGACTAGTGATGGTAAATACTTGTTTACAACTAAAGGAGATGCAAATAACACTGAAGATGCAACAAGACAACCATTTAGTAGCATATATGGGAAAGTATTACTTCGTTTACCAAAGTTAGGGTATATACAATATATATTAAGTACTGTATTAGGTTGGTTATTATTAATTATAGTACCAACAGTATTAATAATTGGAGCAGACATAATTAAAATAATAAAAACCATAAAAAATGACCCGAATTTGAAAGATAAGAGCAAGAAAAAAGAACCCAAAATTTTAAAAAGAACTAGTCTGAAGAAAGAAAGGAGTAGATATAAATAATGGTAAAAAAAATATTTCTAGTATTCAGTGGAGTTTTATTATTTTTATTTATTATTGGTACTGCATTTTTATGGTATAAAGCTTTCTATTACAATAATCTTGGAATTGTTAGTTCTTTACAAGTAAAAAAAGAAAGTGAAGAAGTAGCTCTTACAGAAAACTTATTTCCAATGTCAGAAACGGAAGCATCAGCCATCCCTAATTATAAATTTAGTGTTAAAAATGTTAATGATTTTAAAAGCAGATATGAGGTAGTTTATAAAGAACAAGGAATTTCAGGTAAACAAAAATTATCTAAGAGCCAATTGACTTATCAACTAATATTGAATGGAAAAATTATTAAAAAAGGAAACTTGGCAGATTTAAAAAATGATGTTTTAGATGATAGATATATAATGCCAAATACTAATAATCAATATGAATTGAAAGTATATATTTCTGAGTCAGCTAAGGACACTGCTTGGCAGAATAAGTCTTATGCTTATAAAGTAGATATAAATGTTAAGGAGGATAACTAATGAAAAAAATATTATTTGAATACATAAATATATTTGCCTATGTTATTGTTGGACTTGCCTTTGGCTTCTCTTTTTTCTTGCTATTTTTGAATTTTTATCATTATAAAGAAGTAAATACAAAAGTAAATGTAAGTGCCAATGTTGTTGATAATAGAGAAAAAACAACAGAAAAACTAAATAAAATTAAAACTAATGCCTCACTATATCAGCAAAGTACTTATAATGGAAAAAATAATATATATGATATGAATGCTATACAAATAAAGTTAAATAGTTGTGTAAAAATTTTCGAAAGTGAAGAATATAATAATTTAGCAAATAAAGAAACCGTAGAATTAAAGGATGTTTATAAACTAGGGAAGTTTTACCAAAATAAAGTATTAAATGATTGTATTGTTATGCAAATAAATAGCCTGGCAGAAGAAAATTCATCCTTCTCAATTGCCAGTCTATCAGCAATTAGACCTTTTCTTAAAACTAATATTAATCAGTTATTAACTAGTAATGGATACATCACTTCAAATCTAGAAAATGCTGATAATTATTACTTTACTAATGATATAAGTAAATCTAGCATATTTTTCTTAGCAAAAGATAGTTATAGTGCTATCAATAAGAATTATCAAAATACGTTAGATTTTCTAGTAGAGATATCAGAATGGTATAAAAGTGAAGTAGTAGGAGGCTAAGATGAAGAAGATATTAAATATAATGTTTATTATTTTAAAATATATATTGTTATTAGGAGCTTTTGCTATAACACTATTCATTATTGTAAGAATGAATGCAAGACTTAGCAAAAGTTTTAGCACAGTAATTCCTGAATTTATTCCATTCTTATTAATTTTTCTATTATTCGTGATAAATCTTCTGTTTAAACAAAAAGGAGTAAATAATAATATTTTCTATAATTTAACTTCATGTATAGTTTTTGCAACTATCATATTGGTTGGTTATAGGGCTTTTGCTGATAAGAATATGGTACTTAATGAAAAGTATGGTTATGGAGTAGACTTTAACTATTTTAATACCTTTATAGCTTATATGAAAATTATGTTGTATGGATTAATTGCTTCCAATATATTATTTATGTTTCAACCAAAGGAAAAAGCAAAATAATAAACTTTTTTCTTTTTTTATGTTATCATATAAGGGAGTAACAGATTATTAAGGAGCGATTATATATGGATGAAAAATTTCAGTTCAAGAAAAAGTTTGGTCAAAACTTTTTAAAAAATGAAAAGGTACTGACTAGAATAGTAGATGTAGCAGATATTAAAGATGAATCTTTAACTATAGAAGTAGGACCTGGTTCAGGAGCATTAACTAAATACCTCAAAGAAAAAGGACAAGTATTATGTTATGAAATAGATAAAACACTAGAAGATATTTTAATGAGAAACTTTGGAGAAGAAAAAAATGTATCAATATACTTTGGCGATTTTTTAAAACAAGACATTAAAGAAGATTTAAAGGATTTTTCATATAGGCATTTATATTTTGTAAGTAATGTACCTTATTATATAACAACCCCAATCTTATTTAAATTAATTAACGCAGACCTTTATTTTGATAAAATTGTTATGATGGTACAAAAAGAGGTAGGAGAGAGGTTTACATCCATTGTAGGTAAGAAAGAGTATGGAGCCCTAACTGTACTATTAAGATATTATTTTGAGACAAAAAAAGAGTTCTTAGTTAGCAGAGAAGAATTTATTCCTAAACCAAATGTAGATAGTGTAGTAGTATCATTTAAACCAAGAAAAGATAAAGAAAACTTAATAAGTGAAGAATTTTTTCAACAATTAGTACATGATAGTTTCCAGTTTAAAAGAAAAACATTAAGAAACAACTTAAAAAAATATGACTTAAATATTGTTAGCAAAGTATTAGAAAAATATAATCTAGACTTAAATGTTAGAGCTGAGCAGTTAGAATATAATATCTTTGTTGACTTAGCTAATAATCTTTATAAATAAAATTAAACTTCATTGCATAAACTTAACTGGGTGATTACATGAATTTTAAACTAGGTGAATATGTTACTAGGGAATCATATAATAATGACTTAGTTTTTCAAATAATAGACATAGAAGATGATATAGCATATTTGCGTGGAGTAGATGTTAGGCTTTATGCTGATAGTGAACTAGATGATTTAAATAAAGTAACCATTAAAAAAGAAACTGATAGAACAGACATTGAAAAAGTAGAAAGTTTAATCTCATTAGATAGAAATGAATACTTTTACCTTCCTGGTAAAATAGTTCAATTTGATTCTGATAAATTTTATTTAGATAGATGTATTAAGTTTTATAAGGATATGCATCTAGAAGCATACGGTATAAAAGTAAAAGAAAATGAAATAGAAGAAGTAATAACAGAAACTTTAGAAAAGTATAAACCAGATATAGTAGTAATAACAGGACATGATTTTTTAAAGAAACATGCTAAAGACAAAACTAAAATAGAGAACTATCAAAACTCGGAAAACTTTGTAAATGCTATTAAGAAAGCCAGAATTTATGAGAAAAATCAGGATAAATTAATAATTATTTCTGGAGCTTGTCAATCAAACTATGAAGAATTAATAAAAGCTGGTAGTAATTTTGCTTCTAGCCCTAAAAGAATAAATATACATGCTCTAGATCCTGCTATTATAGCTTCCTGTGTTGCCTTATCTCCTGTAAACAAAGAAATAGATTTAATATCATTAATAGATAAAACACATTATGGTAGTGCTGGAATGGGTGGAATAATCACTAATGGAACGATGTATGTGGGGTATCCAAGATGAATATAGATACAATAAAAGCTAAAGTAAGAGAAAAAGAAGGAGAGACTCTTCACTTTAAAGTTAACGGTAGTCGTAATCAAATAGAAGAATTTAATGGAAAAATAATCAAGCTTTATCCATCTATTTTTATTGTTAGTTTAGTAGGAGATAATGATACAATTAAGTCCTTTAGTTATAGTGATTTAATAACAGAAAGTGTAGAAATTATCAGTTGACGTATAACCTGTAAAATACTTATAAACTTCTTGCAATTAGAAAAGAGATAAGATAGAATTAAAGTATAAAGTGTCAGTGCTTTAAAAGGAGGAAAGATTATGGAAATTACATCAGTCACTGTACGAAAAGTTGACAAAGAAGGCTCTCGTATGAGAGGAATTGCATCTGTCTTATTGGATGATAGTTTTGCAGTTCATGATATTCGAATTATTGAAGGAGAAAATGGTTTGTTTATAGCAATGCCAAGTAGAAAAACACCAACTGGTGGATATCGTGATATCGCTCATCCAATCAATCCTGAAGTAAGAGCAATGTTTCAAGATAAAATTCTAGAAGCTTACCAAAATACTTTGGATTCTGAAGAATAGATTTGAGAAGACTTAGTCTTCTTTTTTTGTTCTTTTTTTAACTAATTATTCATACCTTTAACTAAGAAGGTGAATAAATGGAAACTAAAGAATCAATTATAAGCAACTACAATCATAGTATCACTTTAACGGAGAGAAAGAACCTCTTAATAACAGGAGTTAAAAAGATAGAAAACTTTGATAAAGAAGAATTTTTAATAGAAACTACTATGGGGTTTCTAGTGGTGAAAGGTGATGGCTTGGAATTAATAAAACTAGATACTATATCAGGTAATGTTTCTATCAAAGGAATTGTAAATGGCTTTACGTATATTGATGATAATTCTAAAAAAGAAAAGGATGGAAGTAGTATCTTTCAAAGACTGTTTAAATAATGAATTTAAAACTACAAATAATATCAATTTCTTTTTCCTTTTTTTATGGTATCTTTCTATCATTTCTAATTTCTCTTCAGTATAAGTTTTTATTTGAAAGTAAAAAAATCATTAGAATAATTGGTAACTTTATATTTTCATTAGATATGGTACTTATCTACTTTCTTCTTATGAAAAAAATTAATTATGGCGAGATTCACCCCTTATTTTATGTTCTTATTTTTCTAGGATATATATTTTCATACAGAAAAATACAAATATTTATGTCAAGAAGACTAAAAAGACCATAGTTAATTTGCAAAAAACTTAAAAAAAGTCTATAATATTATCAGGAAAAGTGGGTGATATTATGGCTAAAAAAAAGAAGAAAAAGAAGATGGGGCCATTTTTTCTATGTGTTTTTTCTCTTGCTATGATAATATTCACAACCTATACTGTTGGAAAGTACTGGGTTACTATCTATAGTAAATATAAAGAAAAGAAAGAATTAACTAAAGAACTTGCTAGCCTAAAAGATAAAGAAAGTGAATTAAAAGCTGATGTAGAAAAATTACAAGATAAAGACTATGTAGCAAGGTATGCAAGAGAAAAGTATTATTATTCAAAAGATGGAGAATATATTCTTAGAATACCTGAAGATAAATAGGTATTCTTTTGTTGAGGTGAAAATATGGATGTAGAATTACTTTATAAAGATGTAAAAATTAAAGATGGAGATGTAATAGTATTTGGATGTAGTTATGGACCAGACTCTATGGCTTTATTTCATACCTTATTGATTCTTAGAAAGAAGATAGATATAAAACTTATCTGTGCTCATGTAAATCATGGTAAAAGAAAAGAAAGTGAAGAAGAAAAAGTATTATTAGAAGAATACTGTAAGAAACATAATGTTACTTTTGAGTATATGAAAATTAAAAACTATGGAGATGACAACTTTCATAATGAAGCTAGAAATATAAGATATAACTTCTTTGAAGAGATAGTTAATAAATATCAAGCTAAATATTTGATGACGGCCCATCATGCGGATGACTTAATGGAAACAATTCTTATGCGAATAGTAAGAGGTTCTAATATCTATGGTTATTCAGGCTTTAAAAAGGTAGTAAATATGAACACTTATACTATCTATAGACCATTCTTTGCTATTACTAAATCTAAACTTTTAGACTATGATCATAAATATAAAATACCTTATGCTATAGATGCTTCTAATAACAGTTCTGTTTATACAAGAAACCGTTATCGTAAAGAAGTATTACCATTTTTGAAGAAAGAAGATAGTAAAGTAGAACAGAAATTTATTAAGTTTCATCAAACACTAGATGAGGTTTCTTCTTATCTTCATAAAGAGGTAGAAAAAGCCTTGACCAAAGTAGTAAGTCATGATAAATTATTAATCGAACCATTTAATGATTTAGATATAATTATTCAAAAGTTAGTTTTAGAAGAGATGCTAAAAAGATTTTATCAAGATGACTTAGTCTTAATATCAGATAAGCATTTAGATGCTATCTTTAACATAATATCTTCTAAAAGAGCTAATGTTAAATTAAACTTTCCTAATGATGTAGTTATTAGAAAGAGTTATAATACTATAGAATTTGAAAGAAATACAGAAATAATAGATTCTTATGAAATAGAATTATCTAATTATGCTAAACTACCTAATGGTCATGTTCTAAGAATAGTAGAAGAAGATAGTGGTAATAGTAATTATATGACTAGATTATCTAGTAAAGAGTTAACGCTACCTCTAAGAGTTAGAACTAGAGAATATGGTGATACCTTAGTAATAAAAAATGGTGGACATAAAAAATTAAAGAAAATATTTATAGATGAAAAGATACCTTTAAAAGATAGAGATTTATGGCCTGTCGTAGTTGATAGTAAGAATCAAATAGTCTTTTTGCCAGGTATTAAAAAAACCAAATATGATAAGAAAAAAGATGAATTCTATGATATAATACTGAAATATGAATAGTTAAAGGAGAGATAGTGTATTATGATGCAAAATAAAAAAGTAAAACAGGGATTACTTCCTTATGTATTTTTACTATTAATAATGCTTGGTGTTTTCTATTTTGTTACTATTGCTAACCAAAAGATTAATAATTTAACCTATAGTGAGTTTATGAAAGCCTTAGACTCTAGTGAAGTAACTGAACTTGAAGTAAAACCAAGAGAAAGAGCTAGTATTTATGAAGTAAGTGGAAAATTAAAGAATTATGGAAAAAATGAAACATTCTATGTAAGACTTCCATTATCAGAACAAGTAATGAAAAAACTAGTAACTGCTAGTGATAAGTATAATTTTGAGTTTACTGCAGTAGCAGATCCAGAATCTAATTCTATAGTAATTTTTATTGCTAATTATTTACCAATGATATTAATACTTGTAGTTGGTTTCTGGTTTATTAATAAGCAGATGGGTGGAAAGAATGGCTCATTTGATTTTGGTAAAAGTAAAGCTAAACTATCAAGTGATAAGAATAAAGTAACATTTAAAGATGTAGCAGGTTTAAAAGAAGAAAAAGAAGAAGTTAAAGAATTAATTGATTTCTTAAAGAATCCTAAGAAGTTCCAAAAATTAGGAGCAAGAATACCTAAAGGTGTCTTATTATATGGTCCTCCAGGAACTGGTAAAACATTACTTGCAAGAGCAGTAGCTGGAGAAGCAAATGTACCATTTTACTATATAAGTGGTTCTGACTTTGTTGAATTATTTGTTGGTGTTGGTGCTAGTCGTGTTAGAGATATGTTCCAACAAGCTAAGAGAACTGCCCCTTGTCTAATATTTATTGATGAAATAGATGCTGTAGGACGTCAACGTGGTAGTGGTATTGGTGGAGGTCATGATGAAAGAGAACAAACATTAAACCAATTACTAACTGAAATGGATGGTTTTGGTGAGAATGAAGGTATTATCATTATAGCAGCTACTAATAGACCAGATGTCCTAGATCCTGCTTTACTTAGACCAGGAAGATTTGATAGACAAGTTACAGTTAATCTACCAGATGTTAAAGGAAGAGAAGAAATACTTAAAGTTCATGCTAGAAATAAAGTATTAGCTGATGGTGTTAATATAGAAGCACTTGCTAAGAGAACTCCAGGATATTCTGGTGCTGACTTAGAAAACTTATTAAATGAAGCTGCTCTTCTTGCTGTTAGAAGAAATAAAGAAGCAATTACTATGAGTGAAATAGATGAAGCTAGTGATAGAGTCCTAATGGGACCTGCTAAGTCTAGTAAAACACGTAGTGAAAATGACCGTAAGCTAGTTGCCTACCATGAATCAGGTCATGCTGTAGTAGGAATTAAACTAAAAGGAGCTAACGATGTTCAAAAAGTAACAATTATTCCTCGTGGTTCTGCAGGTGGTTATAATATGATGATTCCTAGTGAAGAAAAGATTTGTTCTACTAAAACTGATTTGTTAGAACAAATCACAGGATTACTTGCTGGACGTGTTGCTGAAGAAGTAGTATTTGGTGAAGTTACAACTGGAGCAGAAAATGACTTCTCAAAAGCTACAAAAATAGCAAGAGCTATGGTTACTGAATACGGAATGAGTGATTTAGGACCTATGCAATTAGAACAACAAGAAGGTAGTGTCTTCTTAGGAAGAGATTATAATAAATCAAGAAACTTTTCTAATGAAGTAGCTCATGAAATTGATACAGAAATGAGAAAAATAATTGATGAATGTTATAAGAAAGCTACTAAGATTATTAAAGATAATAGAGACTTATTAGAATTATTAGCAACAACTTTACTAGAGTATGAAACATTAACTAAAGAACAAATTGATTACTTAGTTGAAAATGGAAAAATGCCTAGTGAAGAAAAAGAAACAACTTATGAAAAAATGAGTCTAACTAAGTTAAAAGAAATAGCAAAAGAAAAAGGAATTAAAGGCTATTCTAAGATGGATAAAGAAGAAATAATAAAAGAACTTGAAAAATAATTCTTTTTTTAGTAAAATATATACGAATTTTAACAAGGAGGGGAAAATTTATGACTAAGAAAGTAAAGGTAAACAAAAATATCAAAAAAGAAGCAGATGAATTTAAAAAATTTATAAGTAGAGGTTCAGTAGTTGATATGGCTATTGGTGTTATCATTGGTGGAGCTTTTGGAAAAATAGTAAGTAGTTTAGTAAATGATATTATTATGCCATTAGTTGGAGTAGTCTTAGGAGGCTTAGACTTTAGTTCGTTAAGTATTAAAGTAGGAGATGCTTCTATTAAATATGGTTCTTTTATTCAAAGTGTAGTTGATTTTCTAATAATCGCTCTTTGTATATTTACTATGTTACAAATTCTTAATGGTCTAAAAGAAAAAGCTGATAAAAAACTAGGTCATAAAAAAGAAGAAGAAAAGCCTAAGAAAGATGAACAAATAGTACTTTTAGAAGAAATTAGAGATTTATTGAAAAAACAATCTAAATAAAAGGTGATAAAATGAAAGATGAAACAATATTTAAAATATTAAAAAATTTAAAAACTAATCCTTTAGAATTTAATGAAGATAATTATAATAAAGAAACTTTAGGATATCTAAAAAAGATAATTAGATCATCTGATAAGTTATATGGAAGTAAAGATAGTGATTATTTAAGAAACAAATATGCTTGGTACTTGGAAGAATATTTTTATAGTAATGCAGAAAAAGATGAATTAAAAGATATTAACTATTTAAAAAAAGTAGTCTTTGGATTCTTTTATAAAGCAAATCCAGAAGATATAAATACTGTTTTTAATAATGCTACAAAATTTATAAAAGATTCTTTTAATCAGATAGATGAATATAAGGAAACAGAAGGTGGAAATATTGAACCTATGGAAACTCTTTTAAGAGATAATGGCGTGGCCACATTTTCTACAATTTTAATGTATGCTTTAGCAGATATTAAAGAAGTAGGTATATTAGGTGGTTTATTGGGCATAAATGCTTATATGGTAACTCAGTTAAAGTCCAAAGATTCAAATAAATTCAATTTAGAAAAAACAATAAAAAGATTTAATGAATTAGTAAGCAGTGTAAAAATGGAAGATGAACCTTTTACAACTGCTTTATATGGTAAAAGATTAGCAGATTTTTGTACTGGTGAAATGGTGTTTAAAACTATCTATGATAAAGAAACTGATGATAGAAGAATCATTAAGGGAAAAATAACTACTGAAGAATTAGAAGAAAATGCTAAACAATATATTATGAGATATAGTTCTGTTGCTCAACCTATAAATGAAGTAATAGATGATATAGAAATCCTAAAAGCATCACCAAAGAAAGAAGAAGATTACTCCTTGTATGAAAGTGTAACAGCGTTAACTGCTACTGCTCTAGATAAAATTAGTGGAGAAAATAAAATTACTGTAGAAAATTATTTATTAAAGTCTTTAGCAACATCTAAAAAAATATTAGAACCAAAAAGTAGAAAAAATGAATTCATAGCAAAAGTTAAGAAATTATATAAAAAATAAAACTTTAAAAGGGGGGATTTGATGAATTATAAAACTATTGAAGAAATATTAATAATTCTTAAGACTAATCCAAGAGAGTTCCATGAAGAAAATTATGATAAAGAAACAATAGATTATTTAAAAGAGATAATATCATCATCGGATAAACTATATGGTAGAAATAGTAAGTACTTAAAAAATAAATATTATAGATATTTATATAATTACTGTTATAAAAGTATTGATTCAAATGATAATTTGGAGGAGTTAGGAAAAATAGTGTTTGGTTTCTTTTATAAAGTTGATTCAAAAGATTTAATGACAGTTTGTAAAAATTCTAAAAGTTTCTTATTGCAGTCACTTAACAAATTTGATGAATTGAAACAAGAAAGAACACCAGAAAAAGTTTATAAACTATTAAGAGAAGATGGAATAACTACTATTTCTACTATTTTGATGTATTCACTAACTTTAAAAGATAAAGGTGATTCAATTAGTAGTCTATTAATAACTAATGCTTATATTGCTAAAAAATTAGTAGAAACTACCAAAGAAGACAAATCTATATTAGATAAAGTAATAAAGAAAGTAGAAGATACTGCTAACAAAGTTAAAAGTAGAGACCATCTAGTATTTGAAACGATTTATGGACTAGCATTAGTTGATTATTGTAATAATGATAAAATACTTAAACTTAACCCGTTCTATGATAAAGAAGAAGGTACTGGAAGATTTCTAAATAAAAGTAGTATTATGGATTTAGAAAAGGATGTAAATGAGTATAATAATAGATATAATAAGGGTCATATTATACCAATAGATACTGCTATAGATGACATAGAAACTTTAGAGTTGTCAGAAAAAGATATTGATGATTACTCATTCTATGATTGTTTAACTTTTTTAACAAACAATGCTATAAGTAAAGTTCGAAAAGAAAATAATATAAAACTAGAAAACACATTGTTAGAAAACTTATATATGACTAAATTATTATTAGAAACTAAGAGTGAAAATAGGAGTAAGAAAAGTAAGATTAAGAAACTAATATAAAGGGGAAAATTATGAAGTGGAAAATAAGAGATGTTGAAATAGCTAACCAAGTAGTATTAGCACCTATGGCTGGTATTTGTAATAGTGCTTATCGAAGAATCATAAAAGAGATGGGCTGTGGTCTAATATATGCTGAAATGGTTAGTGATAAAGCTATTTGCTATGATAATCAAAAAACTATTGATATGTTATATATGAGTGAAGAAGAACGACCTATTACTCAACAAATATTTGGTAGTGATGTAGATAGTTTTGTAATAGCAGCTAAATATATAGAAGAAAATATGCATCCTGATATAATTGATATAAATATGGGATGCCCTGTTCCAAAGGTAGCAGTTAGAGCTCAAGCAGGTAGTGCCTTGTTAAAAGAACCTTTAAAAGTAAAAGAAATAGTTAAAGCAGTAGTTAATAGTGTCAAATGTCCTGTAACAGTTAAGATAAGAAGTGGCTGGGATAGCGATTCTATTAATGCTGTTGCTATAGCTAAGATTTGTGAAGAAGCAGGAGCTAGTGCTATTTGTGTTCATCCAAGAACTAGAAAACAAGGATATAGTGGAAAAGCTGATTGGAACATAATAAAACAAGTTAAAGAAAATGTTTCTATCCCTGTAATAGGAAATGGAGATGTAACTAGTCCTTATCTTGCTAAACAAATGTTAGAAGAAACTGGCTGTGATGCAGTAATGATAGGTAGGGGAGTATTAGGTAATCCTTGGTTAATAAGAGATACAGTGGATTTACTTGATGGAAAAGAAAAACCAAAAGAAGTAACTCCACTAGAAAAAATTGATATGTGTATAAAACATTTAAAACTACTTAGTGAGTTAAAAAATGAGAAAATAGCTGTCTTAGAGATAAGAAATCATATTGCATGGTACCTAAAAGGAGTAGATGGTAGTAACCAATTAAAAAATAAAGTTTATCAAATGACTAATCTTTGTGATATACTACATGTATTAGAAGAATTTAGGAGGAGTTTTGTATGAAGAAAGAACAACATTTAAAAGCACTATTTTCTCAAAGATTTGTAGCTTTTATGATAGACTTAATATTAGTATCATTTATTACAAGTTTAGTAACTGCTATAATCCCTACAAATAGTAGTATAGATAAACTATATGATCAACAAGTAAAAATAGTAGAGAACTATACAGCAGGGAAGATAACAATGCAAGAGTATGTTAATCAGTTAGTGGATATTAATTATGATATAGCTAAACAAACAGGGATAATAACTCTTGTAAGTATAGCAATTTCCCTTTTATATTACGTTTTATATGTATATAAAAATGATGGACAATCTATTGGTAAAAAAATGATGAAAATAAAAATTCAGAAAAAAGATAAAGATAAAGAACTAACAATGAATGATTTATTATTTAGAACAATGATATTACAAGGTACTTTAGTAAGTATTATTGGTTTTTGTACTATCTTATTCCTTGATAAAGATACTTATCTAGCTACTAATAGTTTGCTAAACCTTATACAATATAGTATATTAATAATTAGTTTCTTTTTAATAGCATTTACTAAAGAAAGACAAGGTCTTCATGATATGGTAGCCAAAACAGAAGTGGTTTGTACTAATACCGTTTTAAATAAAGAGGAGGAAAAATTATGCGAGAATTAACAGAACAAGAAATTGTAAGACGTGAAAAAGCTGAAAAAATAAAAGAATTAGGACTAGACCCATTTGGACATAGTTTTAAAAGAACAGCTTTTGCTAACGATATAAAAGATAAATATAAAGATGTAGAACATGATGCTTTTGAAAGTATGACAGATGAAGCTACTGTAGCAGGTAGAATTATGTTTATTAGAAAAATGGGTAAAGCCTCATTTTGTACTATCAAAGATAAGACAGGACCTATTCAAATATATATATCAATTAATGATATAGGAGAAGACAATTATAGCTTATTTAAAACAGCAGATATTGGAGATATAGTTGGTGTTCGTGGAAAAATAATGAAAACTAAAACAGGAGAAGTAACTATTAAATGTTTAGAATATACTCCTTTAGTAAAAGCTTTAAAACCACTACCAGAAAAATTTCATGGTCTTACTGATAAAGAAGAAAGATATAGAAGACGTTATGTTGATTTAATAATGAATGATGATACAAGAAGAGTAGCTTTCTTACGTCCAAAGATTATTAGATGCATTCAAAACTTTATGGATAATCAAGGATTTACTGAAGTAGAAACACCAGTTTTATCAACATTACTTACAGGAGCTAGTGCTAAACCATTTGTTACTCATCATAATGCTCAAGATTTAGATATGTACTTAAGAATAGCTTTAGAGTTACCATTAAAAAGACTATTAGTAGGTGGCATGGAAGCTGTTTATGAAATAGGACGTGTATTTAGAAATGAAGGTATGGACTTAAAACATAATCCAGAGTTTACTTTAATGGAAGCTTATTTAGCTTATAGTGACTTAAATGGAATGATGGATTTAACAGAAAATATGTATCAAACCATTGCAAAAGATGTAATTGGTAAGATGACTTATAATTGGTATGGTTATGAGATAAATCTAGAAGGACCTTGGAAGAGAATAAGTATGGTTGATGCTATTAAAGAAAAAACAGGAATAGATTTCAAAAAAGAAATGACTGTTGAAGAAGCTTTAGAATTAGCAAGAGAACATCAAATAGTAGTAGAAGAACATGAGAAAAGTGTTGGTCACATCATTAATTTATTCTTTGAAAAGTATGTAGAAGAAACATTAATCCAACCAACCTTCTTATATGGGCATCCAGTAGAAATATCACCACTTACTAAGAAGAATCCGGAAGATCCTAGATTTGTTGATAGATTTGAATTATTTATTGCTGGCCGTGAATTTGCTAATGCTTATACAGAATTGAATGATCCAATCGATCAGTTAGCAAGATTTGAAGAACAATTAAAAGAAAAAGATTTAGGTAATGATGAAGCTAATGATATTGATATGGACTTTATTGAAGCTTTAGAATATGGAATGCCTCCTGCTGGTGGAGTTGGTTATGGAATAGATAGATTAGTAATGTTATTTACAGAATCAGAATCTATTAGAGATGTAATATTATTCCCAACTATGAAACCATTAAATGGAACAGAAACAGTAAAGAAGGAGATAATTTCCGAAAAGAAGAAAGAAGTAATAGACTTTTCTAAAGTTCAAATAGAACCATTATTTACTGATTATGTTGATTTTGATACCTTTAGTAAATGTGATTTTAGAGCAGTAAAAGTTAAAGACTGTGTAGCAGTACCTAAAAGTAAAAAACTATTACAATTTACTTTAGATGATGGAACAGGAACAGATAGAATAATTCTTAGTGGTATTCATACTTACTATGAACCAGAAGAATTAATTGGTAAAACTTTAGTAGCAATTACTAATTTACCACCTCGTAAAATGATGGGAATAGATTCTTGTGGAATGCTTTTAAGTGCTGTTCATACTGAAGAAGAGAAAGAAAAACTACATTTATTAATGATAGATGAACATATACCAGCTGGTGCTAAACTATATTAGGAGGAATTAATTTCCTTCTTTTTTTATACTATATAATAGTGAGGTGTATATGAAAGATATATTAATTGGAATTGCTTATCGAACTGATGGGTTTAAACTTATTCCCTTTGAGCAAGAAAATATTAATTATGAAATATTTAGTCCTAAGAATGAAACAGATTATTCTAAATATGATGGATTTTATTTACCGGGAGGAGATGGTTGGTATAGTGAAGATATTAAATTAATAAAATATGCTAAAGAAAATAATATACCAATACTAGGAGTATGTCTTGGAATGCAAGAGATGTCAGCTTTTCTACTAGGTGAAGAGAAAGATATTACTAAAAAGATATTGAATCACAATGGTAGTGAACACTTAGTATCTATTAAAAGAAATAGTTTTCTCTATGATATTCTAAAGAAACAAGAAATATTTGTTAACTCTAGACATAATGACTATATCCCTAAATTATCATCCTTATATGTCAGTGCTAGAAGCTTAGATAATTGTATTGAAGCGATCGAATTAAAAAATCATCCATTCTTCTTAGGATTACAATGGCATCCGGAGAGTTTGTATGAAACTGATGAGTCATCAAGAAGAATATTTAATACCTTTTTTACTAAATGTTTTTCACAAAAAATTCACAAAAAAAATCGCTAATTGCTTGTAAAACAAAGTTATTATTCGTATAATTAATATATGGAAGGAGAAGAAAATTATGAAAAAACATAATGCATTGAAAGTTAGTTTAATTACACTATTTGTATTTGTGCTTTTGACATGGATTTTACCAGCTGCTACTTATCAGTCAAGTTATTCTGAGATTGGTAGATCACAAGTTGGAATATTTGATTTAGTATCTTATCAAAATACTGTATTAGGATATTTTGGTTATGCTTCATTATTTATTCTAGCAATTGGTGGATTCTATGGAGTATTAGTAAAAGTTGGAGCATATAGAAAAGTATTAGATGCTATTGTTAAAAAGTTTAAAGGTAAAGAACATATTTGTATTATAATAATTGCTTCTTTATTTGCTGTTTTAACATCATTCTGTGGAATGCAACTTGCACTATTAATGTTATTCCCATTTGTTATTTCTTTAGTATTAATGCTAGGATATAATAAATTATCTGCTACTGCTGTAACTGCTGGTAGTGTTGCTGTTGGATTAATGGGAACTACATTTGCATATAATACAACTCAAATGTTACAACAATACTTATCAGTAAAACCAACAACTCAAATCTGGACTAGAATAATCTTACTTGTTCTAGGATTAGTAATCTTACTAATTAATGTTTTGAAATTTGGAAAGAAAGAGAGTACAAAATCATCAAGTGATGAAAAGAGCTATATTCCAGAAGTTGTTAAACAAGACAAGAAGCAAAAGAAGAATTGGCCATTAGTAGTTATTCTTGATTTAGTATTATTAGTTACTATTTTAGGATTTATTACTTGGACTAATTCATTCAATGTAAATCTTTTTGAAGATGTTAAAACAGCTGTTACAGGATTTAGTGTTCCAGCTTATGTTGCTCTATTAGTACTATTAGTAATAATAAATATTATTCTATTTGCTAAGAAGTCTAACAAAAAAGCTTATATTATCTTAGATGGTATTGTAGCTTTACTTACTGTTATTGTATTAATTGGTAGCTTTGGAGTAAAGGCTAAATTCTTTACAGGAATTACTAAAGCATTAAATACTAGTTTCCCAGTATTCGGTAAACTATTAGGAAGTACTATTCCTGCTTTTGGTAGCTGGACATTAACAGAAGTAATAGTTTTATTATTACTAGCCTTAGTTATTATTAAATATGTATATAAAATAACTTGGGATGATATGATAGTAGGATTTAGTGAAGGACTAAGAAAAGCATTATTACCTGCATTTATTGTATTTGTAATTTACTTAATATTAGTACTTACAACTTATAATCCTTATCAATTAGTAATATATAAAGCATTATTAGGACTAACAAAAGGATTCAATGTATTTACAACAGGATTAGTAGTAATTATTTCAAGTATAATTAACGGAGATCCAACATATGCCTTCTATAGCGTTTTACCTTATTTTGTAAGCGTAGTAACTGCTACAGATACATATCCATTAATCTCAGTTATCTTCCAAGCATTATATGGTATTGTTACATTAGTAGCACCTACAAGTATTCCATTAATGGTAACACTTGCTTACTTAAAAGTACCTTATAAAGATTGGTTAAAATATATTTGGAAAATATTATTAGAACTAGTTGTAGTTGCATTTATAATATTTACAATATTAGTACTAATTTAAAAAAGAGATTCTTCTCTTTTTTTTAACTCTAAGATATGCTTATATAGCATAAAAACCTTTCTTTTTTTTAATAAGAGATAAACTATATTATAGATAATAAAGTGAGGGATGAATAATGAAAAAAATTGATAATAACAAAAAACTTATAATTATTAGTCTTTTAATATTAATAGTTATTTTTATAGGAATAAGTTTTGCTCTAGCTAAAATGACTTTAAGAGGAGATAAAAATATAACCTTAATAGCAAAAAACCTTCAACTTGATTATACTGAAGGAACTTCAACTATTGCCCTTACTAAAGTAGCTCCTCAAGAAGATAGTGATGGACTTAAGAATACACCTTATACCTTTACCTTAAAAAATACTGGTACTAGAACTATAACATATGATGTTTATCTAGATGATGATAGTGATTGTACTGATTGTGCAACCTTCACTCATAGCTTCTTATCATATGATTTAAAGAAAGATGGAACATCAGTATCAAATGGGAAACTATCAACTAGTAGCAATAAATTAGGTTCTTATTCAATAGCAGGTAATACTACTCAAAACTTTGAATTTCGTTTATGGTTAAACTTAGATGCTACAAACGATGTTATGGCAAAATCATTCTACAGTAGAATAAGAGTAGAAGCTACTGAGCAAGTTGATTAAACTAGTTCAAATTAAGAACTAGTTTTTTTTGTCACTTTTTTTGGTCTTAAAATAATTGCTTAACCATATTCCTTCTCGTTAAAATATAAGTATACAAGGAGGAAATAAAATGTTTTCGAAATTTAGTGAAGATGCTCAGAAAGCCTTAGTATTAGCTAGAAAAGAAATGAGAGCTTTAAAACATCCTTATGTAGGAAGTGAACATTTACTATTAGCTATACTATCAATGAAAGAGTTAAAAGTAACTAATCATTTAAAACTATTAGGTTTAACTTATGATAAATTTAAGGATGAATTAATAAGAGTAGTAGGAATAGGAAAGACAACCAATGACTGGTTTTTATATACTCCTCTTTTAAAAAGAGTGCTAGAGACAGCTATGTTAAATAGTAAAGAGAATAAAGAAAGTGAAGTATCAGTTACAGAGTTATTCTTATCATTATTAGAAGAAGGAGAAGGTATAGCTATTAGACTATTAATGGGGATGAATATAGATATAGATAGACTATATCAAGAGTTTTCTACTTCTTTTACGGAGAAGAAAATAACAGGACATAAAAAATTACTAATTGAAGAGTTTTCTGTTAATCTAAATAAAAGAATTATGTCCAATGAAATAGATCCTGTTATAGGTAGAGAAACAGAGCTAAAAAGAATGGTAGAAATACTTTGTAGAAGAACTAAGAATAATCCACTACTATTAGGAGAAGCAGGAGTTGGAAAAACAGCTATAGTTGAAGAATTAGCAAGACAAATAGTAGAAAATAATGTTCCAAGAGCTTTAAGAGGTAAAGAGATATTATCGCTTTCTATGGCCTCTTTAGTAGCAGGTACTAAGTATCGAGGAGAATTTGAAGAAAGAGTAGGTAAGATACTTAAAGAAATAGAAGAACATGATGAGTACCTAATCTTTATAGATGAGATTCATACTTTAGTAGGTGCAGGAGGAGCAGAAGGTGCAATAGATGCATCTAATATCTTAAAACCAGCTTTGGCTAGAGGAAAAATACATTTAATAGGAGCAACTACTGTATCTGAATATAGAGAATTTATTGAGAAAGATAAAGCCTTAAATAGAAGATTTCAAATACTATTAATTGAAGAGCCTAATAAAGAAAAGACTAAAGAAATATTAAAGAAATTAAAACCATTATATGAAGCTTATCACTCTGTATCAATATCAGATGAAATGATTGATATGATAGTAGACTTATCAAATACTTATATATATGAATATTATCAACCAGATAAAGCGATAGATATATTAGATGAAGTGTGTGCTAAAGCTAGTCTTATAGAAGATAAAAAAGATAAAGAACTAAAAAAATTAAATAATTCACTGCAAAAAATTGTAATAGAAAAAAAAGAAGCAGTTACAAGTCAAAACTTTAAAAAAGCATCTAAACTAAAACAAAGTGAAAAAAATTTAATTACTAAAAAGAATGAACTTGAATTTTCTCTTCTTGGTAAAAAGAAACCTAGGAAAATAACTAAAGAAATGATAGCAGAAGTTATTTATTTAAAAACTAAAATTCCTGTATATGAAATAATAGAAGGTAATAAGACAAAACTATTTTCCCTAGAAAAGGAATTATTGAGTAAAATTATAGGTCAAGATGAGATAATTCATGATTTATGTAACTTAACTAAAAAGATACAATTAGGTTTTCAAGATAGTCCTAAGATACATACCTTTCTTCTAGCGGGTAGTACAGGAATAGGTAAAACTTATTTAGTAAAAGAATATGCTTCTCTTCTTTATGGAAAAGATCACTTTATTAGATTAGATATGAGTGAGTATAAAGAAGAACATTCAGTAAGTAAAATACTTGGAGCTCCTCCAGGATATGTTGGTTTTGATAATCATGAGACTATACTTGATCAAATAAGACTATATCCTCATTGTGTAATACTATTAGACGAGATAGAAAAAGCATCACCTTCGGTGTTAAAACTATTTCTCCAAGTGATGGATGAAGGTTATTTAAAAGACTCTAAAGGACGAAAAGTGTCTTTTGAACACATTTTTCTCTTTATGACAACTAATTTAGGAGCGAATAAGAAAGATATTGGTTTTGTGGAAACAGTAGATAGTAAGAATACAGATATAGAAGATTTTTTAGGTGTAGAATTTGTTAATCGTATAGATAAGAAATACTATTTTAAAGATTTAACTAAAGAAGATATTGAAAAAATAGTAAATTTAAAATTAGACCTGTTAATAAATGCTTTTAAGAAAAAGAATATAGAAGTAGAAATATCCACAGATATTGTGGAAAAAATAATTTCTAAAGCTAACTATGAAAAGTTTGGAGCAAGACAAGTGGATAAAGTTATTGATGATATTGTAACACCTGTTATAGTTGATGCTTGGTATCATGGTGAAAGTTGTGTTTCTATCTAGCAAATAAGTGAAAATTAAGAGAAAATGCTTTCTATTGTCTCTTTTTTTTGTTACAATAATCAGTAGGAGATGATACAATGGGATTATTTACAAGATTATTTGATCATGAATATAAAGAATTAAAAAAATTTGAATCTTTAGCAGATAAAATAGTAGCCTTAGATGAAGACTATCAAAAGTTATCTGATGAAGAGTTAAAGAATAAAACAGAGGAATTTAAGAAACGTTTAGCAAATGGAGAAACACTAGAAGATATTTTAGTAGAAGCTTTTGCTACAGCAAGAGAAGCAGCTTATCGTGTTATAGGGGAAAAACCTTTCTATGTTCAGATACTAGGTGCTTTAGCAATACACTATGGTAATATAGCAGAAATGAAAACTGGTGAAGGAAAAACACTAACATCCGTTTTACCAGCTTACTTAAATGCATTAGATGGAAAAGGAGTACATATCATTACTGTTAACGAATATCTAGCTACTCGTGATGCTGAATGGATGGGTGGAATTCATAGATTTTTAGGTTTAACAGTAGGAGTTAATACAAGAGAATTAAGTCCTAAAGAAAAACAAGAAGCTTATGCATGTGATATTTTATATTCTACTAATAATGAGATTGGATTTGATTATCTAAGAGACAATATGGTTATTAGAAAAGAAGATAGAGTACAAAGACCATTAAATTTTGCTATCGTTGATGAGGTTGATTCAGTATTAATAGATGAAGCAAGAACTCCATTAATTATTTCTGGTGGACAATTAGTTAGTGCAAACCTTTATCAAGATGCTGATAGTTTTGTTAAAGGATTAAAAGATGATGTAGATTATCTATACGATGAAACTACTAAGAGTGTAACATTAACTGATGAGGGTAGTGAAAAAGCAGAAAAAGCTTTTCGAGTTAAAAATCTTTATGAAGTAGAAAATGCAACTTTAGTACATTATATTAATCAAGCTTTAAGAGCAAACTATTCTATGAAATTAGATGTAGATTATGTTGTTCAAGATGGAGAAGTTGTTATAGTAGATCAATTTACTGGACGTTTGATGAAAGGACGTGCTTATAATGATGGACTTCATCAAGCAATTGAGGCTAAAGAAGGAGTTCGTATTAATCAAGAAACTAAAACTTTAGCAACTATTACTTTCCAAAACTTATTTAGAATGTATAAAAAGTTATCTGGTATGACTGGTACTGCTAAAACAGAAGAAGAAGAGTTCCGTGATATTTATAATATGTATGTTATTTGTATTCCAACTAATAAACCAGTTGAAAGAATTGATGCTTCTGATTTAGTATTTGCTACTAAAAATGCTAAGTATAAAGCTATTATTAATGAAGTAAAAGAAAGATATGCTAAAGGTCAACCAGTATTAATTGGTACTATTGCTATTGAAACTAGTGAATTAATAAGTGCTTTACTAAAGAAAGAAAAGATTCCACATGAAATATTAAATGCTAAGAATCATGCAAGAGAAGCTGAAATTATTTCTAAAATTGGTCAACATAAGTCAGTTACTATCGCTACTAATATGGCTGGACGTGGTACTGATATTAAATTATCAGATGAGATAAGAGCACTTGGTGGATTATGTGTTATTGGTACTGAACGTCATGAATCTCGTCGTATTGATAATCAGTTAAGAGGACGTTCTGGTCGTCAAGGAGATCCTGGATTTACACAGTTTTTTGTATCGATGGAAGATGATTTAATGGTTCGCTTTGGTAGTGAAAAAATTAAAGAAATGATGACTAGTTTTGGATTTGGTGATCAAGCTATTCAAAATAAGTATTTTTCTAAAGCTATTACAACTGCTCAAAAAAGAGTTGAAGGAAATAACTTTGATGCTAGAAAACAATTACTACAATATGATGATGTAATGAACACTCAACGTGAAATTATGTATGGTAGAAGAAATGAAATTCTAGATAGTGAATCTGTTCATGAACAAGTTCTTGAATGTATGAGAAATTATGTTACTGACTTAGTTAAGTCACATACTATAGATGGTATTTTAAGTGAACAAGATAAGAAAGAAATAGTATCTTTTGCTAATGAAAATTTACTAGATAAAGATATTAATGAAAATGATATTAGTTCACTATTAGATGATGATATGATAGACTTCTTATATAATAAAGCAAAAGAAGAATATGAAGAAAAACTTAGTGATGTTCCAGAAGAAATAACTAGTGAATTTGAAAAAGCATTATCTTTACAAGTCATTGACAACTATTGGATGGAACAAATTAATGTAATGAGTCACTTACGTGAAGGTATTTATTTACGTAGCTATGGTCAAGAAGATCCATTAAGAGCATATAGTACTGAAGGATTTGATTTATTTGATCAAATGTTACAAAAGATTGATCATGATGTTACTATATTCTTACTAAAAGCAGAAATACAAAAGACTGTTGAAAGAAAACCAGTTACAAGAAATGTTCAAACTAATGATGATAAATCAGATTCAGTAAAGAAACCAAAGAAGAGTAAAAAAGTAGGTCGTAATGATCCTTGTCCATGTGGAAGTGGTAAAAAATATAAGCAATGTTGTGGCAAATAACTCGTAAAATCCCATAAATAAAGGGAAAACGCGAGTTTTTCTTTTTCTCAAAAAATTGCCCAAAATATGGGCTGGAGCCACTTTGGAGCCAGTTTGATTTAAATATTGGACTATACAAGTAAAATCTATTATGGTTTCATGGTATAATTATGTATGAAAGTTGGTGATTAAATTTAATTATGAAATAATTGATGTAAAACAAGATGAAAAAGAAAAGTTATACAAATTATTACAGTATGCTTTATATGATGGTTCGCAATACATTGATAATGACATAAATGAAGATTGTATATTTGAATATAGATGGTTTGATAATTATTTTACCGATAATGATCGAAATTCATATTTTATTAAAAGTGGAAATGCCTATGTAGGAATGGTTATGGTAAACGAGAATTTGAAATTTAATAAAGACGGTAAATGCATTGCCGAGTTCTTAATAATGCCAAGATTCAGAAGAAATCATATTGGTAAAAAGGTTGCATATGAAATATTTGAAAAATTTAATGGCAATTGGGAAGTTCAATCGATGGAGAATAATCCTATTGCATATTCATTTTGGAAGAATATTATATCAGAATATACAAATGGTAATTATATAACTAAAAATGATGGAATAGAGGATGTATTCGTTTTTAATAATAAATAGAGGTGTTAATTTATGCAAATAGTAGAATATGAAAATAAGTATTTAGGAGATGTCAAAGACTTATTAGTTGAACTTGAAGAGTATATTGTATCAATAGATAAAGATCATTTGGATCAAGTTCATCCTGAATATAGGGAAAAAATGGCAGTTTTGGATTTAGAAGAAGTTAATAAGAACAACGGTAAATGTTATTTGGCAGTAGAAAATAATAAAGCAATTGGCTTAATCATGGGTTGCATATTCCCATATGATGAATATGATTATCTAGACTATAAATGTCCAAAAAGAGGAGAAATTACAGAATTAATCGTTA
>FR901046.1 GCA_000438295.1 Clostridium sp. CAG:451
GTGGGACACACGGGGTTAGCTCGCTTATGCTTAGTACAATGGTATTATCGAACGAGAACCGACTGTTCGCTTTTGTACGAAAGGAAGCCACCCACCTCTTTAGGCGGGGGAGGATGTCACAGAGTTAAAGTGATTTAATCACTTTTTTTGTTCTACTAAGATTATCCCTTACATAGAATGTAGTAAATTAAGGGAGGATATTTAATGATAAAGAAACAGAATCTGTGGTTTTTAACACTCTTTAGTTTAATACTAGTGCTTAGTGTCTACTATATTACAATGCCAAATGATCTCTTGGTTGCTAAAAATGCTACTAATAAAAAAGAAACAGTTAAGAAAGATACTACTACAGTAAAAGAAAGTGATAATTTAACAGCACTTAGAGTTAGTAAAGAAGAAGAAAGAGAAGAAGAAAAAAGTGACTTAAAAAAGACCATGACTAAAGAAGATGCTACTACCGAAGAAAAAAATAATGCCTATGAGCAGTTAAAATATCTAAATGAAGTAGAAGGGCAAGAAGAAAAACTAGAAAAGAAAGTAAAAGAAAAATATAATCTATCTTGTTTTATAAAAATAGATAACAGTGAAATAAAAGTAGTTGCTGTTTCTAAAAAACATGATACCACTCTTGCTAATAATATTATGCGTCTTGTACAAGAAGAGTTTAAACAAAAGAAAAATATAACTGTTAAATTTGAAAAATAGTCTAGGATTTTACCCACAACAAAAATCCTTTTTTTCATATGATACTATGAAATAGTGTAAATAACTTATGGGGAAAGGGGAGTTAAGATGTATCAAAAGATACTAACTGCTAGGGAAAAGACTGTTTTTGAACTATTAATTACTGGTAAGACTACAAAAGAAATTGCTACCATCTTAAAAATAAGTGAAAAGACAGTTAGAAATCATATATCAAATGTAATGCAAAAACTTGGAGTAAAAGGAAGAAGTAGTGCCGTAGTAGAACTATTAAAATTAAAAGAAATACATTTGTAAAGTACTAGATAAAGTACTTTTTTCATAATATATATTAGGTGAATTATATGTTACGGAAAAAAGCAATAAGAAAAGTCTTTATTACTACTATGAGTCTTTTTATTATTATGACTATTTATACTATTCCGATAGAAGATAAGCTAAATAGTAAAAATGTATCTTTAGAAATAGAATATGTAACTTCACTTGGAAATCATTCTATCTACCTTCTTGATAAGAATAACTACTTAGTAAAGATGAAAGTACTTTTAGATAGTAATAACTTAAAAGAAAATATAAAAACAATTATTTCTTATCTAACTGAGTCTAACTCACTAAAATATACTGATTCCTTAAAGCCAGTAATACCAGTTAATACTAAACTTAAAAATATAACTATTAATGATAAACAAGTAACTCTTAACTTTTCTAAAGATATTTTAAAAGTTAGTAATAAACTAGAAAAGAAAATGATAGAATCTATTGTTTATAGTCTAACAGAGTTAGATGATATTGATGAAGTTATGATTAAAGTAGAAGATAAACTTTTAGAGGAGTATCCTAACTGTAAAGAAAAAATAACTTATCCCTTAAAAAGAGATTTTGGAATAAATAAAAATTATCAATTTACTAAAACTAATAATATAAATAAAACAGTAGTATATTATCTAGAAGAAGTTAATAATAACTCTTACTATGTACCAGTTACATCATATACAAATGACTCAAGAGATAAAATAGATATAATTATAGAAGAGTTAACTACCGGTTATATTTATGAACCTAATCTAATGAGTATAGTAAAAGAAGACTTGACACTACTTGATAAGAGTGT
Source organism: Clostridium sp. CAG:451 (assembly GCA_000438295.1). Classification (GTDB taxonomy): domain Bacteria; phylum Bacillota_I; class Bacilli_A; order RF39; family UBA660; genus Onthousia. Next base: position 1,814 of record FR901046.1, read on the forward strand.
AAATGAGCAAGTAATGATTCTAAACTTTAATGATGCTTTATTTGATTCTAGTGGTAAAGTTAAAGAAGAAGTACTTTATACTATTGGTTATTCTGTATTTGACAATTATGATGTAAATGTTATTTCTTATAGAGTTAATGATAAGGAAGTTGTTAATTTACAAAAGAAAAAAATGCCTTAGTAGTTATTGCTATTTTTTAATAAGCTATGGTATACTTACAGTGTAAGGTGGTTAATATATATGGAAAACTTAAGAAAAAATAATAAAGTATTAGTTATTATGCTGTTAGCATTTGTTATTGTTATAATAGCCCTAACTGCAGCTGTTTTTTCCTACAGCAAGCCTGGGACAGTAGAAAATAAAATTACTCTTGGTAAACTAGAATTGACTTTAACAGAAGGTAATGCTATAACACTTAATGATACTTATCCGATGACAGATGATGATGGAAAAAAGTTAACGGGCTTTACTTTTAGTTTAAAAAATACGGGTAGTACGGCATCAACTTACAGTATTTATCTTGACGATGTTAGTGTAGATAGTGGAGATACTAGACTTAATGATAAATATATCAAATATAGTTTTACTAAAGATTCTGTAGTAGGAGCTGTTAAACCTTTAACTGATTTGGGAACTAATCAACAAAGAGTATTAGATACAGGTACTATTGCTAAAAATACTACTATAAATTATAACTTAAAATTATGGGTTTCTTCTGATATTGATGCTGATATTGGTGGTCAAGTCTGGAAGGGAAAACTTAGAATAGAAGGAGAACAAGTTCATTAAAACTTGTTTTTTTTAGACTAATTACCTTTTTCATTATAAAAAAGTTACATATCATATATTAGGTGATATGTATGAATGAAATATCAATTAAAAATCTTACTAGTTTAGATAAACTTAATCTAATAGATATAAGAGCTAACTATTTATATGTAAGAGGAACTCTTCCTTTTGCAGTAAATATACCATATCAAGCATTAAAAAGTTATCCTAATAACTATCTAAAGAGAAATGAAGAGTACTATTTATTTTGTGAAAGTGGGATAGAAAGTAAGAAACTATCTAATTATTTAAATGCTTTAGGATTTAATACTTATAGTATAAAAGAAGGGTATTTAGAAATTAAAAATAATAATTGACCAAAAATATGTTTGTAATATATAATTTATTTAGGGTGAAGAAAAATGGATTATATAATTATTGGCTTACTTATTGTAAACCTAATATTACTGGTAATAAGTTTAATGAAAAACATTAATGAAAGAGAAATAACTACTAGATTACAAACATTAGAGATTAATACTATGAAAGAATTACAAAGTTTTAAAGATGATTTAAATAAGAGTCTTCATAGTGACTTTGAACACTTAAATGAACAAGTAGAAAAAAGACTATTAGCAGTTAATGAACAAGTTAATTTAAGACTTGATCAAAACTTTGAAAAGACTAATAAGACTTTTACTAATGTCATAGAAAGACTTAGTAAGATAGATGAAGCTCAAAAGAAGATAGATATTTTATCAAGCGATATAATCTCTCTTCAAAGTATTTTAACTGATAAGAAAACAAGAGGAATATATGGAGAGGTTCATCTAAAACATTTAATGAGTAATATCTTTGGAGAGAAGAATGATACTATATATCGTTTACAGTATCCACTACCAAATGGTACTATTGTTGATTGTATTTTATTCGCACCATCACCTTTAGGAACGATTGGTATTGATTCTAAATTTCCTCTAGAACATTACCAAAAGATGGTTGATAGAAAGTTATCAAAAGAAGAAAGATTAATCGCTGAAAAACAATTTAAATTAGATGTAAAAAAACATATAGATGCCATTGCAGATAAATATATAATTGAAGGTGTTACTAGTAGACAAGCTATTATGTTTTTACCAGCAGAAGCAATATTTGCAGAGATTAATGCTTATCATCAAGACTTAGTAGATTATGCTTATAGAAGAAGAGTTTTTATCACTAGTCCTACAACCTTAATATCTACACTAACCGTTATTCAAATGATTATTAAGAATATGGAAAAAGACAAATACACCTCTATTATTCATGAAGAGTTAAATAAATTAGGCTTAGAGTTTGCTAGATATAAGGAACGCTGGGATAAGTTATCTAAAAGTATTCAAACAGTTAATAAAGATGTTGAAAATGTATCTATTACTACTGATAAAATATCAAAGAAATTTACATCTATCAATCAAGTAGATATAAAAGCTTTAAAAGAAGAAGTCTAATTATAGGCTTTTTTCTTTGTATAAATCCTTTAATAATTTGTATACTAAAAATAGATTGGAATAAAGTATATTAGGTGAATAATTTGACTAGAATAATAATATATCTATTAGGATTTATGTTTACAACACTAGGTTTTTTCTACTTTATCTGTTATACCAATCTATTTACTTTTGGTTATTCATTTAGTGAGTATTTAAACTTTATGTTTACCCATTATAAGACTTATAGTCTATTACTAGGAATAATTCTACTTGTTATTTCTATCTATGGAAGGAGAGAGAAAAGATGATATATATTTATGATATTTTACTAAACTTAAGACAAATGGATGAAGGATTAGAGTTTTATGAGTGGAAGGAAGATGACTTAATTGAACATATCAAAAAGGTACCCTTATTTAAAGTATCTAAGACTTTAATAGAAGATTTATTTACTAATAAGTTACAACTAGATATAACAATATTACCTAAAATTAGAAATAAAGCTATCTGCTACTTTAATGGTGAGACTAAACAAATACCATATCTTGTTTTACTATCAGATGGTAGAAAGTGTTTTGCTATAGAATTAGATAATAAGGGTAATACCCTATATAAAAGTAGTTTATTACTAGATGAAGAAGAAGAGGTACTTGAAATGACTGAAGAGTTAGTAGAGTTACCTATTGGATATAAAAAAACAAAGATAAAGAATAATAAAGATCAATTAACTAGATTTGAAAAGGATAATCAAAAGTTTTTGTTAAGAGAGTTAGAGAAAATAAAGGATAATAAAGAAGAAATAAATTATCTATATGAAGAGTACTTTGATAATAACTTAACTAGTATAGAGGATAAATTTAATACTTTAAAAGATAATATATATAAATGTAATAGTAATTATATTAAAGAGTTAAAAAGTTTCTTCTTAATTAATAAAAACGTATAATTTCTAAATATTAGTACAATCTATCTATAGGAGGACTATAGATGAAAAAATTAATAATATTACTTAGTATTTTCTTGTTAACTGGTTGTACTGATATTTTAAATACTCCCAGTAGGAAAGTAGAAGAGTTTTTAGGTAAATATCAGACAATGGATACATCTATTATTAAAGAGTTAGATGACTCTATAGAAGATATTGATGCTAGTGATAATTATAAGATGGAATATAAAAATCTCTTAAAGAAACAGTATCAGAATTTGTCTTATAGTATAAAAGATGAAAATATAGATGGGGATAAAGCATCAGTTGAAGTAGAAATAGAAGTATTTGATTACTATAATACTTTAGAAAAAGTAGATGAAGATATTAAGAAGTATCCAGATGAATTTAAGGAAGAGAAAGATAAGAGTAGAAAAGAGAAAATAGAAGAGTATAAGATTAAACAGTTAAAAGCTACTACTAGTAAAACTAAATATACCATTATATTTACACTTACTAAGAAGGATAATAAATGGACTTTAGATAAAGTAAGTGATGAAGACTTAAAGAAAATTCATGGTTTAAGTGAATAATTTAAGTTTTTTTTTCTAGAAACAATTTATTGAAAATATAGATAGAATTTGATAGACTAAGTATAGATAAGAGTAAAGGATAGATGAAGTATGAAAGTTATAAAAGATAAGAAAAAAATAAACATTAAAAGGGAAAGTATAATTTTATCAGTAATATTACTTTGTCTAAT